>PBMZ01000054.1 GCA_002722955.1 Planctomycetaceae bacterium | reverse complement strand
GGTCGTGGTAATTTCAAGCATTGTAGGTGTTCCCACCTGTCGACTGGTCCGTCATGATAGAGACTTCGCGATGGAGGAAAGGCTCGCAAAGGCGAACCAACGAAAACTTATCGCGAAAACTCGGCAGGTTCATTATTATATGTCGAAAGATTGATGTGTGACAATTGAAGAGTTCCCCATGAATCCGATATCCTGCCATCACATTCAACGGCAAATCGTTGCGTTGGCTGTGTTCGTAACCCTTGGCTGTAGCAGCAGTTCGACTTCGAACAACGAGTCCGATCCGCCGCTATCAGTCGCTAAAAACGTGGAAAAGCCAAACATGGATCAGCGACCCGTCTTGGAAATCTATACGGATTACATCTGACCGTGGTGTTACATTGGCACCGTGCGTGCCACAAAGCTGCAAGAGAAGTTCGACTTTGACATTCAAGTTCGCCATTTTCCACTGCATCCGGAAACTCCAGCCGAAGGTCGAACGCTGGAAGAGTTGTTCGCCGGTCGAAACATTGATGTCGCGGCATCTCAAGAACGATTGTTCAAAACGATGCAAGACGAGGGATTGCCCTACTCAAAGCGCACCATGACTTACAACAGTCGGTTAGCTCAAGAATTGGCCAAGTGGGCCGAATCCCAACCAGATGGTGAGAAGATCCATCGAGCACTGTTCGAAGCGTACTTCGTCGATCGCGCCAACATCGCCGAGCTGGATGAGTTGCTGAAAGTCGTTCGTAAAGTTGGGCTTTCCGAAGATGATGCCAAGAAAGTTCTCGAGTCGCGCGAGTTTGGGTTGTCCGTGGACCTTGACTGGAAGCGATGCCAAAGGCTTCAACTGAGCAGTGTCCCCGTCTTCGCTATCAACGGCCGCGGCGTGATGGGAGCTCAGCCTGTGGAAGTACTGGAGCAGTTGCTGCAAGAATCGAGCGTCGAAGAAAAGAAGTAAGGCCGAGCTTCTCGCTACTTCGAGACTGCTTTCAGGGCCTTGCGTCGATTGGGGAATTGCTCCAAGACGAGGCCAACCTTCATGATTTCCAGCATTTGCTTCATTTGAGGGGAAACGTCACACATGACGGCCTTGCCGCCATGGTTTCGCATCTCCTCTGCCAATGCGATGATCATTCCAATCATTGACGAGCCAAAATAATTGGCTTGCTTTAGATCAAAGACGACGTTTGATACGTCATCAAGCCGGATTAATTGCGTAAGCGTTTGGATTTCTTTGTCGACGTCGGTCGCGCGAAAGCCGACGCTGTCACCTTGAGGCTCAATGATCAAGGTGTCACGAGATTGCTCGAACACAAACAGCTTTTGAATTTCCGACATTGGGCAACCGATGGTTGTATGCCTATGGGCACTGAGATGGGTTCGGTGCCGAACTTGGAACTGGAGCTTTCTAGCAAAGCTCCTCAATTGGCGTGGGATCACTCACCAGATGGACCGGTCGTCCTTGCGGAGTGTAAACCATCTTGTTCGGATCGATACCCAGCTTGGTGTAAACCGTCGAGACAAAGTTTTCGGGCGAGAGAACTCGTTCCATCGCTGAATGCCCGTTCTTATCTGTTGCTCCGACGACGACTCCGCCAGGAGTACCACCGCCAGCCATCAACACGGACATCGCATTCGCCCAGTGATCTCGACCGGGAGTCTTGCTGCTGGGCAATGTCGATATCTTCGGCGTTCGACCAAACTCTCCCAGCGCCAGAACAAGCGTGCTATCCAAAAGCCCACGTTCTTGCAGATCGTGAATGAGCATCCAAACAGTTTGATCCCATTTCGGAAGCCGGCTGCGGCAACGCCCGAATAGGTCCGAGTGATGATCCCAACCACCGTCGTAGACCGTCACAAAAGGAACGCCCGCTTCGACCAGGCGTCGAGCTAACAAGCAGCGCTGGCCAAATGAATCGCGAACGTACGATTCACGGATTTCGTCAGGTTCACGGTGAATATCGAAGGCGGCTTGAGCTTCTTTTGATGTGATCAAGCTGAGGCCCTGATCGTAGTATTCGTCCAAAGCGTTAACGGGATCGCCAGCAGCTTTGTCACCGATTCGCTTCATTCGATCGACCAAGTTTCGCAAGTCGCTGCGATGGCCAAAGCGTGGCTCGGTCAAGCCCTTGGGCAATGCGACGTCGCGAACTTGGAAGTTGCTACTGTTCGGATCAGAGCCAACAACAAACGGAGCATGCTTCGCGCCGAGGAAGTTGGGACCGCCCGACCGTGACATTTGGGGCATCGAGAAATACGAGGGCAAACCGGGAGCCTTTTCCAGCTCATGACTGGCAACGGAACCCATGCTCGGATGAAAACTGACGAACGCACCACAGCCAACGGGAATTCGTGGCGGCGCTCCGGTCATCATGTAGTGATTGCCCGCACCATGGTTTCCTTGATTGTGGCGGATCGAGCGGATCATCGAGTACTTGTCTAAGCTCTCGGCCAGCTTCGACATGTGCTGCGAGTAATGGACTCCAGCAACCTTGGTGTTGATCGCGTCGAAGTCGCCCCGGTATTCAGCAGGAGCGTCAGGCTTGGGATCGAAGGTCTCGAAGTGAGTCGGCCCGCCGTCCATCCAAATCAAAATACAATTCTTCGCGGTTGGAATTGGGCCATTCCCAGATTCGCTGGCAAGACCTCGCAAACGCAAAGCATCAACGAAGCCCCCGCCCATCAACGCCCCCAGCCCAAGCTGCAGACAATGACGACGTGTCATACCATCACAATTCATCGAAATTGGCATCGGAAACCTCAAGTGGGTCAGACGGATTCAAAATCGAGTTTTAGCTAATTTACGCACCAATGAAAACATCGGCGTTTGTTGATCCTACATTCTAGCCAATTCGCGCAGGAAAATGATACCCATCTTCATGTTAGGGCGAATTTGGCGAGAGACTGAATCGCAGAAGCCCGGCTTTTCAAAAAGCCGAGCTTCTATTCCTCGTTTAACCCGTAGCCGCAGAGGCGAAGAAAACCTCGCCTGCGGCTACGGGTTAAACAATCAGATGGCTTCGTCGCAGATGCTCAACTGTAAGGCACGGGATCGGTCGCGCCAGCCTCGCTGAAGCCTTTCAGCCTTAACTGACAAGAGTCGCAGCGACCACAGGAAACACCGTTTTCATCGGGATCGTAGCAACTGTGAGTCAGCCCATAGTCAACGCCCAACTCCAGACCACGGCTGATGATTTCCGCCTTCGTCAGTGAGATCAATGGCGTGTGAATCGTCCATTTCCCAGTCTCTTCAACGCCAGCCTTCGTGGCCAAACGGGCTACTTCCGAGAAGGCGGCGATGAATTCCGGACGGCAATCGGGATAGCCACTGTAATCAATCGCGTTGACTCCAATGAATATGTCGAAGGCACCCAGCACCTCAGCCCATCCCAATGCCAGGGACAGGAACACCGTGTTGCGAGCCGGCACGTAAGTGATGGGAATCCCCGCATCCATCTCGTCTTCGTCGCGGTCTTTGGGAACATCGATCTCGTCGGTCAACGCCGAGCCCCCGAAGGCTCGCAAATCGATGGGCACGGTAATATGTTGTTCAATGTTATTCGCAGCACAAACTTGGCGAGCGGATTGCAGTTCGAACCGGTGACGCTGACCGTAATCGAACGAAATCGCATTCAGCGAAAACCCCATTTCTCGCGCGATCGCCAAGATGGTTGCCGAGTCCAAACCGCCGCTGACTAGGACCACGGCGTTTCTTTGGTCGGACATACTTTTCGGACTCCTACCGTGTGACACAGAACCAAGAATGACCAATGACGAAATCCCAATGACCAAGGGGAACGTTCAATCAAATTCTTCCATTGTCATTGAGATTTGGCCATTGGGCATTGACCACATCTATTCTCGATATTTGGTCAATTGTTGCAAACGAACCCACCCATCTCGTAAATTGTTTGGCTCGAACAATGCCGAAAACTGATGGAGGTTACTGTGGCAAAGGCGTGGAGCGGGAGATTCCAACAAGACACCGATCAGCGTGTCGAGCAATTTACCGAATCGATCAGCTTTGATCAGCGGCTGGCCGAGGTCGATATCCGTGCGTCCAAAGCTCACGCACGCATGCTCGCTCGCGTGAAGTTGATCACCGACGAGGAAGCCGATCAAATTGCCGAGTCCCTTGACGAGATCCAGAAGGAGATCGAAAACGGCGACTTCGAAATGCGGATCGAGTTGGAAGACATCCACATGCACATCGAGAATGCATTGATAGAACGCATCGGGGATGTCGGCCGCAAGCTTCACACGGCAAGAAGTCGCAACGATCAAGTCTCGACTGACATGCGTCTCTACATTCGCGACGCAATTGGTGAGATCTCCGACTTGCTGCAAAACCTGCAACAAGCGTTCGTGGACCGAGCGGAAAAAGATGGAAACATGGTGGTCCCAGCGTACACGCACTTACAACGTGCCCAACCCGTGATGATCGGACATTATTGGACCGCGTACTGCGAAAAGTTGCACCGCGATCGGCACCGACTTAGCGATTGTTTTGAGCGTGTCAACATCTCCCCGCTTGGAACAGCGGCGTTAGCGGGGACATCACTGCCCATCGATCGCGTCGCCACCGCGAAGAGCTTGCAGTTCGAGCGGCTTTGCGGAAACAGTCTGGACGTTTCCAGTGATCGCGATTACATCATCGAGTATGTTTTCTGTCTGTCGATGATCTCACTGCACCTCAGCTCTTGGGCTGAGGAGTGGATTCTGTGGTTCTCGACGGAGTTCGGCTTCTTGAAGCTACCCGACGCGTTCACGACGGGCTCGTCGATCATGCCTCAAAAACGCAATCCCGACGTCCTCGAATTAATTCGGGGCAAGACCGCTCGCGTCGTCGCCGACTTGCAACAATTGATGGTGTTGGTCAAGAGCCTGCCGCTGGCGTACAACCGCGATCTCCAAGAGGACAAGATTGCGTTGTTCGACGCGCATGACACCGTCGCCGATTGTCTGAGCTTGGCGGCGGCTATTGTCGAGAGTGCGGAACTACAGACCGAACGGATCAAAAGCCGCCTTGAAGATGGATTCCTCGACGCGACCACATTCATGGAGTACTTGATCCAGAAAGGCGTCCCCATGCGGACGGCTCACGAGACCGTCGGCAAGATGGTCTCGACCTGCGAGGACAAGGACTGTCGCCTTGCCGACTTATCCATCGACGAGCTAAAGGCGGCTTGCGATTTGATCGAAGAGGACGTCTTCGAGATCCTCGGTACTGAAAACGCCGTGGCCGCGTTATCAAGCTATGGATCTGGCGGCACCGAATGTGTCGAACGCCAACTGAAACGCTGGAAGAAGAAGATCAGCGAGCCAGCCAGATAGTCTGGAAAGTAGGCCGAAACAAGCGCAGCGCGGTTCCGGCCGTCAACCAAGGAATGCCCAATGACCAAGCACCAATGACCAATGACCAATGAAAGACACGCGATCAGTATCTTCCATTAGTCATTGGCGCTTGGTCATATGGCATTAATCTCCCATGTCCCGCAACATCGCAATCACTCTGGCTTACGATGGCACGAATTTCGTTGGCTGGCAGATTCAGCCAAACGGCGTGTCCGTACAGAGCGTTGTTGAGGCGGCAATCGAGCAGCTGACTCAGGTCAAGACATCCGTGCTCTCGGCTGGTCGCACGGATTCTGGCGTTCACGCAATCGGTCAAGTCGCGAACTTCCGCACGGAATCGACAATCCCGTTGGACCGACTGCCAAGAGCGCTGCAAAACTTCTTGCCCGACGACATTGTGGTTCGCAACGCATTCGAAGTCCCATTCGAATTCCACGCGACTCATTCCGCGAAAAAGAAGCGTTACCGCTATGTTATCTTCAATCAATCAACGTCGACCCCGTTTCTCAGAGACTACGCCTACCGCCACAAATCACCCCTTGATGTTGATGCCATGCACGATGCAGCGCAAGCTTTGATTGGAATGCATGACTTTCGTTGTTTCGAGTCTCACTACCCGAATACAGCGACTAGTATTCGTACGATCTCTGAGATATCTGTTTCGAGGCACTCGACTTGGCCATTCGCGACTGGCTTGGAAAACACGCCGATCTCGCCAACATCAACATTGGCAGACGGTGAATTCGTCTGGTTTGATGTTGTGGCCGACGGATTTCTCTACAATATGGTCCGAGCAATCGTTGGGACGTTGATTCACGTCGGTCGCGGCCGCTGGACGCGTGACGATATAGCTCGCATCGTTCAACAACAGGACCGCGCACACGCTGGCGAAACCGCGCCCGCTCACGGTTTGTATCTGGTAAAAGTTGATTACGGAGACGAAATCTGATGAGAGCATTGTTGGCCACCCTTTGCATAGCTACCGCCATCTCGAACACCCAAGCTGGCGATGAAGTCTACAAGCTAGGTGCCGACTCGATGGTGCAAGAAGTTCCGAAGGGTAAGGTCAAAGAACACGTCTGGAAATCAAAGGTCTTCGACGGAACGATCCGGCGCTATTGGACTTACGTCCCGAAGCAATACCACGCTGACCGGCCTGCGGCGGTGATGGTGTTTCAAGACGGTCACGCTTACGTAGCCCCGAATGGTCAGTTTCGAGCCACAACAGTCATGGATAATCTGATTCACAAAGGCGAGATTCCGGTCACCATCGGCATCTTTATCGACCCCGGTCACAAGAAGGAACAGCTCCCCGATAAGCCAGGCTGGCGACCTCGACCAGAAAACCGCAGCGTCGAATACGACACGCTCTCAGCCGATTATGCGAAGTTTTTGCTTGAAGAAATCCTGCCCGAAGTCGGCAAGTCTTATAACTTGACCGACGACCCAAATCAGCGAGCCATCTGCGGAATCAGCTCGGGCGGCATCTGTGCTTGGACAGTTGCCTGGGAACAACCAGACGCGTTCCGCAAAGTCCTGAGTCATGTGGGTAGCTTCACAAACATCCGAGGCGGTCACGTCTATCCTGCTCTGATTCGCAAGAACGAACGCAAGCCAATCCGAGTCTTCCTGCAAGGAGGCGAAGGTGACCTGGACAACGAACACGGAAACTGGCCGCTGGCCAACCAAGAAATAGCAGCAGCCCTGAAGTTCGCTCGCTACGACTACAAGTTCGTCTTCGGCGAAGGCGCCCACATCGGAATTCACGGGGGCGCCATCCTGCCCGATTCGCTTCGTTGGCTGTGGCGCAAATAGCGCCGCTGGAGTCCAGCCTTTAGGCGATCAAGGGTACCCAATCGCCACATTTGGCGGCTAAAGCCTGGACTCCAACTGTCGTGCGCTTTGCAGGAATGGCGCTGCGCTTGATTCGGCCTACGTAACTGGTTGTACTACGCAGACTCGTAAATCCATCACGTTGGTGTGAGTTGGACCGCACTGGATCAGTCCGTCGCAGCGATCAAAAAATGGATAGGAATTGTTGATGGCGAGGAACTCAGAAGGCGACAATTGTTGAGACCGTGCGGCCTGCCAAACCTGAGCATCGGCAATGGCACCGGCAGCATCGGTCGGACCGTCTTCACCATCCGTGCCGCCGGAGAGAATCACAATTCCATCAAGGCCTTGGTCCCATAAGTGGTTGAGTGCGGCCAGCGCTAGTTCTTGGTTGCGGCCGCCCTTGCGTGGCTGGTCGGTCTTCGCCAGTTGCACAACGGGCTCTCCGCCGCTGATGATACACAATGGCGTCTGTGATTCGCCTCGTCGTGAAGTGCACAACTGCGCCAATTGCTGGCCGTCAATACGGGCCTCGCCTGGATTGTCGGCTCCCAAGGACTCGACACGAAAGCCCAGCTCTCCTGCCTTGGCGATGGCGGCGTCAACAGCACTGGCGTTATTGCCAATAACGTGATGAGAAACTTCACTCGCGATTTCGTCAGGCGGCGGCGATGATGCTTTGCTCTTAAGGTAATCCACCACGACTTGTGGTATTGGAGTTGGTCCATCACGAAACTTTTCCAACACAGCGACAGCGTCGACCGCAGTGGTAGAATCCGCAATTGTTGGTCCTGAGGCAATCACATCCAGCGGGTCGCCGATCACGTCAGAAATGATCAGCACGACAACGTTTGCTCGCGTGGCTCTTGCCAAGTTGCCACCCTTGATCCGAGAAAGCTGTTTTCGAACACAATTCAATTCATTAATCGTCGCACCCGCGTGCATCAAACTTCGAGTCACCTGCTGCTTATCATCCAACGTGATCTCTGTCACGGGTGCTGGCAACAGAGCACTTCCGCCTCCGGAAAGAAGAACGAGGCACAGGTCATTGGTGTCGAGCTCCGAGACAATTTCGAGAATCTGCTCAGCGCCGGCAATACCACTTTCGGTCGGTTCGTTGACGCCTGCTGGACGAGCCGCGCAAAGATGGATTTGCTTCAGCGGTTTGACGCAGTCCTCGGGAACATTGCCCCATCCGGTCACTTTGCTGCTCAACAATTCTTCGCCGAGTGCATCTTCGACACCTGCGGCCATGCCCGCTCCGGCCTTTCCTGCACCGACGACAGCAATCCGGTTAATGCTCTCAAGATCAAATGAGTCGCCCTGAATCGAGAGAATACCACTATCAACTTTGACAGCGTCTCTCACCAAACGTCGAGAGTCGACAGCATCAACACCAGCCTGCCAAATTGCGAGTGCTTGTTCTCTAAGCAATTGCGAAGACATTGGTTCGGTGGGCATTTCTAATCCGTGGGCAACGCCTTCAGGGCTTGATCTGATCCGACCAAGACCAGGATGTCGCTCTCAGCAATCTCATCGTCCGCGGATGGAACACTGGTGCTGAAGTTTTGCTTTTCGGTGTCGATCTCGCGTTTGATGGCCACCAGATTCACGTTGAACTCTTCTCGCAATCCCAGGATGCGCGGTGTCTTGCCGATGAAGTCTTGAGGTGGGCGGACCTCGATCAAAGCGAATCCTTTTTGGAAAATCAGAACGTCTTCCAATTGCGGATTGGCAAGACGGCGAGCGATATGCTGTCCGGCTTGAAGCTCGGGCCTGATGACTTCATCAACGCCAATTTGATCAAAGATCTCTGCGTGAGTTGTCGTTTGTGCTCGGACCAGTAGCCGCTTCACGCCAAGCTTTTTGACCAAGACCGTCGTCAGTAACGCGTTCTCGAAGTTTTCTCCGATGGCAACAATGCATACGTCGAGCGTATCGATGTCCTGACTGGCCAAAGCTTGCTTGTCCGTCGAGTCCATGCAGACCGCGACGTCAACAGCTTCTTTGATCTCGTCAATCAACTCGATTCGCTGGTCGATGGCGAGGACCTCAACACGACTGGCGGCCAACTGCTTGGCCAGCTCCATTCCAAATCGTCCAAGTCCAATGACTGCTGCTCTTGGCACGTTGTACCTTGCTCTTCCCAGAAGTTGTTTGGTCCGCGACTCGGTAGAAGCCCGACTTTTTCAAAAAGCCGGGCTTCTCTTCGGTCTATCGATTAAATCCTGTTTCGAATGAGACTGAAACGTCAGCACACCCGATTCGGATCAACCGAGGGCGTCGTTTTCGTACGCCCTCGGCTGAATTCTCTTATCAACAGAATTACTTCTTCTCAAAGCGATAAATGCCTTTGCCATTAGCGGCAACGACGGTGAAGTAAACTTCACCCGCTTCGTCCTCTCCGAACGAGATGATCGGAAAACGCGGAGTTTCGATCAGTTTGTTTGAGACGACCTTCTTGTTCTTCTCGTCGTAGTTCAAAGCGTAGACCTTGCCCGTAATGTAATCCGCGTAGAGGTACGAACCGTTAAGCCCCGGCAACTTCTTACCGCGATAAACGTGCCCGCCCGTGATGGAACGGCCGACGGCGTGATCGTATTCCCAAACGGGATCGATCAACTTGTCGTTCGCGGCCGAGCCGTTCTTACCAAACGGATGACGGCCTTCTCGCAAGTTCCAACCGTAATTGCCGCCCCTGACGACGATATTGATCTCTTCCCATAGGTTTTGACCAACGTCAGCCGCCCATAGGTGTCCGGTTTCGCGATCGAAGGCAAGTCGCCAGATGTTTCGGACGCCGTACGCCCAGATTTCCGGCTTTGCGCCTTTGCGATTGACGAAAGGATTGTCACGGGGGATTGAGTAATTCTTGCCCCCCACCTTCTTGTCGACGTCGATACGAAGAATCGAGCCCAGCAACTCGCCCAGGTTCTGTGCGTTGCCATGCGGATCGTTGCCCGCGCCGCCGTCTCCCAAGGCGATGTACAACTTGCCGTCTGGACCGAATGCGATCGTGCCACCGTTGTGGTTCCAATAAGGCTGAGGAATTCGGATGACTTCTTCCTCGAACTTTGCATCCGCTTTGTTAGGGTCAGTCGTTGAGACACGGAAGCGAGAAACAACTGAGGTGTGCTCAGCGTCGGTCGTTGTGTAATACAGGAAAAACTCGCCGTTCTTTTTGAAATCGGGATGGAAGGCGACGCCCAGCAATCCCTCTTCATTCTGTCGATCTTTGTAGACGACTTTGCGGCTGTGATCCAACAGGACCTTGCTGGTCTGTTGACCGTCGGTGTTTTCAATCACGTGAAGCACGCCACGTTGAGAAGCGACGACGACTCGATTCGTGCCGTCTCCCATATGAGTCAGCATGATGGGACGCAGCGGTTGAGGCTTTCCGTCATCGTCGACGGGCTCCCAACCGGACCACTTGACTTTGTCAAAGGCCAACACGGACTTGTATGGCAGTTCACCGTCGATTGGATCGAACGATTTGCCCGGTTTGATTTCGCGGATGCGAATATTGCGGTACGACACTAGGTTGCCGTGGTCTTGCAAGCAGATGTGGCCTTTGGTGGCCTTGCCGAAGTTCGGGTAACGGCTGAACTTGCTCTTGGCAACGCGACGGTTCCAGTCGGCGTTGCCCTTATTGAATCGAGCGTACCGAATGCCATTCATATAAATCGCACAGTAATCCGGTGCGATTCGCAACGTAATCTCGTTCCATTGCCCGGCCGGCTTCGTCGCGTCTTCGCTTCCAGCATAGAGCTGATACAGCCAACCTGCCTTTTGTGGATCGTGTCCGTCTACATTGTCTTGGACTTGAATTTCCGGTCCGGTTTGCCACGGAGCACCGTACTCTTCGGTGACGTGAAACATAATGCCGCTGTTGCCCCCCTTGGAAATGTTGTATTCCAACGACAGTTCGAAGTTCTCGAATTTCTCGGCGGTGATGATGTCGCCACCGCGACCTCGCATGACGAGGGCACCGTCTTCGATCTTCCAATTGTCGCTGATGCCTTCCTTCTTGTAATTGCGCCAGCCTTTGGTGGACTTTCCGTCAAAGAGCAGTCGCCAGCCGGCTTTCTTCTCTGCGGGGGTCAGTTCATTTGCAGCCGCGGCCCGAGAGCCAAACGGTGCAGTTGCGAGAGCCGCAATCAGCGCGGCCAATACGATGCAGCGTTTCATCAGATTTCCTTTGTGTGTCGTGCGGATTGAGTCCGTATGATTCGAGAAACTTGTATTTTGCCGCCCTCGATCGGAATGTCCAGCCTCACGAGGATTTGCGGGCCAAGGGGGGCGCTCCAGGGTTCTGGTTTTTCATTGCGACGAGCTGTTTATGGTAACCCGACGCGTGAGCGAGAACGGTTTGGCAGTCGTATCATCGACAAAGACCTGTGAGCATCCGTCGCTCACGCGTTTTGATGTTGCGTTTTTTCAATGCCAAAGCAATATCAAAACTCAAGCGTCGGGTTACCGTGAGCAGTGGCGTTTACCAAATGACGCGTCGAGCTTTTCATAATCTGATGACGGAGGAATCGAGCTCGCAAACACTCGGTTGCAAGCCGCTTCCGTCGCTTATCAATTTGTAAACCCTGTTTAACAACAGCGAAACCAGCACCACACCAAAACGCGCTGCAACGTTTCAAAAAAAAGTGAACGTCATCGGCCGAATTGCAGTGTCCTGATGCAATTCTTCAGGCTAATCGGTAGACGACGCTCTTCGGGTGCGGCAAATCTGAACCACTCAGTCGTCGCCGAGATCAAAATGGTACTCAGAATGCAGCTATCCGTTTTTTGGCTGCCAAATGAAACAAAGCAAGGTACCTCGTGTCTCAATTCCCAAGAAATCTGGCCATGTCGATTTGCGACGGTCGCACTGTGCGCGATCTGTTGGGTAATGCGTTTCATGAGATACTGATCCAGGCGGGACATGAACTGACGATCTTTACCGAAGCAGTCTTGGTTCCCGAATTCGTGGATGCTTGGAGTCGGCCGGAGATCCGGTTTCGGCGATTGCTGCCTTGCCAGGGGCTCCAGCGTGCCAAGCGATTGATGCAGTTGAGAATGATCGCCGGCAAAAAGTGGTTGCCTGGCTCGAATCGTTTCTTCCGACGAGTTGAACAACGGTTCGGAATGTCTAGTCGCAGCGAGTACATCACGGCATTGCAGGAAGACAACATCAACGCGTACTTGGCAACTCATATTAATTTGCCGCGTGAGCAAGAGTTGCTGCAATCGGCGCGCCGACTGAAGATTCCAACGGTTGGGTTGGTTCGTAGTTGGGACAACATCTTCAAAGGCCTGCGTGCTCGACCGGAGCGGATTGCTGTTTGGAATGAAGTCAACAAAACGGAAGCGATTGACTTCGAGAATTACTGCGAGGACGAGATCACGATTGTGGGGGCTCCGCAGTTTGATGGGTATTTTCAGGACGAAACTTGCTCTCGCGAAGAGTTTATGCAGCGGCATAATCTTGACCCCAATCGAAGATTGATCCTGTTTGCGACCCTTGGACACTTCATTCCAGACTTCGATGAATCCTGTTGGATGGAAATGTTGATGAAGGCCATCGACAGCGGGCAGGTCGAGGGACGACCACAAGTCATATGCCGTCTTCATCCATGGTCACACAACAGCCACTTTGCAAGGTTCGCTAGCCATCCAGATGTGCGGATGTCAGCCGTTGACAAGTACTATCCGTCGCTGGGCTGGTCGATGTCGCGCGAGGATGTTGTCGAGATGGCCAATATGATTCAGCATTCGGATTTGGTCATCACGCCCGGCTCGACAGTCGCGATCGAAGCCGCCATCTTTGACCGCCCAACCTTGATTCCAGTCTTCCATCCGTTCCAACCAGAGATGGCCCAAGAGTACTTCAATACTTGGATCTTGGGAAAACACTTTAAACATTTGGTCGACGAGAACCTGGTGCGAATCATCTTCGACAAAGCTCAATATGCCGAAGACATCAACCGCTGTTTCACTCACCCGAATTGGTACGCCAGTGCTCGAGCGGAATTGAGACGCACATATGTTGCCTTCGACGACGGACGCTCGACAGAACGACTGGCGAAATTGCTGATGTCGATGAGCGAATGCCCCACCGAATCTCTCGAAAAGAAACCCGCCCGAACTCCATCCGGCGTCGTTGTAGATTCGAACGTATAAGTAGATAATGCTGCAGGATTCCGTTTCCCCTGGAGTTTGTTATGCGCAATTTCTACTTGGTGCCG
Source organism: Planctomycetaceae bacterium (assembly GCA_002722955.1). GTDB lineage: Bacteria > Planctomycetota > Planctomycetia > Planctomycetales > Planctomycetaceae. The sequence continues at coordinate 12,320 of PBMZ01000054.1, read as the reverse complement.
TCGATTCTTTGCTTATGCACTGCATTTGGACAAGCTGACGAGAAGGCCAATCGCAATTGGGCTCAATGGCGAGGCCCGCTATCAACCGGCGTCGCGCCGAATTCGAATCCGCCGACCGAATGGAGTGAAAAGAAGAACGTACGCTGGAAAACTCCACTTGTCGGCAAAGGTCACTCCACCCCAATCGTTTGGGACGACCACATTTTTGTGACATCGGCCGTGCCCTTCGGTGAAAAGTTCGAGCCTCGATACAGCGGCGCGCCCGGGGCTCATGACAACTTACCCATTTCTCAACAGCATCAATTCGACGTATTCGCCTACAATCGAAATGACGGCAAGTTGCGTTGGCGCAAAACCGTCGCCAAAGTGACCCCACACGAAGGGGCTCACTACACCGGCACACTGGCTTCTCAATCTTCGGCGACAGACGGCGAGAACATCTACGCCTTCTTTGGCTCGTTTGGGCTGCATGCATTGGACTTCAAGGGCAACATTCAATGGAGCCGTGATTTTGGCGACATGAACACCAAGCACGGCCACGGCGAGGGCGCGTCGATCTGTTTGTATAAAGATACGCTAATCGTCAATTGGGACCACGAGGGAGCATCATTCATTGCTGCCGTGAACACAAAGGACGGAAAAGACCGCTGGAATAAACCTCGAGACGAGGTCACTTCCTGGTCGACTCCGATCGTTGTCGAGCATGAAGGCAAACCGCAGGTCATCGTAAGTGGCACAAGTCGTGTCCGGGGCTACGACCTAACCACCGGCAACGCGATTTGGGAATGCGGCGGCTTGTCGCACAACATTGTCGCCTCGCCCGTGTCATCAGACGGAATGGTCTACGCCGGCAGTAGTTACGAGATTCGCTCGCTGTTCGCCGTCAAGCTTGATGGTGCTCGCGGCGATATCACCGGCAGCGATCAAGTCGTTTGGCAGCGACAACGGGGCACTCCTTACGTCCCGTCACCACTGCTTTATGGCGAATCCTTGTACTTCCTTCGTCATTACCAAGGCGTGCTGACACGTGTGATTGCGAAAACGGGCGAAGAGAAAGATGGCCCATTCCGACTTAGTGGCATCACGAACGTCTATGCTTCTCCCGTGGGTGCGGCCAATCGTGTCTATATCACTGACCGAAACGGAACGACGATGGTCATCAGCCACGATGACTCGCCAAAATTCTTGGCTCGAAATATTCTCGACGATACCCTCAGCGCTTCGATCGCGATCGCTGGCGACGAAATGTTCATTCGAGGCGAACGAAGCTTGTATTGCATTAGTGAAAAAGGAACGGAATGAAAATCACTGCTGTTGAACCAATTCACCTTCGAGTTCCCCAGGTTCTGGAAATCCCGGACGGCACGCTTGATGTCTTAATCATTCGGATTCATACCGACGAAGGCTTGGTTGGAGTCGGCGAGGTCACCAGTCAGTCGTATGTCTGCAAGGCTTGCTTCGAGGCACCTCGATCTGCAGCCAGACGGCATGGCCTGAACACGATTCTGATTGGTGAGAACCCAAGCGATCCCGAAGCGCTGTGGGAAAAGATGTACTACGAGACGAACCGCTATGGACGTCGTGGGGCGGCGATTCACGCTATCAGCGGCGCCGACATCGCCCTCTGGGATTTAAAGGGACAGATTGAAGGCAAGCCGATTTACGAGTTGTTCGGTGGGCCTCATCGCACTTCTGTCCGAGCCTATGCCAGCGTCTTGTTCGGAGACACACCCGACGAGACCGCGAAATTGGCGCATCAGTTTGTCGATCTCGGGCTGACGGCGGCCAAGTTTGGCTGGGGACCTTTTGGACAGGACCCAAATACAGACGTGGCCCATGTCGCAATCGCACGCGAAGTGCTTGGCAACGAGCGAGACTTGATGGTCGATGCGGGACACGCTTGGGATTGTGCGACCGCTATCGAACGAGCGAAGTTGCTGAAACCGTTTAATATTGGGTGGCTCGAAGAACCGCTGTCTCAAGATGATCGCAAGGGCTACGGTGAACTTTGCAAGCAAGCGGCCGTTCCAATCGCTGCGGGCGAGGGTGATGTAACACACTGGGACTTCGAAGACTTAATCGATCGTGGAGTCCACGTCGTGCAACCTGATGTGGCGTTTTGCGGCGGCCTGACCGTTTGCCGCCGCGTCTCGGATATGACTGAGGCGAAAGGTTTACGAGCCGTTCCACATTGCTTCAGCACTGGCATCAACTTGACAGCATCGTTGCACTGGATGGCATCCGTGCCGAATGGCGATTTAGTGGAATACTGCCTGCGCGACTCTCCCCTAATGCGCAAACTTGTGAAGAATCTGCCGCCACTCGTGGACGGAAGAGCACAAGTCCCAAGCGGACCAGGACTCGGCATCGAACTGGACGAAGACATTATCGCCGAATTCCGCGTGCAATGAACTACGCGGCTCGCTGCTGCATAAACGCTGAGAAGACATCGTCGGTAACGGATCGCAAGCCCGTTTCCAGCGACGATATGTATTCACTGACGCCTATGAGCATCAAATCATCGATGCCATCCGTCACCATCTGCGACTGAGCTTTGCTCAACCGACGAAACGCAGGCAATGCAACCGTGTCCTGTTTCGCCAATCGAGAGATCGACTTCACAGCATCTAACGCGTTGCTAACACAAAAGCGGGCGGATCGAGGAAACTCGGGATCAAACAACAAGAAATCCACAACGCGATCTGGGGTAATCTGGTGATGGCGTTGCCGGTACATTTCGTAGGCACTCGCGGCCCCTAAGACAGCCGCCCATTGCACGTCATCGATCGGTGTCTCAACATTCTTGATGCTTGGTAACAGCAGCCGATGGCGAACGTCGAGCAATCGCAGCGTCTGGTCAGCTCGTTCCAACATGCTTCCCAGCCGGGCGAAGTGGTAACCCAAACCGTGTGAAAGCGTACCCGCAACGATTCCATTAAAGGCAAGACTCGAAAGTCGCAACTGCGAGAAGAATTGTTCCGGCGCTGCAAGAATGTCAGCAAGCGATGTTTCTTGCACTTGCAAATACACCACGTTTAACTGCTCCCACATTTCCGACGACAGCGTCTCACGCAAACTGCGAGCGTTCTCGCGTGCTTGCCGCAACAGCTCAGAAATGGAGTTTGAGTTCTCGTTGTCGAATGTCAAGTACTCGATGACGTTCGCTTCTGTTGCTCGCCCGAAACGACTTCGAAACTGTCGAGTGTCGCCGGCGAGGGCAACCAGTGGCTGCCAGAACTCGGCATCGTCGCTTTCCGAGTCCAACGTCGTTTGCAGAGTGATCGACAGGAACCGAGAGATGTTCTCGATCCGCTCGACATACCGCGCCATCCAAAAGATCGAATCGGCCGAGCGACAAAGCATGATCAACTCCTAACACCGTAGGGCAGACTTCCAAGTCCGCCGCGTTTGACTTGGCCGGACTAAGAATTCAAGACCCACGTATCCTTGCTGCCACCACCCTGCGAAGAATTCACAACCAATGACCCCTTCTTCAAAGCCACACGTGTCAGTCCGCCTGGCAACACGTAAATCTCTTCGCCGTTCAAAATAAATGGTCGCAGGTCAACGTGGCGTCCTTCGAAGTGATCGTCGACAATCGTTGGCACGCGTGACAATGAAAGCGTCGGCTGAGCGATATAATTGCGAGGATTCTCGCGTATCTGTGCGGCGAACTCCTGCTGTTCTTTCCGTGTGGAGTGCGGACCAATCAACATTCCGTAGCCACCGGACTCGTTCGCCGCTTTCACGACTAAGGAATCGAGATTCTCGAGTACATCACGTCGCTGTTCTTCGTCGTAGCAGACAAATGTCTCGACGTTCGGAAGGATCGGTTTTTCGTCCATGTAATACTGAATCATCGCCGGAACGTACGCGTACAAGACCTTATCGTCGGCAATCCCAGTTCCCGGTGCATTCGCCAACGCCACGCGTCCTTCACGAAAGACGTTCAACAAGCCGGGGACTCCCAACATCGAGCCCTTACGAAAAGCAGTCGGATCGAGGAAGTCGTCATCAATTCGTCGATAGATCACGTCGACTCGACTTAAACCCGCAACATTCTGCATGTAGACAAAACCGTCTTTGACGATCAGATCGCGGCCCTCGACCAACTGAACGCCCATTTGTTGGGCGAGGAACGCATGCTCATAGTACGCGGAATTCATCTCGCCCGGTGTTAACACCACAACCGTTGGTGACTCGTGCTCGCTGAGATGTTCCAGCGTGCTCAAAAGTCGGCTGGGATAGTCGGTCACCGGTCGAACTTGCGACGCATTGAAGAGCTGCGGGAAGCTGCGTTTCATCAGCTCGCGATTCTTCAAGACGCAGGAAACACCGGACGGACAGCGAAGATTATCCTCGAGAACGTAAATTTCGCCATCTAAGTCACGCACCAAATCAGTGCCAGTGATGTGACACCAAAGGCCGCGTGGCGGGTTGATTCCGCAGCATTGCTCTCGGTAAGAGTCGGCTTGAAGAACTAATTCCGCCGGCACGACGTTGTCTTCGAGAATCTCGCCTTCGTGATAGACGTCGTGGATGAACATGTTCAGAGCTTGAATTCTCTGCTTCAGCCCTGCTTCGATCCGTAGCCACTCACGACGTGCAATAATTCGAGGTACGATATCGAACGGCCAAATTCGTTTGCTGCCGTCATCGTTACCATACACGTTGAAGGTGACTCCCATGCGATACAACATCGACTCGATCGTCGACTGTCGCTGTTGGAGTTCACCGTGCGGCAACGATTCGATCATCTCGATTAGCGGCCGCGCTTCGGGTTTGGGAACGCCTTGATCAATGAATAACTCGTCGTAGAAGTTGCCCGGATCGTAGTTATCAAACGTCAAGGCTCTCTGCGGTCGAAACCGGACGGAAACGCGATCGCCGGAGTTCGCAGCACCGCTGGAGTCATCTAGTTCTTCATCAACACAACCAAGAACCTGGTCAAGCACGTCGTCCGACTTGACCAGCGATTTTGTCGCGCCGTGTTCTTCCGCCAAAGCGGCCGCTCCATCTTCGTCGGCGACAACGATGACCGACGAAGGCTGCTCTGGCTGATTGGTGATTTCGTCAAGAAAGTCGATGCTTTCGTCGTCGCTCAAATCGACAACGACACAGTCCGGTTTTCCATCACGGGCAAGACAGTACGCGTCTGGTGTGGGCAATTGGGCTCTCGCTGTTGGTCTGGCAGGAAGCCGAGCTTCAGATGCCCGGCTTCTTGAAGAGAGGTGCCCGGGAATTCAGAGTGAAAAGCCGCGGCTGAAGACACCCGATTGACAATACTTATTGAATCCCGGACACCCTCCCTTGAAAAAACCGGGCATCTTTGCTCCAAGCAAAACGGTTACTCACCGCACTTTCATTTGAAATCCGTAGATTCCCATTGTTAGGATGTGTGAGTTAGCGAAGACTGACGTCACAGATTTAGTAAAGGGCCAATCATGAATGAAGGTCTGTACGCTGTCTGGAAGGAAATTCAACGCGAATCATGTGAATCGATGATCGCCGCTTCCAGAGCACTAAAGGATGATAACGATAGCCTCTCCAAGGTTCTGGAGGTCAGAGCCACTAAACTGCGAGAAATCGCTGACCGCGTTCAAGTGCTGTTCGAGGCACAGCCGACCCCAAGTGGATAGGCGATGCTGCATCCGCCTTCCCTACAACGGCTTCGATCAGTTAGACTGAATCAGTCGTAAGAGACGCTGCATCTGACTCTCAAGGGTGTTTTGATGACCGCTTCAACGCTGATCGACCGTCGTGGGTTCATGCAAATTGGTGCGCTCGGTCTGGGTGGAATCACGCTACCTCAAGTTCTGGCCGCTCGTGAAGCGTCGGGCAATCCCAGTCGCGACACATCGGTCATCATGCTTTACCAGCATGGTGGAGCAACTCAGCTTGAAACCTACGACCTGAAACCAGAGGCCCCGTCGTCATACCGAAGCGTCTTCAACCCGATCGCCACCAATGTTCCCGGAATGGACATTTGCGAGTTGTTCCCACGGCAAGCGGCTTTGGGCGACAAGATCTCGTTGATCCGATCGCTGCATCATGAAATGAGCAGCCATAGCGACGGCGGCATCACAGTTCTGACCAGCAAAGCGCCACCGATTGCTGATCCGACATCTCAATCCAAGAGTCTGCATCCAGACTTTGGTCATGTCGCCAGCCACTTGTTGGGAATCGGCTCGAACGCAATGCCGCCGTACGTTGCCATCCCTCAAGCTCCGTACATGACACGTCCAACGTACTTGGGGCTTCATCATGGAGCGTTCTCCGTCGGTGATCCGAATTCCGACAAGTTCCAACCGCCTCAGGTCAAAATCAACACGGGACGTGACGGGGCAGCGTTGAACGAACGGAAGGCGTTGCTGAAGCAATTTGATCAATTAAGAGCAGACTTGGACACTGGCGGTCAGCTTGAGGGAACGGAACGCTTCCGCGACCTTGCTTTTGACCTGTTGACCAGTCCGCACGTTGCCAAGGCATTTAAGATCGACGACGAACCTGACACGCTCCGCAACAAATATGGCCGCAATTTGTGGGGGCAAGCCTGCCTCTTGGCAAGACGGCTGGCCGAACACGGAACGCCGGTCATTAACATTTACTTCAACACGCCCAAGAATGGCCAAGAATTCACGAACTGGGACGACCACATCATGAATGCAGGTCGACCGGGACACTTCGCCAAGTATCTGAAACTTCGACTTGAGTACATGGATCAAGCTCTTGCGACTTTGATCGAAGACATTCATGCGAAGAACTTGAATCGCCGAATCCTGGTTGTTGTCGTTGGCGAGTTTGGACGGACGCCACGGCTCAGCGTCAATATCAGCGGCACAGGTCGAAACCACTGGCCTCAAGCATACACCGCATTAGTTTCTGGCGGCGGGTTGAAGATGGGACAAGTCGTCGGAGCCACAAACAGTAAGGCCGAATATCCATCACAACGGCCGCTCGGACCGGGTGACTTGATGGCAACCATCTACCGCCATCTGGGAATCGATCCTGCAACGACCGTCACCGACTTTTCGGGACGTCCCGTGCATATCGTCGAGCAAGGTCAACCGATCTCCGAACTCATTTGACCTGGTATGAATACGTTTGACCCAAGCGCTCAATGCAGTCGTCAACAGCGTTTTCAACGTTGTCAGCATTGAGACGACCGCACTCGACAAGACAATTCGCTAAGTCGACCAACGCGCCGCGTGTGAGCTGCGTTTCAAAGATCAACAGAAGTCGACGTTCGACAAGATCGCTAAGCTTCGTCACCCATTCGTGTTGAAAGATCCACTTCACCAGTCCGCGCGAGATCGGCAGCCCGTCGATGACACGACGATCGGAATCCTCGGATTTCAGCTGTTCTAGAATCGATTCGGTCAGAGAACCAAACAACTGCCACATGTAGGTCGTTTGGCCGATCGAAACGTCATAATCCTGCGACAACCTCTCAAGTTCCATGGCAACGCCAGCGTCGTCAAGAATGTCTATGGCCCCCGGCAGTCGTCGATCAAAAGTCGACTCGCGACGTGTTTGCCCAGTTCGACGTAAGACGACATCGCAGACTTCTTCGGCCAATGCTCGGCAAGTCGTGAGCTTGCCCCCAATCAACGTCAACATTGGCAAATCATCGTGGGACTCGATCCAATGCCCTCGCGGAATCGAAGCCGTCGTGCTACTGCTAACGTAGGGCAATGGGCGAACGCCACTATACGTCATCAACACGTCCGAGCGATTCAGTTGAATGTCGACGACATCGTTCACCATCTCGATCAAGTAGTCGACCTCGTCACGATCGGCGATCGCGTTCTCGGGCCGGTCCTTGAATGGCACGTCGGTCGTACCAATCAGCGTGCCTTTGTGTAGCGGCAAGATGAAGACAAGACGCCCGTCAGCAGCCTCGGCGTAAACTCCATCATCGGAGATCGCACTTCGTAGCTCTTCCTTCAGCGTGTAGAAGTGGCTGCCTTTCGTACCGCCAAACAAACGGCGCGACTCCGCATTCAACTGTTTCAACGTCCAATCACCCCAAGCTCCCGTCGCGTTGATGATGATGGGAGGTGATAGGAGCTTGGTTCTGGTGTCCGCATTGATGGCGCGAATCTCGACGTGATCAGACTTTGGTGTGGCTTGGTGATATGGCAGGACCTCGAAGCAAACTCCGGTGGCGTCAGCAATCTGCTGAGCATCTCGAAGCAAATCGATGACGAAGCGTTCCGTCATCGTGATTTGCGCGTCGGTATAACTGCATAGTCATCGATATCTGTCCGCTCGAACCGCTGGCGAGTTGTCTTCTCCCGACCGATACAGCTTGTGTGCTGGGCAAGTCTCGTCCTTGGCGAAACGGTCGTAGAGCCAAAGTCCCAGTCTGACTAAGTACAGGCCGCGCGTTCTCGATGGCAACCAACTGGCCAAACGACTGAGGCGCAGGAATCTTGCCGCGGACTGAAAGATGCCTCCGAGACGGTTTTCGATCGGCACGAAAAGCTGGATTTGTCGCACGAAATGAGGCGCCGCGCGAAGCAAACAGCGTCTCTCTTCCAACGATTCACGAACCAATTCGAAGTCGCCGTGTTCGAGGTATCGCAGTCCGCCGTGAATCAAACGTGACGACTTTGATGAAGCACCCGAAGCAATGTCGTTCGTATCCACAAGAACGACGGGCACGCCATTCAAAACCAAATCACGAGCAACGGCGCAACCGTTGATGCCGGCCCCGAGGATGAGCACACAACTGTCGTCCGGCTGATTTGTGGCGTTGTGCTCGGACTGTTGCCCATCCATGGTGTTACCAGAAAACAAAGAGATTCAAAGCACTAACAACAATCAACGTGACACCCGCCCACAAGAGCGGCTGTGACATGATTTGACCGATTCCGCTTGTCGGCAGATTCTCAGGTTGAACCGGCATCCGAGGTACCTCGGCCCGCGTCTTTTCGAGCCAAGTCTGTGGAGCATCAGACTCCCCTTCCCCACCCTGCTCTGCGGGCTCAGAATTCGATTGGAATAGTAAGCGACCAACGTCTTCTCGGCGAGCCCAACCCAGCACAAGACTGGCCAGCACCATCGCCGACGCTGTGATGAGGATCGTCCAGAGATTTCCCCACCACGAATTGGTCCAATATGGTGAGACATCCAAGGCCATCACGTCACACAGCAGCCGACTAATGCCGCTCAACATGCCCGCAAACAGCCCAATGATGCCAGCGCGTCGGTGAACTATCGTAAGGATTCCCATCATGTAAACAACAAACAATGGCACGGCCGTTATGCCGACCAGCTTTACATAAAGCTTGACCATGCCACCGTCTAGAAACGGGATGTATACGAACGACACCGCTATGACGGCAACAGTCGCGATTCGCGAGACCCACAAATAGTGACGATCGTCCGCGTATTTGACCAAGAATCTCGCGTACAGATCGCGTGTAAACACCGCTGCCAACGCCGAACCGATCGAATCGTAAGTCGAGATACCACCCGCCAATAATCCCGCAATCACGATCCCGCTAAGCACACTACTGGCGGGCATCAAATAGTCTCGCACCATCAATGGAAAGACGCTGTCGCCTGATTCGAGTCCAGGAAACAACCCGCGTCCAAAGATTCCCAACGTGATGTTAAACCACATGACACCAGCGGTAACCAGTGCCGCCGCGGCCGCTGCCATCTTCAGATCCCACTCCGATCGCGACGCCAACATCCGCATCGACTGCGAGTGATTCACGACGCAATACGCAGTCAGAAACACAACCCAACCAAACAACACCAAGATTGGTGGTGCGTCAGGATCAGGGTTTCCTCCGATGTGCTTCATGGCGTAGATGATGTCAGGACCTGTCTCAGCGGCCTGCAACTTTTCTTCAAGACCGTCCCAGCCTCCGACAGCTCGATAGATGATGAACCACAAAACAATCGCCGCAGACAGCATCACCACGGACTGCATCGCATCAGTAATGGCGACCGACTTCAACCCGCCACTAGCGGTATATACGGCAGCACCAGCTGCAATCCCCACAACCAGCCACCAAGCGTTGGCTCCCCAATCGGTCGTGATGCTGAAGGTCAGATAAAGCGAATACGCGACGTTTGCCAATACGTTGGTTCGATATTGGATTTGAATAAAGACGCTCAGAATTCGAGTCACCGGGCCGAAGCGCGCCTCGAGATACTCGGCATTCGTGAACATACCGTTGCGATACATTGGCAAGAAGACAACATACGCAACCAGCAGCCACCCAACACTCAAGCCGAGCCACCACGGTGTAATATAAGAGAGGCCGTTCCTGTAAGAAGCTCCGGCGATCGCAACGTAGTCACCGCTGTCGACGGCTGTGGCAAACATCGACAGGCCAACGATCCACCACGGCAAGCCCTTTGCCGCCAAGAACCAATCAACGGTCCGAGTAGTCTCGCGCGATTTCCAGACGCCGAAACCAATAATGGCCCCATTGATGAGCAGGACGATGAACCATTCGATAAATGACACGACAGACTCGCTACTTGGTGGACGAATGCCGCAATGCTTTTCCCGCCAAATTGCCGGTTGGACGTCCTCGATAGACGGCGAATTCGCCATTCACTAATACATACTGAATACCCTGCGAGAGCTGATGAGGGTCTTCAAAGGTCGCCGCGTCCTTAAGTTTCGCGGGGTCGAAAACGACGATGTCCGCTACGAGCCCCTTTTTCAAGTAGCCGCGATCCTTGATCCCCAAAATGTCGGCAGGCAACCCGCTCGCACTTCGCACCGCTTGCGAAAGACTCAGCACGGACTCTCGAATCGAGTAATGCCCCAATTTTCGAGGAAAAGTGCCGTAGCTTCGCGGATGCGGCTTATCAGCACCTGGCAAATAAGCCCGGCCGTCTGAAGCAGTCGCCACCCATGGAACTTGCATGATGTGCCGCACATCATCTTCACTCATGCTGAAATTGACGATGGCAGCACCACCGTTCTTGGTGATCTCAAGAGCAATTTCTAACGAAGTCTTCTTTTCTGAGTCGGCGATTTGAGCAACGGACTTGCCAACCCAATCTTTTCGAGGCGAATAACGAGCAATCCGGATCGTCGCGCCATCATTCTTGTTTTCGAGGCTTGCTGCCATAGCCTTTCGGATTCTTGGCCCTTGCTCGGAATCAGCGAGCCGCTCGAGTAGCTTCCTCGATCCGCCAGCACGAGCCCAAGTCGGTATCAACGTGGCACCAAGAGACGTGCTCGAGGCAACGTACGGATATTGATCTGCCGTGACCTTGTGACCTTTATCACGTGCAGTTTGAATCATGTCCGCTGCCCTACGAACCAGCCCCCATGACTCTCGACCACTCGACTTAAAGTGCGAAATGTGCACGGGCAAACCGGCACGCTGGCCGATCGACATTGCCTCACCAACGGCAGCAAGCAGCCGAACATTTTCATTGCGAATGTGACTGGCGTAGATACCGCCGTGCTTTGAGACAACTTCGGCCAATGACACCAATTCATCCGTGCTGGCGTAACTGCTGGGCACATAGATCAAGCCCGTCGACATCCCCCAAGCACCGTCAGACATCGCCTTGTCGGTTAGCTGCTTCATCTTCGAGATTTCGCCGGCAGTGGCGTCTCGCTGGACGGTGCCAATGACGCGTTGTCTCAATGAACCTTGAGGCAGGAGATGCACAACGTTTGTGCCAGCGCCGCCTTCGTCGATCTTTGCAAGATAGGCACCTACATCAACCGGACCAGAGCCACAATTGCCGGTAACAATTGTTGTGCACCCTTGAAGAACATAGTTGATGTTGGCACGCGTGCGGCGATCGACAATCTGACGGTCGCTGTGATTGTGCAAGTCAATAAATCCCGGCGCGATGACGAGACCTTGGCAGTCGATTTCCAGAACGGCATTGGCTTCATTGAACTGGCCAATTGCCAGAATCTTTCCGTCGGCAATTGCCACCGAAGCCTTTCGTCCGTCAGCAGCCGTTCCGTCGTAAACCGTTGCCCCTTTTAGCAATACGTCCGTTTGCTGAGCATTGACTGAAGATATCAGAGCAACGCTCAAGGCAAACAAAGCGACCAGCACCGTGACGTTTTGTCTCATCTCGCAACCCTCCTTAGAATCCACAATATCTTCGTGGGCAACATCTTACGCCGGAATATGCGATCCAAGCAAGTTGGTCGAGTATCTGTGACCTACATTATGCTATCGACGTCTTTGCGCCGATGCTGGTATGCTGCGCGTCTCCGTTTGGAGGCGGGACATACACGCTCCCAGAGATCCCTCATTTCCTCATTTCCTCATTTCCTCATTTCCTCATTTCCTCATTTCCTCATTTCCTCATTT
>PBMZ01000053.1 GCA_002722955.1 Planctomycetaceae bacterium | reverse complement strand
TGCGTGGTTGGATTGCTGAAGGCTTGAAGCTTGATGCCGAAGGAACACCGGACCTTGTTCGCACCGAAATCTTTCCGAAGAAACGCGTGCTTCGTGAAGAGTCGCCGCGACAACAACTGTTTGTCATGGGCTACTTCGGCGATGGCAGCATCCGCGACTTGACACCGTTGACCGTCTTCACGTCGTCGAACGAATCGGTTGGTACCGTCAGTGCCAACGGTTTGGTTGAAAAAACAGGCCGTGGCGAGACAGCCATCTTGGCTCGATACTTAGACAAGATGATCACCAGCCACATCACCTTCTTGGAAGATGTGAAAGGCTTTGCTTGGAAAGAGACCGCGGAAAACAACTTCGTCGACTCGCTGGTGTTCGCGAAACTCCAACAGCTTCAGATTATGCCTTCCGAGTTGTGCTCGGATGCCGAGTTCTTGCGTCGAGCTTACCTCGACACAACTGGTCGCTTGCCGAAGATCGACGAAGCCGAAGCCTACCTCAACGATAAGAGCGCTGATAAGCGATCCAAGCTTGTCGATCAATTGCTCGAGACCGAAGACTTCGCTTCATTCTGGACGCTGAAATGGGCGGACATCCTTCGCTCGAACAGCAAGAAGATCAAGACCACCGGAACCCACAAGTTCCACCGTTGGATCTTCGACTCGATCCTGAAAGACAAGCCCATCGATCAGTTCGCTTTCGAACTTCTGACCGCCAGCGGCAGCGTCTTCGAGAACCCGCCCGCCAACTACTGGCGCGCCTCGCGTGACCCGAACGATGCCACCGAAACGACGGCTCAGTTATTCCTCGGCATTCGTATCCAATGTGCCAAATGCCACAACCACCCATTCGAGAAATGGACTCAGGACAACTATTACGGAATCGCCGCTGCGTTTAATCGCATCGGCCGAAAGCCGGGTGCCTTCACCGATGACGAGATTATCTATGCGACTCGCAGTGGTGAGATCAAGCAACCGCGAACCGGACAAACCATGAAAGTCCACCTTCTGCTGAAGGGCGACGTTGACGTACCGGCCGAGCAAGATCGCCGCGAAGTCTTCGCCAGCTGGTTGGTCAATCCAGAGAATCCGTTCTTCGCCAAAGCTTCCGTGAACCGCATCTGGGGTCACCTAATGGGTCGTGGAATCGTCGAGCCCGTGGATGACTTCCGCGATTCGAACCCGCCTTCGAACGAGGCGTTGTTGAACGAGCTGGCCAACCAATTCAGCTCGAACAGCTACAGCCGTAAGTGGGCGATCAAGCAAATCATGAAGAGCCGCACTTACCAGTTAAGTTCGCGGAAGAACCAGTTTAACGCCGACGACGAAATCTACGCATCACACGCCGTGACTCGACTTCTCTCGGCCGAACAATTGCTCGACGCGATTTGCCAAGTTACTGACGTTCCCGAAAGTTTCAGCGGACTGCCTCGCGGAACGCGAGCTGTTGAGTTGCCCGATCCTCCAACGAACCACTACTTCTTGAAGGTCTTCGGTCAACCTCAACGCGAAATGGCTTGCCAATGTGAACGTTCGAACGAATCGAACCTCTCGCAAGCTCTACAAATGATCAACGGTCCCGTCGTCCACAACAAACTGCGAGACGACAAAGGCCGCATCAACTCGGCAATCGTCGCCAAGAAGAACGATGACGAAATCATCACATCGTTGTACTTGGCTGCTTTGTCGCGCCGACCGATCGCCGCGGAAATGACGGCCGCTAAGAAGCACATCGCTGCCAGCGAAAACCGCCGCTTGGCTCTGGAAGATGTGGGCTGGGCGATCCTGAACTCGAAAGAGTTCTTGTTCCAACACTAGATCCATTCGTGGCGTAAGATTCCAGCTTGCGAGTCATACTTGGCCGCACAGCTGGAAGTTTGTAAGTCGCAAGCTAGAAGCGTACGCCACTTAGCATCAACCGCGCTAACGCGGGCCAGCGTTAACCGAAAAAGGGCGAGGAGGTTTGACCTTCTCGCCCTTTTTGTTTTTGCTGGTACGAGTTCAAAATAGCTCAACTGACGCATTCTTGCAGGGCTGATATGATGTTTCCGGACGCTGATATTCGTGGTCGTCCTGAATTCGTGGGGAAAACAATTCGGCCCACGAATTGAAAGTTGTAGGTTACATCTTGGCGTGAAACAAAGATTCGTTCGATGGAGATTTCTCATGACGCGACTTGCTGCGTTTGTGGTTTTGTTGTCTTGTGCCCCCGCCAACGCTCAAAAGGATACAGCTGCGCCCGGTTATCATCCGGAACGCCAGGTGGCCAATGCCACGCGGATGGATTGGATCTTTCCAAACGCCAATCAGAGCCCGGCAAGAGTCCCCGACGGATTTCTAGACGGAAACTACGACTCGAAACAGCAAACTTACGAGCTCTACATTCCTGAAGACTACGATAAGAAGAAGTCGTGGCCAGCTGTCGTGTATGTCTCGCCGTCCAGTCGAGGCAACTCCTTTCCGAAGTTTTCTGCTTTGTGCCGCGAATCGAAAGCGATCTTTATCGCACCACAAAACGTGGGCAACAATGTCCCGATGCCACAGCGGATTCGCATCGTGATGGACGCCTTAGACGATGCCCGCAGGATCCTCAACATCGATCCGGATCGAACTTATATCACTGGGTTCTCCGGCGGCGGCCGCGTTGCGTGTGCGATCGCTTACGCCGTCCCAGAATACTTTGGCGGCGTCATGCCTCTTTGTGCCGGCGGGCAATTGAGACAAGAGGTCTGGTTGCAACAACGGGTCATCGACCGTCTGCGCGTCGCACTAGTAACCGGCGAGACGGACTTCAATCGCGGCGAGGTTGAGCGTTTGACGTTTACGATGCTCGAAGGTCAAGGAGTTAGTGTTCGCAAGCGGGTCGTGCCGAAGTTAGGCCATGGAATCCCTGGAACGTCGACACTGAAGGAAGCCTATCAGTGGCTTGAGGAAGGCGTCGAAAGTCGACGGCGATTTGCAAAGTCTCATCCCGCGTCGAGTCTTCAAGATTCGCCCGATCGAGCAGAATGGGCCAAGCTGCTTCTGGAAGAAGCTCGCCAGCGAATGCGCACCAAAGAGACTTTGTACTCGGGGCTCATGCAAATGAAAGGCATCTACACGCGATGGCCTGATTTGCCACATGCACGCGAAGCATTGGGAATCTTACGGCGATTCGAAAACGATGTCGAAAGCGGTTGGGAAGAACAAGACGTCGCCAATCAGCGGCAAACACTGATTGCTCGGGCCCGTGCCGTCGATGCCTATGGCAGTGGGCCTTTGCCCAAACAATACGTCGCCCAACGTCCAGCCATGCTTCGAGCCGCCGTTCAGCTTTGGCAACAAGTCATCCAAGACGGTAAAGACGTAAAAGCCGTCAAGGAAGCGAAGACTCGGATTCCAAAGCTATTAGAGGAAGTTAAGAACAGCGGTGAGTAGTCGGCCAGATTCTGATGGTCCGGGTAAAACCTATCTGGCGACGCCTTAAAAGGCACGGTAGGATGGGAACCATCAGCATCCACCATCCATCTCAAAGGTGCTCTATGCCTTCTCGCATTGCCTAGTTGGCCCTACTCGCAACACTTCTGATCGTACCGGATATGTTGCAGGCTCAACAAATCAACAAACGTCTGACAGCAAGTTCGGCGTTGAGAGCTTCACTGCGATCTGGCCGCCGCATCCAACCTTACTCACCGCGTCCAAAGGGCGGTGGCGTCTCGTTCTTTGACTTAGGCAAGCTCAACGAAAATCCACGGAAGTCAATGCTTCAAGTGGCTTTGCTTATTGATGGTACATCGTCGATGGGCTCGGACTTTTCGGAACTCAAGAACGAACTACTCGAGTTTCTTAAAGCAATCCCAACACAATCTGGCATCAGAAGTGAAAAGATTGACGTAGCCATCGTTGTCTATCGCGATTGGCTCGATGACAAGAACTCACTGAGATCATCCCCCGTCGAATTCGCATCGAACGTCAACGAAAGTTCCCGAGGCTTCCTTTCGCTCAAGGATAACCCTGACACCATTCGCAATGTGATCAACGGCATTAAACAAGAAACGGATGGACCTGGAGCGCCTGAACAAGTCGACCGTGGAATCTACTTTACACTAACACGATTGCGCTGGAGTCGATCTCGTCAGTCTGCCCGCGTTATGTTGATTGTTGGGGATTCCAGTCCCTGGTCTGAAGCGTACATCAAGTCATCCCCATCCGAGTTCAAACAGTTTTCTGGCGAGACGTCTCTGCGAGGCCACTCGACAAAGTTGCTGGTCAAGTTGGTGAAGGACACTGGAATCAACGTCTATGCAATTCGAAGCGAGTCCACACAGCAACCGTCAACACACGTGGACACGAATCGATTCTTTGAACAGATCACCGCCGCACTCAACTTAACTCAACCAAGCCTTCACGATCATTTCAGTGACCTCGATCAACTGACGCTGATCGAGATGAACGGAATCACAAAGGACGAGATTGAATCTCGACGGAAGATCGCTGATAGCAAGATTGCTGTCAGGAAGAACGAAACCAGCAAATTGCTTCAATCAAGCCTCGCGTTTCATCAACAGACGGAAATTGATGACGATGTGTCCAAAGCCATCAAACGCCTTCAGACGGCCGCTCAAGGAAGAGATGCGAGTCTGGCAACGATTCAGTTATCCGACGCACTCTATCGAACCGGCAAAAAAGATGATGCACACAAATTACTCAAGTCAGCAGTTGCTCGAATCGATGCTGCGTCGCGGAGTGACCTGGTCAATGTTGAGTTAATCGCGTTGCATTCATTGTTTAATGAAAAGAAGCCTTTGCAGGCCGCAGAGCAGTTTGAAACCATTCTCAAGAAAAGTCCGTCGCCAACGACAGCGGCTTGTCAACGAGCAACCTGGATGTTGATTCGCCTTTACCTGGGCGAGTTGGGTGCTCACTCTGCCATGAAGCAGAAATACGAGGAGCCGACGAAACGATACGATTTGGTTCGCGACCACGTATTGAACATGTTGGTCTTCTGGCCACAGAGCGCTGAAGCCAAATACTTCGCCAGCTTCGTCTCGCCCCAAATCCCAGGCAAGGACGAACAATTCGACGGCAAGCTAGAGTTCCTCGTTCCAACCCGAGCACCAATCGAGAAACAAAAGTAACGCGTGCCTGTCGCTACACTCGCCAGGTCTTTGTTCCGCCGTCCAACGACAGCAGCTACTGTGGAATTCGATTTAACGTGTAATACGCTTTATCATGCAACAGCCGCTCTCCGTTGGCGTCTCGAACACCAGAAGCCGACAGGCTGTGAACAAACAGCTCGCGTAAGCCCTCGATCTTCAAGACCACGGACCGACGGTCTGCCGAGACTGCTGCCGATTCGATGTCGAGGTTCTTCGCTTGAATCTCCGGGCTGCCGTACGTCGAATGATACAGATAAGTGTGGCTGCTGATTTGATACGAGTTCACGTTGCTGGCGGTTTTGGGATCGACTGGCTTGGTGAAGCGTAGCTCAAAGCCATCGCGGCGGGCTTTCATTTCTTTAATCTCAAAAGGCGTCTTGCCAGTCCACTCCAATCGCTGCAATCCATAAGCGGCAGTGCCAAGACTGCTCCAACCACGATTGCTGACTCCGACGTAGATGCGACCATCTTTAGCCTGAGTCATTCGTAGTACAGCCGAAGCAAAGCCTTCTCGAAATGGGAAGCAGGCACCTTGGTATTGACCATCGACCTTTTCCAAAAACACACGATTAATCGAAGCCAGCGTGAACTCGCCGATGAACAACTGCCCGTCGAACGGACCGAACTTGCCACCACTATCGTCCAACATGATGTCGGTCGCGGATTGACCAACCTTCTTGTAAGGAAACCATACGGCCGGCGGCTTCAACACAGGCAATTGTTTCAACGCTTCGGGAAATGGCACACCGTTGGGAATGCTGTTGATCTTGCCAATGGGCGAGTTGGGTTGCTCGATCGATGCCAATGCATCCGGATGATGAAAGAACGCACCTTCCCGCATGTGATGCAATGTGTTCGTTCCGACCCAGTTACCTTGTTGATCAGTGTAGAACATGTCGCCTGCGCGGTTAGCACCGACGCCGCACGGTGATCTCATGCCCGCACAGATCGGAATTAACTCGCCATCGCGAGTCACCTTCATGCCCCAGCCTCGCCAGCGGCCTTGGGATACGCCCAACGACTTGTTGGTCACGGTGAGCTTTTTTTGGTCGGGCTTTAAGCCCAGCCCCAGATTCAATGTCAGCCAGAAGTTACCGTCTCGATCCAACTTTGGGCCGAACGCGTACTCGTGATAATTGCCTGTGACTCCCCAACCCTTGGCTACGGTAAGGTACTCGTCGGCAACGCCATTACCGTCGCTATCTTTGACCTCGGTCAGCTCACTGCGTTGAACTGTAAAGAACGAATCGCCGCGTTTGAGTAAACCGAGCGGTTCATGAAGACCTTGAGCGAAACGTTTGTAGGTAACCTTGCTCGCATCCGGTCCACTCAACCCGCCGATGACCCAAATCTCCCCCTTACGAATTGTGACGGCGACTCGATCAGTATCTAGCGTTGCGATGCCACTGACCTCGAGCGCGAGCCCCTTTGGCGCTGGCTTCCAGTATTTGGAACGCGAGACTGTCGGCGCTTTTGAGCTGGCAATCGTGACCAGCCGATAATAGTCGCTCTCTTTGGCAGCTTGAGTCGACTTGCTCAGCACGCAAATGAGCAAGCACAACAGAAATCGAGTTCCAATTCTTACCACTTGTAGGTTACCCCAATCGTTGTTTTGCCATCGATGGTAAATGGGATTAACCATTCATTAGCACGCTCAGTTGCTCGCAACTCACCAACGTGTCGAATCGACGGATCGACTGTGACATTCAGCCCGGCATCGTTCGTGTAGGAAAACAGCTTTTGCGCTTTGATTGATTTGCCCGCGTTCGCACGAAACCAAAGTTCTCGCTTGCCGCCACTCTTGCGACGGTCCGTGATCGTCAATCGCCGACTTAACGATTGCGCGGGCCCTGGTGAGATTCGGTCTTGAATGTCGAAGTCGCTAAAACGATAGAGAAATGTGGGCACACCCGATGCGTCCAATCGAAAACCACGGAATTGATAACCTGATTTTTTCAACAGGGGCCAGGGCGCCAACCCTCCTTGCGTGGCAATTGGTACTTCGAGTGGAAAGTTCATCACATCTTTTCCCAGCGGTTGTGCCAGTGGCGTGAAGCGATCAAACCACGTTCCATGCGCGTCCAAGAAACGACCTCGCCAAGCCTGAACCAAGATCGCGTGTTTCGAATCAAACGCAAAGTGGACTTTTTGCGTGAATCCCACCGCGATGGCTTGCAGTCCAACCCGCTTCATAAATGTGCGCATCACGACAGGGCGGTCTTTGGGAGTGACCTCGAAGTCGTGTTCTTTCCCAGCCAGTATTTTATCAGGCAGCTTCTGCTTCTTGAGTTCTTTCAAATACAACCAAATCGCTGCGACTTGCCGATTCACGTCTCCAGCAAGAATGTCTTGATTGCTGCTGCGACCATTGGGAAAGAACGTGGGCATTCGTGTTCGCGGTTTCAAAGCACCGGGATTCAATAAGAACTCTTGGAACCATTGGGGAGAAATTCGCGAGGTGACGCCTTCCAAATCGATGCCAATAACGCCGGGCAGTCGTTCATCTCTCAATGGGTGACATTGAATGCATCCCGTATCGAGCAATTCTCGACCAGCCTCGGCCAAGCCCTTCACGTCACCGAACACGGCCTTTCCACTAAGCGGCTTCTGCTTGATGTCATCCGTTTTGAGGTCCTCCGCTAACGGCTTGGCATGTGCCGAGAACGCTGGCATGCGAATTTGCATGTGGGGCCGAACGGTCGCCTTTCCACTGATGGCTTGTGTCAGCCATGCTTGACTCAGCTTACGACCCACATGATCCAAGGGCGGCGGCAATCGACCCTCGTCACCAAAGTCGATACCGCTATGTGTCTCGAAGTAACGTCGACGCTTCAAGCCGACACTACCAAGTCCCGCCCGCTCGTGGCACGCAAAACAGTTGAGCTGCATCATTCGAAAGTTCGCGGACGAGATCGTTGATCGCTTCTTGGCGACAACCGACTGTATCGCCAAGGCTAACGACTCACTTTGTTTCGCATTCAATGTATATCGCGGTCTTCCCGACTGCGACTGCTTAAAGCAGGATGCTTCGGATTGAAGCTTTAGATTCTCCAGTAATGTTGCCGACGACAGCTTGAACTCTTGCTGTACAGTGTGGCAATTTGCACAACGCAACTGTTGGAATAGGACGCGTCCCTCAGCAATCAATCCTTCGTTGGGTTTCGTAGCACGAACTTCAATATCCGCTCGCTGCTCTCTCAATAAGTACTCGGTGATGTCGGCTGCCTCGGCGTGAGATAAACCTAGATTGGGCATTCGCCCCGCTGGCCGCGTGCCAATCGGATTATGCACAAAAAAAGCTAACGAGCGGCGTGAATACTTCGCTGCCAAATCTCCAAGGGGCACTGAGTTCACTGGACGCGCGGCGTTAGTGAGTCCCATCTCTTCCAATTCGTCAGGGGCGAGTTGAGCGAGCAGCTTTTCGAGTTGTGACATTTGGACCTTTGGCGGCGCGTACTCGGCATCGGGCTCATGGCAAGCAACACAACCGATCTGATGAAACAACTCGCGGCCGTGCTTGCCATCGCCCTTCCGCCAAAACTCGAAGGCGATAGGGTTGCCTGCGGTTGAGTTTGGTGTAGGGAAGGCCTCTTGTTGAGTCGACAAGAACGCCACAAGGGCATCGATAGTCTTTCTCCTTTTCTCGGCCACCATACCGTGCAACATATCGGGCATCGTCGAACCGGGTTTCGCTGATTGTGGATTCGCCAAGAAACGTCGCAACCAAGCTGCTCGCAATCGCAGGCCGGCGCCTTTCAGACTCGGCCCACGTTTCGCTTCCAGAGTTATATTGGTGGCAGCATGACAGGCCGTGCAACTGAGTTCGCTGATCAAGATTCGGCCGCCGTCAGCAGTCGGTTTGGATGCGTAAAAGCGATCAAAGCCCGGGACGAATGGTACGTCAGCAGAAGCGGCCGTGCTGCTCGCGAGGACAATGATCCAATATACCCACGTTCGTTGCATGTGCTGCTTCCGGTTGTGGTCTAAGTGCAAATTCGAGATGTCAATAAGGATAGCAGATTGCACGGACAACGACATGGCGTCAGCATCGCAAAAAACCAGTCCAGCCCAAGAGCAATGGTTCGCCACAAACATTTACGAGATAATGCTTTACAAAAAAATCAAAGCTCAACTCTTGCCACTTTTGCCTTTCGACTGGACGTCGGCAATCGGAGGCGTCACAATATTCGCTTTCGTGTCGGCGGACGCTGCAAGCGTTCGATGTCACGGTTGGTTCTCGACACCGTTCCTCTCTTCATCGTCGATAATCAACCAGTTTTGGCTGCGGTCGCCGGCAATCTCAATTCTGGTGCTTCACCAGCCTACCGTTCGGTAGATGAGTTTATTTTCGAGGACGTGTGATTCTAACACTCGCGGCTTTCAATCTTGGTTGAACATTTCAAGCTAGATTGAAGGCGGCTACGACTCTTCGACATCGCTGATTCGACCTGCGAAACGACTCCATTCTTCGCGTCTGACTTCTCTGGCATTCTGTTCATGAGCCATTCCTCCGCTATTGCTACTATCCGTAATCACGCTCCGGTCATCGCGCCGTCGATGCTGAAGTGTGACTTTGGCAATTTGCAGCGCGAGGTCGAACTGCTGGCTCAGGCAAAGGCACAGGTACTTCACTGGGACGTGATGGATGGCCACTTCGTCCCGAACCTATCTTACGGGGCCATGGTGATCGAGCGTGTTCGCGACATGACCGAGATGGTCTTCGACGCTCACTTGATGGTTACCGATCCTCAAGATTATCTGGACAGTTACATCAAAGCGGGCTGTGATGCGATCACTTTTCATTTCGAGTCGAATGCGGAAGCTGCCGACTTGCTAAAGCGAATCCGCGACGAGGGAGCGGCTGCAGGACTCGCGTTGAATCCAGGTACCTCGGTTGACGAGATCGAGCCCCTGTTACCCTTGTGCGATTTAGTTCTGGTGATGAGCGTTCAACCTGGATTCGGAGGCCAGGCATTCATGCCCTCATCACTGGAGAAACTGAAACGTTTACGCGAGATGACTGGCCCGGAAACCGTGCTTTCCGTCGACGGCGGTATCGCTCCTGACACGATTGGGGATACCTCGGAAGCCGGAGCCGACTTATTTGTTGTCGGCAGCGCTGTTTTCGACACGCCGAACTATGTTCAGGCCATTTCCGATTTGCATAGTATTGCGAGCCAGCGCGGTTCGCGAGCCGCTCGCCCATCGGATGCCGAGCCAGTCAGCTCCTCAGTGGAGCGTTGATTCGAGCATGACTACGATTGCTCTCATTCGGCCGGGCTCGACGGATTTCGATGACCAAAATCGAATCCAAGGCTCGCTGGATTTGCCGCTCAACAAGCGCGGTGAAGAAGAAGTGCAGACGATTGCCGAGGACCTTGGTCTGGTCGACCTGGAGGTGCTTTACACTGCGCCAGGAGAACCGGCTCGCAGCACGGCCGAAGCCATCGGAATGCAACTTGGCATTCCCGTTAAAGAAAAGGACGGTTTGCGGAACATCGACCACGGTCTCTGGCAAGGTCTGGAGATCGAAGAGGTCAAACGCAAATTCCCCAAAGTGTTCAAGCAGTGGCTGGAGACTCCCGAATCCATTTGCCCACCAGAAGGCGAAGGTGTCTCGGAAGCAGTCGAGCGAGCCGAAAAAGTGCTCCGCAAGCCACTCAAAAAGAAATCGAGGTTTGCCGTTGTCGCTTCCGAACCAATGGCAACAGTAGTAAGCTGTGTTATCAAAGGTAGTAAAGTTGCATTTAATGAGAGCAACGGAAACGGTTACAAGGACCACCTCATAGAAATCATCACAGCTGGCGAAGAACCGTCAAAGGACGAGCCAGTCGAATTGCGAGAGCGAGCAGGGTGAGGTTGGCATGGCGTCCGTACAATCCGATCAAAGGTCCTGGTTGGGACAAATCGATATGAGTAAGAAACGGGGGGTCCCCGAGGGTTTATGGCTGAGGTGTAACGGTTGCAGCGCCACAGTCTTTCGCAAACAAGTTGAGCGAAACCATAATATCTGCCCGGAGTGCGACTATCACTTTTACGTTTCGGCATCGACCCGAATCGAACAACTGCTTGACGACGACAGTTTCGAGGAGTGGTTCGAGGAATTGATGCCGCTTGATCCGCTTGAGTTCAAAGACAAGAAATCCTACAAGGACCGCCTTGTCTCGGAGCAAAAGAAGACGGGTCTGAAAGACGCTTGTGTGACCGGTCGTGGTTACATGCGTGGTCGTCCTTTGGTTTTCGCAGTGACGGATTCCGCATTCATCATGGGCAGTATGGGATCGGTTGTCGGGGAAAAGCTGACTCGATCCATCGAAGCAGCCACCGAAAGAAAGCTTCCGCTGGTGATCGTCAGCGGTTCGGGTGGCGGTGCTCGCATGCACGAGGGAATTCTCTCGTTGATGCAAATGGGCAAGGTCTCTGCCGCACTTCGGCGGTATCACGAAGCGGGCGGTTTGTTCATCTCGATTCTAACGAATCCGACGATGGGTGGTGTTGCCGCCAGTTTTGCCTCCTTAGGTGATATCACATTGGCCGAACCGAAAGCATTGATCGGATTTGCCGGGCCGCGTGTCGTTCAAGCAACGGTCAACGAGCCGTTGCCGGACAACTTTCAATCTAGTGAATTCATGCTTGAACATGGATTCGTCGATCGCATCGTCGATCGCCGCGACTTGCGTAGTGAAGTCGCCCGAATTATTGACTATTGCGGCCAATAGCCGACGCACGTTCTGCGTGTTCCGGTTTACTGTCAGTTTCGGCTCCGAACCATTCAGCGTCGAAAGACAATCAATCAGTGGTTGCGCCATCAAAAGTTCATGGCAAGCACAACCCACGATCTCTTGTTGAGGTACAATATTCTCACCACAGTAAGCCAACGCAAATGCCAGGGCTCCGCCTCCACACGGCACCAACATCGCTAAAGCCAAGTCGACGCTAGAAACATGAAGTTCCTCGACAAGTTAATCAATAAACAGCCAGATATCGAAAAGACCGACGTCCCCAAACGATTCGAGTTGATCGGACGGGTTGGTCAGGGAAGTATGTCGAAGGTTTGGCGCGCCAATGACACGATCAGCAACAATGTCATTGCCTTGAAAGTGCTCGATAAGGTCAAGACAAAGCGGCTCGAATCACGATTTGTGGGGCTTAATAAGCCGATAGAAGGCGAGATCGCGATGACCTTGGATCATCGCAACATCGTCCGCACGTACGAACACGGCTGGACGACAAACGACGAACAATTCTTGATCATGGAATTCGTCGAGGGAGTCGGACTTAGTTTTCTGGTCGACGTTCAAAACGAAACGATGAAGAAGCACCGCCTGGACTTCATCATCCAATTGGGCAATGCCATCCAGTACTTCCATGAGGAAAACTGGATTCACCGCGACATCTGTCCGCGAAACGTGATGGTGTCGGACCGCAATATTGTCAAGCTGATCGACTTTGGATTGGTCGTCCCCAACACGCCCGACTTCCGAAAGCCAGGCAATCGAACCGGTACAGCCAACTACATGGCTCCCGAGCTGATCAAACGACAGCGAACCGACCAGCGACTCGATGTGTTCTCGTTCGCAGTTACTTGTTACGAGATGTTCACAAAGCAGCTACCTTGGGAATCGGGAGAGACGTTTGAGGCCGTGTTGCAGCACATCAACCAGCCGCCAATAGACATCCGCTTGCACGAGCCCAACATTTTGGATCCGGTGGCAGACACGATCATGCGGGGTTTAGAGGTGAGGCCAGAAGACCGTTGGAGCTCGGTCGAGGACATGCTGGAGCAGTTCGAGGAAGTTCAAGACGAAGGCATCGGCGGTCTCAAGATCAAAAAGAAGAAGCCCAGCAAATCATCCAAGAGCAGATCAAGCTCGCGATCTTCGAGGTCATCGAAATCAAAGTCTGCGTCGGCGTCAAAAAAATCGCGTTTAGCAAAGCGTGCGTCCGTCGAGCAAGCTCCCAAAATCCCGACGGCAGAAGAAGTCAAAGACGCGCAAAAGAGTGAAGCTCGCCGTCGACGAAATGCAGAACAACGTATTTACGAAAAGATCTCAGACGAATCAGCTGAAACCGAATCTCCCGTCACTCCGCAGGGCCGACGGCGTCCCAAACGCAAGAGCGACGGCAATAAGTCTCGTGAAGAGCGGCGAGCGGAAAGACAAGCGAGACGCAAGGCTCGGAAAACTCGCAGCGAGCAGCCAACAAATGGGATTCCCGAAGACGAAGAAGCCAAGATTGGCGGCATCGACTGGGAAGAGGGTGAATCGGTTCTCATCGATGAATCCGCCGAATTCTATGCCGCGACGCTCGGCAAGAACGAACCTGAAGACGACGACCCTCTCATGCAAGGTATCTCCGTTGAGGACGACGAGCAGGATGGAATCGAAGTCGAAAGTGACGGGGACGAGCAGCTTGATCTTGCCGACGAAGACGACGAGCACATCGCGATCGAAGAAGAAGACGATGACTACGAACTAACTCAAGGCATCGAAGTCGAAGAGGATGACGATGACGACGCTTTGACGGACGGTATCGAAGTTGAAGAAGATGATGATGACGCCCTGATGGAAGGCATCGAAGTCGAAGACGACGACGAATTACTCGAGGGCATCGAGGTCGAGTAGCTAACTTCCTCTCAGTAAGACGCTGAACAGGGGCCGGTAGTTCTTTGATGAAAGCAACCAACGCATTCACCTCGGACTGGTTCAGGTCAAAGCCCTTGGGCTTCGACGTGGGATCGTACGGAACGACCGACTGATCGTGTCCAGGAACGTGCAATCCAACCTCGACAGCGCAGGCGGCAATCGTAAAGTCATACAAAGATGCGTGCTGAGCTTTCCAACCGAAGCGTCCGATCTTTTTGTCTTTGAGGCGATGGATGCGGCCAGAGATTCGTGGAAAGCGATCATCCCGTCGCTTTGCGGCCGTCTCAATGACGGATTCCGGGATTTGATCAATCAAGCCCACCCCGAACAGTGCAGTATTGTTTCGCTGTGATTGCTGGATGGCTATTTGACCAGTGACATTGCCTGATGACAATCCAACTCGCGCTTCCGTCTTCAACTGTTGAATGCGATTGGTGATTTCACTCAGGACGGGAAACGAGCCAGCATCCACAGAAGCCGTTCCAAAGTTTTCGGCAATCTGGACGGAACCACCATATAATCCTGAGTTCACCGCTCGAACAGCGACCCCCGATGCGAATCCATTCGCATTGAATCCATGCATTGACATCCAGAACAGACGCTGCCAAAACTGTTGGCTGCTTGTTGCGGTGGGACCGGAAGCTCCTGAAACTCAGACGACTGAACTGGTTGGACTCCAGGCTGCGCTGAAACTGGCTTAAAACGTGTGACGGTCAGCAACAAGACGTTCTTTCCTATCGCTCCGCCACCACCAACTCCGCCTTGATTGTGGCAGTCGACACAAGAACTGGCGTTAAAGACCGGCCCTAACCCGTCACCACCATGACTGCGAGGATCGTTGGCAATCCACTCGCGCTGAAAGATTTCACGTCCGAGATCGATTTGACTTCGGTCCGACTTGGCATCGCCAGTCGGTTCCTTTGCGGATACGAAGCCCATCACCAAGAATGTGCAAACGGTTGCCAAAGCAAGAACTTGACGGCGCATGATGCCATCCTGATCCATATGCGATGTTACTGCGATTCCATGCACGCATTCGCAACCAGCCCAAGAATGTGGCACGAGAGGCCGGACTCTCTTGCCGCGTGAAGCGGCCAGATTATAGTTAGCTGGATTGAACCGTCAAAGATATTCTCGAATTCCGTGCGAGCTTCCGAAGCCGGTCGCGTCAGACTACAGAGCCAATTCGGCCGTAGGCGCGTCGATTTCCCCAGCAATGGAATCCAGTGTCGCAGGATCAGTGCTCTTGAAGCTCTCGAGAACTTCGAGGACTTCTTCGTCGTAGAAGCCGCCACTGGATCGCATCTCGTCAATGGCGTCGCGAGCCGACATGCGTTCGGCATCGTTTTCCGTCAGGAGATCGAATGCTCGCACAGTTCGAATGATGCGTGCTCCCAAGGGCGAGTTGTCTTCCGAATTCGCCGCATCACCTTCGGCAGCCAGGCAGTCTTCGGCTGTATCCGATTGATTGACTAACAACGGCATCGCGCCACTCAACACAGAACCCAGCGAGTGAACCAGGTCCGTGCCGTGGAACGTATGCTGCTCCAACTGGTCTTGCTCGTCCTCAAGACTTCCCACAGCTTTACGAATGACTCGCGGTGATCTCGATACTGCCAACATCATGCAACAACGCGGCAACTCGTATGTCGTCGATCTCTTTTGCACTCAACTTCAATTCTTTAGCCACCCGCTCGCTGACCTCGGCAACACGCTCCGAACGTGCCTTGAGTCGTGGGTTGGCGCTCTGCAAATATCGCGACAGGACCTCGACCATGCCAACATAAGCTTCGTGCAACTCGACGATTTTGGCAGTCCGCTTGTCGCTTAGAGTACCCACTAAGATCGCCGTCAATCCAAGCACAGCGCCCCAAATCGTAATCGCCAGCGCAATGACAATAGGCGAGGTAAACGCGGCAAATCCCATCACGTTCAGTGCTGTGACGACAGACACGGCAATGACGCTAAAGAAGGCCAAAACGCCGGCGCGGTAACGTCCAAGGAAGAAACCAGCCAAAACGATCGGCAAGAAGAACAGATTCAACACGACCAATTTGTAACCGCTGGTACGGTACATCAAGCATGTCAATCCGATCATGACCAGTAACAAACACGATTCGACAACTAAGGTGTTGTAATCGGCCTTCTTCTTTGACATCAGGAAACCTCTATTCTTGAGAGATTAGTTCGAGCGGCTCGCTGGTTTCCACGGACGACAAGACTTCGTCCAACTGCTTTGGAGCTTGAGGCGTCGCAGCCGACTGAGAAAAGCCCGGAAAACCTAGCTTGATCGCCTCGACGGCAAATCGCACCGGAGTGCGTTCTCGATACTTCTGCGAGATCTCGTCGAACTGACTTTCGATGCTCAGGAAAATCTTGACGAGCTTCGGATCAAACTGTTTACCCGCTTGATCCTTGATGAACTCAACACATTCCTGGTGCGGAACGGCTGACTTATAGACTCGTTCCGATGCCAACGCGTCGTACACATCGGCGATCGCGACGATTCGCGCAGTCAGCGGAATGTCTTCACCCGACAAGCCGTGAGGGTAGCCAGCGCCATCCCACCGCTCGTGGTGATACAAGGTGATTTCATTGGCCATCTGAAGAAAGTTGGAAGTGCCCAACCTCTGCTCCATCTGACGTAAACAATCGCTGCCAATTACTGGATGCTGTTCGATTTGCTTGCGTTCCGATTCGGTCAGCGGACCGGGTTTCAGCAAGATGGAATCTTTGATGCCAACCTTGTCAATGTCGTGCAATGCCGAGCTAATACCCATCAACTGTATGAACGATCGTGTCATGACATTGCGGTATTCCTTTTCACGCCGCAGCGCAGTTGCCAAACGTGTCGAGAACAACGCGATTCGTTCCAAGTGCTGTCCGGTAACTGGATCGCGGCTCTCGGCGAGCTTTGCCAGACCGAGGATAATCGTGTCACGAGTTCGCACCAATGCTTGTATGTGACGCAATGACGATTCGTGAGGATCAGCAGACTTGGACTTCGACTGATCCTTCATCCTGGACAAGATCAGGTAGACGGCAATCCCATGTAATCCCACAAGCCAAGCAAACGTGATTCCGCCGGCAAGTGGCAAGGCCCGCAAAACAACCGATGTATCCGGCTTCACGAAGTCCGCCGTGCTATGGATGATCGCGGTACGGCCATTCGCACAAGCGATTCCGACTCCCAATAGTTCCTTTGGTCCTAAGTACAGGAAGCCGCGTGTTCGTTCACCAGACGACGAAGCGATGTCATCAACGAGCCTCAATGGTTGCCAGCGAACTTCTTGAACCGATTCGCTATTCGTATCAGACTGAAACAGGACGCTCTGCGACTCGTCGATCACGGTCAGCTCAGCTTCTGCGCCGAACTACAATTGGTGCAATGCGGGGATCGGTTGGCTGGATGTCTCGGCCGCCTCGACCAACTCGGATACTTGGCGATCTTGAAGTGATCGTTCGAGTTCTTGCCAACGTTGTTTGCGACCTGCCCACTCGGCCGACGATCCGACATAGCGTGAATGGATCCATAACCCCAGCGCTACACAGATCGCTTGCGAAGCGACGATCAGCCCGAAGTATCGATCAACTTTCTTGACTATGCCCACGGCAACCCACCCGTTGACTAATGACCTTGTCCCATACTGGGAAAAATCTCAATCATACGTAGGTCGAGTTTTTGGGCCGTCAAAACCAGTCGCCCAGAAATCACGAGGCAAAGGTCTTCAGAATCACAATTTGATCCGGTTGAAGCGGTTTTATTTCAGGCAACGTCCCGTCAAATTCGCGAAAACCGCTGTGTCCGTTGCCATCGTTCCCACGCAGAGCTTCTCGGTCGGCGATTGTGATTTTTCGTGGTCCCGCGACTCCGCTCGCGGGACGTCCTGCAAGCGGAGTCGCGGGACCACAAACCCCTTCGCTGTGATTTTGGGAGTGCGACGCTTCGCTACAACCAATGCGGCGATAAATCGCCGCAATTCAAAACGCTACCGGTTAAACAAAGAACGGCAACAATTTCGTGTCTCCAGAAAATGAAGAGAACAGTTAACCTGGGCAGTCGCTCAGCACGTTTTTCGAGCACTAAAATCTGCGAAGTCGGTATTGCTCCACCTACGCAATTCCGTTAATTGTACGCGCTCCTATCACAGATCTCCTCCCGAAGCAGCAGCCTCACGGTCGCTGTTTCACAGATTCGCGCTCTCCTGCGTTTCGATTCTCACTCTCTCCTATCACCGATCCCCGCCAGTTCCCATCTGGAAGTGAATGACATGACTGGTGTCTCGACCGAGACCCGTGCGGGCCAAACTGCCAATGGCATCACGCTTTTATGCGCTGCATGCTTGATTTGGACGGTAACGGGTTGTCAAACGATGCCAACGTTCCGCGGTCAGAATCCGTCACCGTTGACAGAACCTACCGAGCTTCAAAGTCCGCCCGAGCGGCTCGAAACTGCCGGCGCATCGCTCGAATCGCCAGTCACCGCAATTCAGGTGGAAGGCAACAAAACGATTCCCGAAGACGCGATCTTGGA
Source organism: Planctomycetaceae bacterium (assembly GCA_002722955.1). Classification (GTDB taxonomy): domain Bacteria; phylum Planctomycetota; class Planctomycetia; order Planctomycetales; family Planctomycetaceae. The sequence goes on along the minus strand of PBMZ01000053.1, from coordinate 16,755 downwards.
ATACGTCAAGATTCAACTGGGACGTCCCGCCACCGAAGCTCAGATCAAAGATGACCTCAAGCGACTCTATAGCACACGCTGGTTTTACAGCGTTGAACCACGTTACCGAAAAACGAAGGACGGTTTACTCTTAGTCTTTCGCGTCGTCGAAAAGCCAATCATTGAAAAGGTCGAGTATCGTGGTAACAAGCACATCAAGACCAGCTACCTTCGCGGATTGACCGGCCTGAAAAAGGGCGGTGCGTTCGATGTCGCATCGAACCGCGAGTCAGCTCGCCGCATCGAGCAACACTATAAGGAAAAGGGATTCACTGACGCCAAAGTCACCTTGATCGAGGGTAACAACAGAGAAGACCGCAACGTCATCTTTGAGATCAAGGAAGGCAAGAAACTGATCGTTCGCTGGCTGAATTTCGAAGGCAACGAAGCCTTTAGCACGGGAATCCTACGAACGAAACTGCGAACTAAGCGAGCATTTCTAGGCATTCCATTCTTCGGTGGCAAGTATCGCCCCGAGACCTTGCCTGAAGACATTGAAATGCTGCGGAAATACTATCAAGGACTTGGATACTTCGACGTAGAAATCGAGAAAAAGGTCTCCTACTCCGAGAGCAAATTCAATCCGTTCGTCCGTCACATCACCAATGTGACCGTGACTTACAAGATCAAAGAGGGCGAGCGGTACAAGGTTCGCAATATCAAGTTGGAAGGGAACCGAGAGCTTTCCAGTGAGGAGTTGCAAGCTGAGTTCAAGATGAAAGACGGCGAGTACTTCAACTCGCGATTCTTGAACAAAGACGTCGACATGATGAAGGATCGCTACGGACGACTGGGCCGGCTGTTTGCCCAAATCGATGCCGTGCCACAATTCCTGGACGAGCCCGGGACGGTCGATGTTGTCTACCGAATCGACGAGGACCGCATCTGGAAAATCCGCAAGATCAACGTCAACATCCGCGGCGATCATCCGCACACACGCGAATCGGTTGTTCTAAACCGGATCGTTGTCAGCCCTGGCGATTTGGCCAACGCGAAACTGATCAAACGCAGCGAGCGGCGCTTAGAAAATGTCATCTTCGAGCGCGGTCCTCAATTGGGTCCGCGAGTCAACGTGTCGCGTGTTGCCGAGGACCAAATCTCGGGACGCCGAACGGTACGCGGTCAAGCTGATGATGGCATTGGATTTATCGATGTCAGCGTCCGAAAGATCGAACCAAACTTGTCGGCATCGGTTTCTTATCAATCGGTCGACAGCGACGAAACAAGCAAGGCACCAGCGGGCAACTTGCCAATGTTCGTGCCGATCACACAAGATGACACGAACAAGGAAGACTTCGAGACACCTTTGTCATCGAAAGTTTTCTCGTCACCAAGTATCGATTTTGAAGCCAAGACTTCTTCATTCATCGAACCACTGACAACCATTCGTGCACAGAGCCCGGACGGCTTGCCACAACCGCCGAACTATATCTTCGAGAACAACACGCAAGGCGATCCGTACGGACGCGCACCAGCTTCACCCTTTCAAGACGCCATGAACGCGCCACCGGGTGAAGTCGACCTGACCTTCACCGTCAATGAAGCTCGAACCGGCCGCTTGATGTTTGGTGTTGGTGTCAACAGTGATGCGGGCGTCGTCGGCTCGATCATCTTGGAAGAGAACAACTTCGATATCCTGCGGCCTCCGACAAATTGGGCTAGTTTGGCGGAAGGCACGGCATGGCGTGGCGGCGGTCAGCGATTTCGTTTGGAAGCTGTCCCTGGAAACATTGTCAGCCGGTACTTGATCGAATGGTCCGATCCTTACTTCTTGAACACTGACTACAGCCTTGGCGTCAGCGGTTTCTTCTACAACCGATTTTTGCCCGACTGGGATGAAGAACGACTTGGCGGACGGATTCGCTTCGGACGTCAGTTCACGCCAGAATGGTCCTTGAGTGGTGCGATCCGTTTGGAAAACGTCGAGCTGACCGACCCCGATGTACCAACGCCTCAAATCTTGGCCGAATCGGTTGGTGACAACTATCTGTCAACGGCATTGATCTCGATCGCACACGACACACGCGACGCACCTTACTTGCCCGCCGAAGGTCACTACATCGAGGCTGGCTATCAGCAAGCGTTTGGCGATTTCGACTATCCTCGATTCGATGTCGAGGGACGTCAGTACTTCACCGTCTACGAACGTGCTGATGGTGGCGGACGTCACATCTTGTCGCTTCGTGCTTCGATGGGCTGGACAGACAACGGAACTCCGATCTTCGAACGATACACCGCGGGTGGTTTTCAGTCTTTCCGCGGCTTCGAGTTTCGCGGCGTCAGTCCCCGAGAATTCGGTGTTCGAGTCGGCGGTCGCTTCCTGTTCCTGGGTGGTGCGGAATACAAGATTCCGATCACAGCCGACGAGAACATTGCTGCCGTGGCCTTCACCGACTTCGGTACGGTCGAGACATCACCGGGCTTCGACGATTTCCGTGTCACGGCTGGTGTCGGTCTTCGCTTGACCGTCCCGGCGATGGGACCAGCCCCGATTGCTTTGGACTGGGCCTTCCCCGTTCAAACGGAAGACTTCGACGACGAACGCGTGTTTAGCTTCTACGTCGGTTTGACTCGATAGGCGCATTCAAGCCGTAGCGGAAGCCGCCAAGGCTTTCGGCGCGGATGAGCGGTGCGAAAAAGCCGAAAGCCTTGGCGGCTACCGATGCTGTGACTAGCCAGATACGCTAGCGATTGGCAACTGCACCATTACCGATGGATCCGGTTTCACCTCTTCGGTTTCCGGCGCGAGTACCGTGTCCACCAGGAAATACAACAGTTGCCGAAACTCATCGCATTCGACGTCGTCGGCAAGTGCCTCGGCTCGGTTGCGAGATTTCTCGACCAACGCTTCGGCCTTTTCGAAGATGCTGCATTCTTGGAAGACGCGTCGTAATCGAGCGATCCGCAAGCCATCGGGTTCGTCGCCCTTCAGCACTGCGTCCAATTCGGCGCGTTGTCTCTCATCGGCGGCTTGCATCGCGAGTGCCAACAACACAGTCGGTCGCAATGCTAGCGCGTCTTGACCGGCGACCAACTTGTTATTGTCGTCGCCTTGCCAGTCTTTGAGGTCGTTGAGGATTTGGAAGCCGACGCCCAAATGCCGCGAGAACAACGGGATCATCTCTTCGTATTTCTCAACGTCTCCGGCCATTCGGATGCCGGCATAGAGGGCCGCTTCAAACGCGGGTGAAGTTTTCAACGCGTAAATCTGCAATGCATCCAGGGGCGAGATCTCAAAGTCGGATTGGGTCCCCCAGGCCATCTCGGCACCTTGACCATCACACAATTTGATGTGAGCAGCCGCCATCCGTTCCAAGACGTCACATGCGACCTCGGCCCCCAATTCGCTCCGACACGAGTTGAGCAACTTGTATCCGAGTCCGATCAGGTGATCACCAACATTGATGGCCGTCCCCGTATCGTATTGGCGATGCAAGGTCTCTCGGCCATATCGATAAAGGTCGTCGTCTTCAATGTCGTCGTGAACCAGTGACGCCTTATGAAAAGCTTCGATCGACATCGCGACTCGTCTTACGGAGTCAGAGAGCTCAAGCTTCTCACCCGATGCCCCGCTCTTCAGGCCTTTGGCACCCGTCAACGCATCGTACGCGGCCAAAGTGATGAACGGACGAAACCGCTTACCGCCGTGCTTCAACCAGTCGTAAGCAATCGTCTCTGTCTTCGCGATGGGAGAATCCGGTGCGTTCTTCTTACCGCGTATCGGCGGTAGCAAGTGATCAAAGTCGTCGTCGTACAATTCGTTCGAAGCTCGCATCAACGGCAAGTAACTCTGAGTTTGCGGCGAGGGCAAGGGTTCGTACTTCTCGAGCACTTCCCAAATCCATGCTTCGTCCATCTTGGTGTTCTTGCAATCACCCGAGTGCAACGGAATCGCATACGAGGGCACGCCAGCAATCAACACCTTGTCGATGGCCTTTTCCAAAACATTCAGGCAAGCGACTCCCAAGATGCCATCGACGTAACCGCTGACGATGATCTTGAGGACGATCGGCGAGCCCTCGGCCACCAATACCTTATAGCCAAGCTTCTCGGCTTTGACTTTATAATCGGCGATCGAGCATGCTCCGCAGCGTTCGCAGTCGAGTCCGAATTCATCGTACTCCGCTGGACATCCTTCCGCGTGCTTTAGACAATGTGGCAGCAGCAACAACCGTCGGTCAAATGGAGTCGCCAGGAATTGGCGTTTCCAGAAGAAGTTGCCGATCAAAACAGCGGTGAAGCCAAGATACGATTCTGGCAACGATAGCTCGGCCAGCAATTCACGGCCCCAGACTTCCAACTGCGCGCGGTTGAACGGTTTAGTCTTGTTGATTCTTTCCGCGTAACGCTCAGCGGCCGCCTTGATGGCTTCTCGTTCTTCCAACGTTTCAGGAACGGACTTCAAGTGCGTGGTGCTCTTGCGACGTTTCCGCTTCTTCGGCTTAGGATCGTCGTCATCAAGCAATGATTCCGTGTTTTCCACGGCCTCGCTGTCTTCCGGCAGATTATCGGTTTGAGATACGACGTTGTCGAACTCTTGCTGTTCCGTCGGTGCAATCGACACGTGCTACTCCTCGAAATATTTCACTGAACCGCTGGGGCGGTAACAGGCGGGTTGTTTCAGGCGAGTCTATTGGGAGGAAATCCTTGGCGGGTTAACTTACGCTTGGTGCGTAATTGGCCAAGGGAGAAGCAGAATCACTAGGTCTCGACCGCGGCACTGGTCGACTCAACAAAACTCTCAGCCTGCCCATCTTCACTTGCTAAGTGTTGCTGCCGAGCTTCTCGCATCGCCGCGACCGTAAAAATCATCGGGTACAAGGCTTCAAAATACCATAATTTGGCAAAATAGAAACCTATGGGAGAAGATTCTCGCCACGAACCGCTTTCGATTTTTTCCATCAACCAGTCTAACCCGGCGTTGGTCCCCGCTTGATAGTCCACATCGGGCAACAGGACTTCGATGGCAAGCGCCGTCTCCTCGACGCTAGAAACTTGTGGATCTTCATTCGACTTGGGATTGGGAGGTCCCGAGCCCCAACCGCCATCGACGTTTTGCAAGCCAGCCAACAACCGGCGAGCTCGACGCGCAGGCTCCTCATTCCAGCGGTCCGCGTCTCGATAAGCGACCAAGACCTTGGCCGTACCATAAACGGGATTCTCGTCGTCGTCATTGAATTGATTGCCAAACCAAAGTGGTAGCCAACTACCATCCGCTCGCTGATTGGATCCAAGGAACTCGAAGCCTTTGTCGCTCGCCTTCCGAACTCTTTCCACAACGGCCGTGTCAACATCGTCAACATTCGGCAATTGCAACCATCGAGATAGGGCTCTTAGGACGTGGGCGGTGATGTCGGGCGAGCTACGGTCGAAGGGCAACGTTCCCCAACCTCGACAAAAGGTCGGCCAGCCGCCATCACGGTTTTGCAGATTCAGGAGCCACTCGATACCACTGAGCACTGCGTGAACTTCGGTCGTCGTCAAGGGCTCGCTTCCGCGCATCTCAAGGATCGCAAGCAACGCGCCCGGCGTGTCGTCGGCGTCAGGCACTCCACCAGGGAGATCAGTCCAAGCCCAAGCCCCCGGCGCCGCATTCGTATAAGGATGCACGTCGTGAAACTGTTGTTTCATCAACCAACCTTGAATCGCAGGACGTTCGGCCGTTGGCAAGTCCTGCTTCAGAGCGTTGACCGAAAGCGTTGTTACCCACGTCGTCAAGTTCGTATCAATCGGCCAACTCCCATCCGACCGAACCGAGTCCATGATGAATTCAACGCCACGGCGAGTCACCGGGTGATCGATCAAACCCATCGCCGCCAAGCTCATGGTGACGAAGCTGGTCAGCGGTGTCGCTTCCAGAAATCCACCATTTTCGGGCTGAACGCTTTCAAGCACTCTGAGGCTGGGTTGAATGGCCATCGCGCGAATAACTCGAGCCAGCGGGTTCCAAGGTTTCGCAAAGTGGAAACGGGCTTGCCCGATCGCGATCAATGCTGGCAACGCGTAGCTGACAACTGGCAGCTTGACCGCGCTGTAGAACTTGGTAGGAATGCACGCCAGTTCGAACGGCAATGGGATGACTTTTCGCCAACTGACAAGGCCAGCCAACGCACAGTGCGTCAAAATCGGAATCGAAAACGTTCGGTCTTTCCCGTAGCGTTTTAGGACGGCGTCAACACCACCCTCCTCGTCGATATACAACTGAGCATTTTGGACGACTTCGGAATATTGATCTTCCGTTTCCGTTGCTTTGAAGACAGCTCGCGCCAACATAGACGTTGAGATGTTACTGATGCTCTTGACGGTGTCGCCCCAACCGCCGTCTTCGTTTTGATGCCCGGCAAGCCAGCGCAGCCCACCATCAATCATGGGCTGCAATTGCGGCTCGAGCTCTTGAAGCCGCTTCTTGTGAACCCCATCCAAACGTTCGATTCGGGTTGGATGCCTGAGTTCTCTGAGCACTAACTGCAGCGCCATCACTGCAACCGCCGTTGAGAGCGCGGATGTCGAAAGCTCACCCTCCCAGTAACCGTCCGCACTTCGCTCGGCCAGCAGTTCCGAGCAAACTTTGTCGTAGCATTCTGTGATGCGTGTCGATGGCATTGCTGAGCTGGGTTGAAGAATTGAATGTCGAATGTCGAACAAGGAATGTCCAAAGTCGAAGTAAGAGGACGGTCACTGCATGTCACTTCATCCTTGGACATTCCTTGTTCGACATTGGACATTCAAACGTATGCTTACAAATCCAAATCATCCAAGCCATCGATCAGGTCATCCAATTCATCGCGTGGGTTTTCTCGAGCTTGGCGCTTTTCCAAGCCGATGCTTGCACCAACGGCGTCGCGACCATCGGCGACGAGTTCCACGTCGCGTTCTCGAACAGCGATGTCGACTGCCGACGGAGCACCGAAGAGTTTCGACAAATCAATCTTCAGGCCCGATACGTCACCCTCGGCACCGGCGATTGCAGGCGTCTTGTGACCAGGGAAGACGATCGCGTTCTCTGGGCAAACTCGACTACATGCCGGGCAACCTTTCTTACAGCTGTCTTGCTGTTCGACCAAAATACGATCGAGCTTATCGATGCCGTAGACTCCAAACAGACAAAAGTCGAGGCATTCCAGGCAGTTCGTGCAGCGGTCGTAATCGATGACGGGATACCACCGGCGTTTCACCGGGTCATGAGCTGCCTCGGGATGTTCCGAACCGTCGGTTCGCATCGCTGCGAGTTGCTTTTCTGGCTCCAAATATCGCTGTAACTGTTCAGGCTTGGGGGTTCCCTGAATCCACTGCATCAGGTCAACAGTCTGGACAGACTTTTCCTTCGCGATGCGATCAATCTCGTCCAAGTAGACTTTGGGGTCGGTGTGGTCACGAAGATCGATGCAGTAGACATTGCGATCAGGGACGTCGACTGAACCGATTCCGTTTGGCGATTCGCTGTCCGAGTCCATGGCAGCTTCGGCTTCATCCTCGTCGAATTCCTCATCGTCGTCGGACTTATTGAGGAGCGAGACACCTTCGTTGCCGCGAATGCCGCATCGATCCAGGATCCAACGTGACGCGCGCGGGAACAACCAGGAAAGGACCAAGACGTCGCCCGGCACAGAACGCATGAAGAGCATTCCGGTGTGATCCGGTGACATGTCATAAAGGTGAGGCACCAAGGAGACGTCGATGGCGTCGTCGAAAATCAACGCCGCCGCCAACTATTCCTCAAGGGCTCGCTTCGCGGGGTTCTTTCCCTGCGATTGCGAAATCACCACTGTTAGTTTCTTACCGGCCATGATTCCTCAATTCAGTTGACCCTTAATCATCCGCTGAGTGTCCTCCCAGCCATCTTCCAACACTTTGATGTACTCGTCGGGCGAGAGCAATGCTGCCGAGGTCTCAAATCGAAACAACCAGCCATTGCCGTAACTGTCAGTGTTGATGGTCGAGGGGTCGTCGAGCAAGGCTTCGTTGAAATCCAGTACCTTGCCCTGAAATGGAGCGTAAAGTGTCGAGAGCGCTTTAGAACTTTCGATCTCCCCGATTTCTTGTTTTTCGCGGACTTCCGAATTCGGATCGATCGACCAGTCCAAGAAATACACATCCTGCAGCAATCGAACCGAATAGGCGGTGAAGCCCACCTGATAAACCTTCCCGCCGCTGCCCTCGCGCGCAGAGTCCTCTTTCAAATAAAGGTGGTTCGAGCAGTACTGGCGATCGGTGGGAAACCGCGCTTCGTACTCGCCCATCATGAAGACGAGCTGATCGGACATCGGGCAGGCTGTGTGGGGTAGGAAGTTGGTAGGCTGCTTTGAAGGTCCGCCGGATGACGTGCGCAAAGTCAAAACAACGGAAAAAGTCAAAACAACGGAAATAGTACAATTAGTAAAAACAGTTTGACACTCAGATGCAAGGTGGCCGAAAGATTGAATGCGGCAGGTAGTCAGGGGTTGCCGCAACAAGGTCACTGGCCGTCATGAGTGCGGATCTCGCGATACCCGCGGAGAGTGCCAAGCTTCGCGATTGTCAATTGGGCCGTAAGTTGAAGCGACAGCAAAAGATTGATCACCCCTGTGTCTTCGCGTCACGGGGTTATTGATTACGTCGAGACTTACTTTTGAACCGCATTTCAATCGATCGTGTAGGCTGTGATTCTAATCCGTTCCGTCGACAAGGGATTTGACGGTTGCAATGAAAGTGCCGGAAGGAATGATATTTGCGGTTGCCACAGCACATATCAATCCGCAGACAATGGTAGCCAACTTTCCACACACCTCAGTCATATAGACCCTTATAAACGGGGATCTGTAGGACCTCGGTAGATCGAAATACAGTATTTCCGTAAATGGTGACACCAACGAGTCTTTGACCAACTGCCAAGTTGGTCGTACCATTGTGGATTGCTGTATCCCATCCGAAGTCTAAAACCCGAACGCCCTTTATAAATTGCTATTAACTTGGGCAAGAATCTGTAGCGATCATAACTTAGTTCTCTTAGAATGGTGGACTAGGCAATTGCAAACCGCAAGCGCCTTCATCTCTCGAAAGACAACTTCATGTCTGACGAATTCCACGTTTTAATGGATCGAGTGCGAGACGGCTCGGACGAAGCTGCGCACGCTGCTGCCAATTTACGGCAGTACGGCCGACCAATCCGAAACCAAACAGGATCGTTGCCATCGCAAGCGTCGAGAGAGCATCGGACAAATCATGAAGCTGGGATTGGTGAGCAACTGCTGGCAGCATCTTCTCCAAGCTGGAGACTCACTGGAATCGCTGTGCCAACAAGCCCTCGACGCTGGCCTTACCTACGTCGAATTGAGGCAAACTTGCTTGGGCAACTGCGAGGACGCGGACCATCAACCAAAGCCTGACGCACTTGGGAAACTTGCCGATCAAGTCCGCGGCATGCATTGGAATCTGGCGATCAATCACCCTGTGTTTTCGTCGAATGATCTTTCGAACGCGACGTTTCAAGCAGCCATTGAGTCGGTCGTTGCCATCGACAAGTCCTGCCCGCATCTAAGAATTGTTGACCTAAGCCTTGCTTCACCCGAGTCCTTACCCAACACCGAAGCAGCGGCTGAATGTGTTGCCAAGCATGCGGAAGTGCTCGGCAATGTTGGCGGTGTGTTATCGCTCGAACATTCGATTCAGCCGTGGGACTGGTTCGAGTCCGTTTTCGTGCAAGCCAACCAGCTGTTGAAAGCCGACGGTAACTCATTGCTCAAGCTGTGCTATGACGCCTGCAATCTTCTTTTTCCCGCTGATGGTGTTGATCCAAATCAGATAACTGCTGGCCTGGACATTCAATCGATTTCGATGATTCACTTCAAGCAACGGCAGGATGGTCGAGTGCTGGATACGATGCAAGACGGTGACATCGACTGGTCAACACAACTTTCGCTTTGGGCAGAGAAAGAATATGACGGGCCAGCCCTGTTCGAAATCGCGCCAAGTCAGCAAGTGTGGACACGGCTGTCGGACAGTCAACAATACCTTTTGGATTGCCACAAGTAGAACGACAGGAACTGGCACTAGGCAAGGCGCACGTTGCACCTTAACCCATTGCTTAGCAACAATTAACGTCGCCCTTGACGCCAACGAATTCATGCTATAATTTAGGTACTCATCAACAACGGTTGAATTGTCGATAGTTATCGAAGAGCTGGCATCCGCGCCGTGCTCCTTGACTTTAACTGGAAGGGCTTTGTTATGTTGACAATCCTTGGTCGCGGCCAACGTTTTTGTGATGGTGTTTCTCGTCGGAGTTTCCTCAAAATCGGTGGATTCTCAATGGGAGCACTTGGTGGATTGGGGTTAGCCAACATCCTGCAGGCAGAAGATGCCCAAAGCGGAAGCACTTCCCATAAATCCGTCATTAATGTCTTCCTCGGCGGCGGCCCGCCACACCAAGACATGTGGGAGATTAAGACAGAGGCCCCTGCAGAAATCCGTGGCGAATTCAGCCCGATTTCTACAGCAGTTCCAGGAATCCAAATCGGCGAATGCTTCCCAAAGATCGCGGCGATGATGGACAAGTTCTCGGCGATTCGTTCGGTCGTTGGATGTAGCGGCGGTCATGACGCTTATCAGTGCATGAGTGGTTGGTCACGCGGTTCCAGCGTTTCCATCGGCGGTCGACCTTCCGTTGGTTCCGTTGCCGCGAAGTTGTTAGGACCCGTCGATAAGGCCGTTCCACCAACTGTTGGTTTGGCAGCGAGAACCTCACACAAACCATGGTCGGAATCCGGCGCGCCGGGATTCTTGGGAGCCGCTTATAAGCCGTTCAAACCAAACGGTGAAGGCATGTCAGACCTGAAACTGAACGGCGTCACCTTAGATCGATTGCAGGATCGCAAGTCCTTGCTTGGTGGCCTGGATCAGCTCAAACGTAATGCCGATGCCAGCGGACAATTGGAAGGCCTAGATGCGTTTACGCAAGCCGCCTTCGGAGTTCTCACATCGAGCAAGCTGGCGGATGCCTTAGACCTAAGCAAGGAGGACCCGGAGACCGTCGCTCGTTACGGCACGGGAAAACCTTACAAATACCAATACGACGGTGCCCCCACCTGTAACGATCATCTGCTGATGGCTCGACGTTTGGTCGAAGCCGGCGTCCGCTCGGTGTCGCTTTCGTATGGAAGATGGGATAGCCATGGTGGGAACTTCAATTTGGTTCGAGACCACGGCGTTAAGCTGGACCAAGCTGTCACGGCGCTGGTTGAAGATCTTGATGAACGTGGTTTACTCGACACAACAACCGTTGTTGTCTGGGGCGAATTCGGCCGAACACCACGCGTCAACAAAGGCGCCGGCCGCGACCACTGGCCACGCGTCAGCTGCGCACTTCTCGCTGGTGGCGGAATGCAAACCGGTCAAGCCATCGGTTCGACCAACCGACTGGGCGAATACGCCGTGAAACGTCCTGTGGACATGCAAGAGATCATTGCAACGATCTATTACAACCTTGGCATCGATCCAATGACGACCACCATCAACGATCCAACCGGTCGTCCGCAATACTTGGTCGATCGACGCGAAGTTATTCGAGAGCTTGTTTAAGCAATCCTTTAATCTCGACAAAAGACAAAAGCCCGGCTTCTTCGAGAAGCCGGGCTTTTTGCATTTCTGATTCACTGCATACTCTAGCGGTAGCGAGGCAGGTTCAACTGACCGTTTTCGTCTTTCAGTCGGAACTTGTCTTTCCAGTCGAGAACTTTGACGATGCTGAAGACCAAATTCCGACCTTCAGGACGATTGCGAGCAACAAACTCGAACTGATAACGCAGCTGGAAGAACAAACCTGATTTCTGGTGAAGCCAATTGATCTCCGGACCCGCCGAGAAGAAACGGTCTTTGAGATCACGGTTCACGGCTGCCGAGCCTCGGTCTTCGGTTACTTGCCAGTGACAGTAGCCGGACGCACCAATGTCGAGCGTGCCGTTGAAGTTTCGTGCAACACCCCACTCGATGTGAAAGTCATCACCGGGCGCGACGTCCGCTTGGCGTTTCTTGCTGTTTGTTTCATAGCGAGCCAATGCTGACATGGAATATGTCTTGTCCGTGTCAGAGAACAAAGTCATTCCAGCAGTGAACATACCGGTCCAGAATCCCTTGCTTGCACCGACGGGGCCATCAGGTGTTCCGTTGGGAGTCCAAACGCCGGCTGCTACGGCATAGTCTGCAAGGTCGGTGTGCCAGCTGACAAGAACTGGCTCGACGAAGATGTCGCCAATGCCTATGTCGTGGCTTTCGAAACCGGCTGCATCGAATTGCAGGTCCGTGTGAATGAGAGGCACAAGTACATCCCAGCCAAAATCACCCCCAAAACCTTGATGTCGGTAATCCAAATCAAGCGAGGTGCAGTGGCGAAGACATCGACGTCAAATGTGCCCGGGACACGGTTGCCATTGTCGTCGTTCTGCCTATCAGCCTCGAAGACGATGTTATACGTCTTGAGATACACTCCAGGCCCAGGAACTGAAGCTCCTTTGATCCCCTCAGCTCCGGGTGGATAGTGACTGGTTTCTTGGACAATAGCGATCGTCGAACTTGCGATCAGGGCACCAATGTGAGGATGCGAACGGTCATGGATTTCAACCTATTCACCTAGTAATATAGGCTATAATTGTTCCGTTTAACCTTCGGGCAGTCTGGGCCCATTGCGCTGCACGAAAGGCTTCGATTCGTAGAATCCCTACTATCGACACTATCGCTAATTTGAACGGTCTGGGATAAGAGTATCCTGATCAGTTTGACGTCAATGTGGAATTCCTGACAGGATTGTGCTGGTTGTACCGGTTAGAGAATTTTAGGTGGGGCGAACGGAACTAATGAAAGTCGACATTCGGTGCCCCGCTGTCAGACCAGGATCAAATGCAAACGCATAGGTTCTGGCAAGAAACTCGCGTGTCCATGCTGCGCGGCGAAGATTCAATTCCGCTGCCCAGGTTGCCAGTCACGAATGAAGTTAAAGCACGCGCTGCGTGGCAAGAAGTTCAACTGCCCAAAATGTGCTCAAAGAATTCAATTCGAGCCGGTCGGAAAAGCCCAAGTAAGAATGGGGCGACCGAGTGTCGAGGCGTCTTCAAATAGCAATGACCAAAGTTAGGCAGTTCCTGCCGTAGTTCATGACTCGATCCAACATGGAAATCAAAACGAGATCACTGTCACTGTCGCTGCAGATGGCAGCGTCTCGCTGAAATCATCCGAAGGCTTCTCGGCAACCGTTTCGATCACATCACCTGGCGGGAGCGAGCCAGCGAAAACAATCAGTGTGTCGGCACAGTCCGGAAAAGGTGCCGCGCCAACAATCCATCAAACGGTTCCCGCGCCTGCCGTGACAATCGAGCCTGTAGCAAGCGAGCCTCAAGTCCAGGCTGCATCTCAAGTCCAGGCTGCATCTCAAGTCTCGGCTGCACCTTAAACCCAACTGACGGCTGAAGTCGTGCCGGTCGAGGTTGAAGTAGTCAAATCGCCCCAGCCAGCGGCCAGAGTTACTCATGAGGATCCACCACCTCAATCACAAGCAACACGAGCAGCAAAAGTAACACGAGCAGCAAAAGCACCGCCAGCAAAAGCAACATCGGCACCGGAACAAGAAACGACTTCAAACCGTGAATCGGATTCTTCTCCCCCAGAAGAGCCAGCGCCGCCAAAGACACCCACTGTCGAGAAGCCAACAGAAGACCCTGCACCAACGGTGGTCGCTCCACAAGCGGATGAAGTGAAAGAACCGGTCAAATACGATACCACGCAATTCGCTCAAACAATCATCGCTCCGGTTGAAGAACTTGACGAACAAATGGGCGACCGAGGTTCGGTGGAAGCTGCCGTGGCAGTCTCGGATGTTGACGCGAAAGCGGAAACGGCGACGCTTCCGTCTAAAGAAGACAGCGACCTCGACCAAGCGGAGAAGTCGTTGGAAACTCGCATTGGCAGTGTCGACGCGACTGGTTTGTCCGGCCCAGCGACGCCGCAACAACCGCCGACAGAACAACCGGTCCCCAAACGTCTGGAAGAGACGGTCGATTACGAAACTCCCAAAGGTCCTCACGATCCACTCGGCGAGAGTATCGAGAACCTTCACGCAGGCAGCCCGATCGACCTAGAGGAAACAATTGATCAGCCCACTGAAGGCGTTGAAGACGAATTCGAAAGTGAGCAATCTGTTTTTGATCAAACGATCATAACAGGCTCCATGGCAGCAAAAGCATCCAAGCCGAAGCAAAAACGAGCCCACGTTGACGATACTCAGCCTGATGGATTCGTCGCCCCCAAAGACATCCCGTCCGATGGCAACAGACTGAAATCGGATAGTGCAAGTCAAAAGTCTTTCGGTCGCTACGACATCAAGAAGCGGCTGGGTAAGGGCCCTTTTGGTGCGGTGTATTTGAGTTTCGATCCACAACTTGAACGCCAGGTCGCAATTAAAGCACCGCACTTGCATCTTGATTCAAAAAGTGTTGAGCGTGAGTTTCTGTTTGAAGCACGACAACTCGCCAAGCTGAATCACCCGGGAATCGTTTCGGTTTACGACGTCGGCGTGGACGATGGCCAGTGTTATATCGTCTCCGATTATTTGGAAGGCTTGAACCTAGAAGACTGGCTCAAGGTCAACAAACCGACTTGGCAACAGGCCGTGTAAATCGCAGCCGCGATGGCCGCAGCCTTAGCCCACGCACACTGTACCTTCCATCTCGCCAGCGTTGTTGTCTTCGATCTTTGGTAGGCCGATCGCGGGACCCGATTCGACAAAAGCCGTTGCGACTGGGTTTGGATCAACAGGTGGAGCGACATACATTGGTCCGCCGGTGCCGCGTTCTGGACTTGCGGGGCCATGCCAGTCTTCGATCTTCTTGAAGAGCCGCGAAACCTCGTTCCAGCCCCATCCATAACAGCCTTCGTAGGCCCAGCTATCGAAATCGTTTTGGTGGCCGCGGACCCAAGCGTTGACATTGTGACTGTGGCAACCACCAAGCATCTTGCCTCAAGGGACATGGTCGATGCGGTTATTGCAGTGCTTCAGGGGAACGGTGTCCCAGCCCCAGTGATGTCGCATTTGAAGGGTGTGGGCCATTGGACGGGATCTTCAACATCGGGGCGTTGGTCCGAACCACCTGCTTCCAGCAGCAGGACCTCGATATCTGGGTTTTCCGAAAGGCGGGCGGCTATGACACAACCAGCTGAGCCGGCAATCTACCCAACGACAACTGTTACGCCATCGCACCAAGCGTCGTACGCGTCGCTTCACGCGGCACAGTCAAGCTGGCGTCTTCCAACCCAGCCGACCCACCTCTGAACGCCGTCAACTTAATGGCCCGCGACGCCGACATCAACGCGATGATTGCAGGAATCGACCTACGTCGCGAGCTAGGAGCATCCGACGCATTCAAGGACCTTCACAAGTCGGAAGTCATGCCTGGCAACCTAAGTCGATCCGACATGGTCAAGTTAGTTCGCCAGAGCACAACGACATACTGCCACCCAACCAGAACTTGCAAAATGGGCATCGACGACGAATCCGTTGTGGCCCCGGAACTGCGAGTCTACGGAATCGAGAACATCCGAATCGCGGATGCCTCGATCATGCCAAACGTCACCTCCGGCAACACCAACGCCCCATCCGTCATGATCGGCGAGAAGTCTGCCGAGTTACTGCAACAAGCGCGATAGAGCGTCCGATACGCGGCAACAGGATCTCGGACAAGACTTCTTTTAACGCCCAGCCGAAGGCTCCGTGTGGGCATTAAACAACGCAACTTTCGTGCGGTTGCAGCGCCTGCTAACGTAAGAAAAAGCCGCGCAAGGCAAACGACCTGAGCGGCTTTTTTAAGTTACTTGATCTTGATGAGCGACTAGTTCAATCCCATCAGGATATCAACCAGCAAGGTGTCGAAGGACGACGCGTCGAACTCTTCGTCGATTTCGGTGTTGTCGTCGAAGGTGTCGGGATCGGGACCGCCGACCAGGATGTCGGTGCCGCCTTGGCCGAATAGTCGGTCTTCGCCTTCGCCGCCGACACAGAGGTCGTTGCCGCCGCCGCCGCGGATGGTGTCGTCGCCGTCGCCAGCGATGTGCGTGTCGTTGTCACGAGCACCGAAGACTTTGTCGTCACCGTCTTGACCGTACAACAAGTCGCGGCCGTTACCACCGTTGATGGTATCGTTGTCGTCGCCACCGATAATGATGTCGTCACCTTCTTGGCCATTGACTCGGTCGTTGCCGTCGTCGCCCAAGATGATGTCATCACCCATGCCGCCGAACATCTTGTCGTCGCCGTTGCCGCCGTCCATGACGTCGTCGCCAAGACCGGAGCTCATGGTGTCGTTGCCGTCGTCGCCCATCATCGAATCTTCGCCGGAACCACCGATCATGCGGTCGTTGCCAGTGCCGCCGGACATCGTATCCGCACCACTTTGGCCAGACATCGTGTCGTTGCCACCACCACCCATCATGTTATCGAAGCCAGAACCGCCAAGCATGTTGTCTTGGCCGCTACCGCCGATCATGGTGTCGTTACCAGCCGCACCGCTCATCGTGGTGTCGCCCGAGAAGCCCGAGGCGTCAAACGTGTTGTTGCCACTGCCACCCGTCAAGCTGGCCAATTCGATGCTGTTCAGAGTGTTCTGATCATCACCGTCGACAAGCATGTTGTCGGTCAAGACAAAGTCGTTGTTGCCAGATTCGACGATCATGTCATCGCCAGCACCACCATCGATC
>PBMZ01000052.1 GCA_002722955.1 Planctomycetaceae bacterium | reverse complement strand
CATCGAGTTTGAAGAGCCCGAATACAAAGAGAACTCGATCACGAATTCGGCAACCAGCGAAATGACGTCGTCGTTTCGTATGGTTGTGCCCTTAGCTTATGAGGGCGCGGCTCTCGAGTAAGCCACGACTCAATGATCACCACTATGCGAAATCACGGAAACAAAAAACGCAAAACAGCATCGCGCCGGGGAAGCGTTCTTCTGGCGGTCTTGGTGATTGTTTCGCTGTTGGCGCTGGGGGCGTACACGTTTTCTAACACTATGGTGACCGAGGCTGAAGCGACCGGCATGTATACACGTCGCGTTGAGACTCGGATGTATGCCGATTCGGGCGTCGAGTTGGTTAAAGCCATTCTGAGCGAAGAGTCGGCTCTTGGGACCACGAACTACTACCACGATCCGGACCGATTGCGGGCCGTGATGATGAGGAATTCGGACGCTACCCGAGGACGCGGCTACTTCAGTGTCGTGGCACCAGTCGAGAGCGACCAAACATCGACCAGCGCTCGATCGGGATTCCGCGACGAATCTTCCAAGATCAACATTAATGCGCTGACACAGTTGTCGTTTTCCGATGAAGCCGAGCGGCGGGAATTATTGATGTTTCTGCCCAACATGACGATGGAGATCGCCGACGCGATTCTTGACTTTATCGACGAGGACTTCGAGGCGCGCGAGTTTGGTGTTGAGAGCGAATACTACATGGAATTGGAGCCGCCTTATTACGCGAAGGATAAGCCACTCGATACGCTTGATGAGCTTTTGAAAGTTGCCGGCGTCACCGAGCAATTGCTTTATGGCGAGGACCAGAATCGCAACGGGCTGCTTGACCAAAACGAGAACGATGGCGATCAGACGCTGCCGATGGACAACGCTGACGGAGCGTTGGATTTAGGCTGGAGTGCTTACTTGACCGTTTACGGTAAAGAGAACAACACGCGCGAGGACGGCTCGGATCGCATATTCGTCAACAACAATACACTGACGGACCTCTACGACGCGTTGGCCGAGGAGTTCGGCGATGACATTGCTCAATTCATCGTCGCCTATCGAATGAGCGGTGCCAGCGAGGACCCCTATTTACCCGAAGAGGATCCGGCGAGTGAAGAAGGCGGAGACTCACCGTCGGACGGCGCGAATGGGACGCAAAACGTTGAACGGAGTGCATCGGACATCGCCAAGCAGCTTTACGGCACAAGCGGTGAATCGGGAAGCGTCACTCGTGGCGGCATGGATTTGTCCAAGGGCGCAAACACGAATATCGACTCGTTGTACCAATTGGTGGGTGTGAAGGTCGACGTCGAGGTCGATGGCCAGATGACGACGCTTGATAGCCCCGTCAGTGCCGATCCCGTCGACCTGTTGAACACGATGCCGCTGCTGTTGGATGGGTTGACGGTAACTGAAGACAAGGTCTTGAAAGGCCGCATCAACGTCAATCAAGCACGCTATGAAACCTTGATGGGCGTTCCCAACATGACGGAGACGATTGTCACCAACATCTTGGGATCGCAATTGATCGATTCGTCGGGAGCACCATTGTCCGATGACATTTCCAGTCGCAGTACAACCGCGTGGCTGGTTGCCGAAGGCTTGGTGACATTGCAAGACATGCGGGTTTTGGACAAATACCTAACGGCTCGCGGCAGCATTTACACAGTTCAGGTCGTGGGCTTTTTCGAGGAAGGTGGTCCGTTCACTCGCGTCGAAGCAGTTTTCGATACCAGTGGCGGCGATCCCAAACTTTTGATGCAGCGTGATTTGACAGAGTTGGGAGCCGGCTACTCGAAAAACATGTTGCTTTATGGCGCTCCGTAAGAGCAACACGGACGACCGGTGTCTTCGGCACATCACTTTTCGACGCCCAAAATGATGAATCGACTCATCTTGTTGCGGCATGTCGTAGACTAGATGATGGAGTTGTTGGGATTTCCAATCTCAAATTCGAATTGAATTTCAGATTTGAAAGCTCCGCAAACGGAGAAGCCCGGCTTTTTCAAAAAGCCGGGCTTCTAATCGCGTGATCTAATTCCGTGCACAACTGAGGTAAACGATGCCTAACTATATCGCACTCGACTGGGAACAAGACCAGTTGTTTGGGATCGAGGCCGATGTCAACTCCGGCGCCGTCAGACTAAAGCGTGCCTTTAATCTGAAGTGGCCCGATGACGTTGGCACGGATCCATCAGCCCGTGGCCAATGGCTTGGCACACAATTGCAGGAACACCGGATCAGCGCATCGCAAGCGTTGGTCACACTGCCGAGAGAAGACGCGGTTGTCCGGCATTTGGAGTTGCCGCCATGTCCAGCGGACGAGTTGTCGGAATTGGTCCGTTTTCAAGCTGCAATTAAGTCAACGCGTCCCATCGATGAGTTGCTGCTAGACTACTTGCCCGTCGAGATCGCCGATGACGAGGTTGCTCAAAGTGTTTTGATGACGACAGTGGCTCGCGAACAGAGCGATTCGATTCGTCAGACGCTCGAGTCAGCGGGTCTCACACTGGCATCAATCGGTTTGACACCTGTCGCCGCCGCCGAATTGGTGGTTCGGGTCGAGGAGCAACAACGACTTGACGAGACTGAGACTTCGCTGGTCGTTTGGGCACACGGTGATCGTGTCGAGATTTCTGTGATCAAGCGTCGAAGCTTGTTGTTCACCCACTCGACGCGGCTTACATCAACAGAAGACACGTCGCAACATATTCAAACGATTCTGGCCGAGGTCAGCCGGTCGTTCGTAGCGCTGCAAAAGTTGTTGCCGGATGTTTCGATCGCTCGCGGTTGGATCATTGCTCCGAATGAGGAAGCGGAAACTCTCGCGGCACGGCTTCAGGAACGTTTGTCGATTTCGACGGTGTCGATACCGGAAATCTCGGTGCGAACGATCGATCCCTTGAACCTTTCGGGTTCGGCGACCGTGCCGATTGACGTTCCCGGCAGCCACGCACCGTATGTGGGTCCCGCCGGCATCTTGATGTGGGCCAGCGGTGGGCGAGCTGAGTTTGTTGACTTCTTGAACCCGCGACGGCCTGCTGAAGTTAAGGACACGCGCAAACTGAGAGCAATCGTGATTGCCGCGAGTGTCGCTGTCATAATAGGTGGCGGACTGTTTTGGCGGCAATCAGAAGTTGCGGCTTTAGAGAAAGCTTACTTGGATGCGAAGTCCGAGCAGAGCAGCTTAGAGGAGTTACAAGAACGTGCCGCTGGCAACGTTGAAAATGTGACGGCTGTTCAAGAATGGGTCGACAATCGAGTCGACTGGTTGGCAAAGTCACACGATCTCTTCAACGACATGAATGGGACCGAGCGTTATTACTTGACCGACTTGCGTATGACGCTTGCCGGTGGCAGCGGAGCAGGCAACATCACCGGAAACGGTGAGTCTAAGACGTACGGCGAGGTCATCACGCTGTACCAGGATTTGGGCGAGCATCCCGAACGTGTTGTGAACACTCACGAGATTCCTCGTGGCAAGGATGCGGAATATCCATTCCGCTTCGAGCTAGACATCAATCTGCAGAAGCCGGAACCCATCGAAGAACCGGCAAGAGACGACGCGGAAGATACCAAAACGGAAACCGAAGAAGAGTAATTCGACATGCAAAAGCGTGAAAAGATATTGGCAATCGCCTTTGTTGGTGTTCTCGGTTTCTGGGTTGTTCTTCCCAAGATCGCCGATACGATTTTGAAGCCCGTTCATGACGCCCAAACAAAGCTCTATCGGGCCGAGAGGGCAGTTGCCGAGCTTCGTGAAGCGCAAGATGAGGCCATCGCCTCGATGGGCCGCATGAAGGGGTGGAAAGAACGCGCGTTGCCCGGCAATCTGCAAGAGGCAACCTTGATTTACCAACAATGGCTATCCGACCTGGTGGTCAATGTCGCACAGTTCTCGAATCCAAAGGTCACACCGGAACGCTCGTCTTCGTTCCGCGACAAACCGTATCTTCCAGTTGCAGTCACCGTGACTGGAAATGCAACCATGCATCAATATCGCGAGTTCATGTTTCGCTTGCACCAAGTCGATTTATTGCAATCCGTCAAAAGCATCAGCTTGGAAAACGTTGACGGTCCGAATCAAGACAACTTGTCCGTCAGGTTGGTTGTTGAAAGCGTCTCGATCCCAGGAGTCGAGCGGCCAGGACGTTCACTGTTCGCACGCACGACGGTTGGCGAAGTCGAGGGGCGCAAGCTGCGCGTTCGATCGATGAAGGACTTTCCTGAAGCGGCTCCATTTGTTGTTCGCGTTGGTTCCGACTACGTCACGGTTGTTGGCGTCGAGGAACTTGAGCTAACGATCTCGGACGATGATCCCGAGTTGACGGCAGCAGCTGATACCGTTGTCGAACATGTGCCCATTGCCGAATCAATGCAGGGTAAGACAGTCGATGACTTCAGCGAGATGCTGGAATTGAACCCGTTCATGAAGCCTCGCATTTACAACACGCGTATCGAGTTGGCGGGCTCGCCCACAGTTTATCAAGGCGAGGAATTGAAATTGGAAGCCAAGCCTATGGACTGGAATCCAAAGTTCGGGAAACCCAAATTTCGTCTCGAAGGGACCGTCCCCAAAGGGCTGACGTTAGAATCTCAAACCGGAGTTTTTCAATGGAAGCCGACTGAAGGAATCGCGTT
Organism: Planctomycetaceae bacterium; assembly: GCA_002722955.1. Lineage (GTDB taxonomy): Bacteria > Planctomycetota > Planctomycetia > Planctomycetales > Planctomycetaceae. The sequence continues at coordinate 53,278 of PBMZ01000052.1, read as the reverse complement.
CGCAGACTTTCCTATGACGATTCAGGCCACGGCCGATGGAATGGACGAGCCAATTCAGCAGCCAGTTGTCGTCAAGTACACGATGAAGAATGAGCCGCCAACCGTTGAGCCCATCGAAGCAAAGACTGCTGTGATCGGTGCAGAGCTGCGATTCCCAATCAAAGCCACCGATGACCTGACGCCAGCCGAGCAACTTGGCTTGACACTGGCCGGTGCTCCGGAAGGTGCCAGCATTGATGCGTCTACACGGGAATTTGTTTGGACGCCGGGCGAGGACACCGAACTCGGCGAGCGTTCGTTTTCGCTGAACGTTGCCGACGCGGGTGGACAATCGACTTCCGTTGCCATTCAAGTGACGATCCAAGACGACACCGCACGCTTCACATACTTGACCAGCTCGGTGGCATTCGACGCGGTCAAACAGGCATGGCTGCACGACAAGTCGACGAACCAGAAACTGATTCTGCAAGAAGGCAAGCTAATCAATTACGCGAACCTCACCGGAAGCGTCAAGAAGATCGACGACCAATTCGTGTTGCTCGAGATTCAAACGGGAACGTGGCGTTTGGACTTGGGCAAGAACCTGACGCAAATGAAGAAGCTGGATGAGCCAAAATCGGTGGAACCAGAATCGCCCGAGTCGACTGACACAAAGGTTCCGGAATCCAAGAGCTCCGAGACCAAGCCGTCGACGGACATCAAAGCACCATCGCTACCAACGACTCCGCCGATCAAGGTCCCCGAGAAGGCGCCGGCATTTCCGAACCCAGGAGATAAGACGTCGGAACCAACTCCCGCTGCAAAGCCACTTCCTGCTGAAAAGGAAGAAGGAAAGTCTGAAGACGAAGAAGGCAAATTGACCGAGCCTAAAGAACCCGATCTCAAGTGATCCGCTTGCGGCAATTCATCGTGCTCGCGCTACTTGCGTGTTCAAAGCCTGTTGTCTTCGTTTAACCGAAGGTTTATGGGCATGCACCTCGCCTTCGGCTACGGGTTAAACGATTTCAGCACGACGAATCAGTGCTGGCTTTCACTTGCGTTCGACGAAGTCAACGCGCCACAATGCAGGCTTCTAATTGCTGCAGGAGTTCAAACATGGCTGACGCGAGTTTCCGTGAAAAGTTGCTAGAAGGTCTTGGTGGTGAATGGCCGGAGCCTTGTCCTTTGAACGTCAAACATCGCGAGACGATTCGCAAAGATGGCTACCGGATCGAGTCGTTGTATTACGACGCCGAACCAAACGATCCAATCCCCGCCATGCTACTTGTCCCGGATGGCGTGGACGCCAAGAACCCCGCGCCCGGCATCGCGGTCTGGCACCAACATAATGGGCAGTATCACTTAGGCAAATCCGAGCCAGCGGGACTGGCTGGTGCCGAGATGCACTACACGGGGGCGGCTCTGGCGAAAGAGGGCTATGTTGTTCTGTGTCCCGACGCGTTGGTCTTCGAGGAACGTCAAGATCCAACAAAGAAGCTCCGCGGTGGCAACTTCGAACGCTTCGAGTTCTTACGTTATGTCGTCGACGGAAAGAGCATGGCCTGGAAGAACATCCTGGACATGAAACGTGCAATCGATTTTCTTGTCAGCCGTCCAGAAGTGAAGGGCGACAAGCTTGGTTGCTACGGTCATTCGATGGGCTCGACGCATACTTGGTTGATTGGCCCTTGGGAAGAGCGGCTCAAGTGTTTGGTCGGCAACTGCTGCTTGCCAACTTACAAAGCCATTCATCGCAACCACATGTTGCACTGTTTTCCGAATTTCGTACCGGGCATCTTTCAATACGGCGACACACCCGACATTGCTGCTCTGATTGCTCCGCGAGCGTTGCATCTGAACTTTGGCGAGCTTGACGGAGGCAGCCCGATCGATGAAGTTCGCAACGGCATCAAAGTCATTGCCCAAGCTTATGAGTCAATGCATGCCGAGCGCAACTTCACTCATTACATCGAAGAAGGCAGCGGCCACGTGCTTTCCGACGAAATGTGGAAACGCACGAAAGCCGTCTTTGAGAAACACTTGGGCTAGGTCATCGGACACTCAATACAAGCACGAAGCGCAAGCGAGTGAATCATTCTCACCTTGAACACACTTGCTTGCGCGTCGTGCTTGTATTGTGCACAATTGCAATCTTCTCATTCAACGACAACCACGGGGTCACCCAACACATCGAACCGTGGTTCAACGCCAAGTCCTGGTTCTGTCGACGCTGCCAGCCTGCCGTTTTTGCGTTGCGGTGCGCCTTCGGCCGTGCTGACGGTGACATAGCTGTTGAAATCTGTCGACGTGAACAACAACTCGGGTTCCGTACTATGCGCCAAGTGAGCAATGGCCGCCGTTGTAATGTCGCCTCCCCAGGAGTCTTCGATGGTCATGGCTATGCCCAGCGAGCTACATAGGTCGCGGGCCAGCTTGGCTGGTGTCAGCCCTCCAAACTTGCTGATCTTGATGTTCACAGCATCCATCGCGCCGTCGGAGTGGCCTCGCAGCAAGACTGCTAAGCCGTCGATTGATTCGTCCAGTACGAAGGGATGATCTGTGCGGCGTCGAATGGTCAGGCATTCGTCGTACGAGAGGCACGGTTGTTCGATGTAAACATCGACGTCCTTGACTCCGCGGACAACTCGCGCGGCATCATGCATGAGCCAGCCGGTGTTTGCATCGGCTATCAACACGTCGCCGGTCTCAAGTTCATTCGAGACTGCGTGAATCCGCTGAATGTCCGTCTGGGGATCGCCGCCGACTTTGAGTTGGAATTTGCGGTATCCTTCCGCACGATAGCCGGCTACTTTTGCGGCCATTTGTTCTGGTGCTTCTTGAGAAATCGCGCGGTACAGCGGAAAGCTCTCCTCGTGACGACCGCCCAGTAATTCGCAAACTGGCTGACCAGAGACCTTGCCCAGTATGTCCCAGCAAGCGATGTCGATCGCAGTTTTGACGTATGGGTGACCTTTCAGGGCTTTGTTCATAAAGTGATTTAATGGGCCGATTCGAGTGGGATCATGTCCCAATAGATGTTGCCCCAACTCGGCGATTCCAGCTCGGGCGCCGTTGGCGTACGCGGGCAAATAGAAGGGCCCAAGTGGGCAGATTTCTCCATAACCGGTGACTCCGACATCGGTTTCAATGGCCACAATCGTGCTGTCGAACACCGAGACAGATTTGCCACCCGACCAGTTATAACTTCCCTCATGTAGCGGAAGGTCGACTTGATAGGCGAGGATTCGCTTGATTTTCATTGCTATAAAGATACCTTGCTGGAAACGTTTTTGTTCGAGGCCACTCTAACTTGGCGCATTCCATGAATTCAAGCACTGAACCCACACAAGCACTCTTGATCTGCAAAGACTTAATGTTCCAAAGCAAGGTGATGGCCACGGCGAACCAGCTTGGTGTTCGAATCGAGACGCTATTCGCGACTAGCCAATTGCCAGAACTCGTGGCCGCCAACTCATACCGTGCGGTATTCGTGGACCTTTCGGCAGCGGACGTTCAAATCGATTCCGTCGTTGCGGCGGTGGGCGAGATTCCTGTCATTGCGTTTGGACCTCACGTGCAAACCGCAAAGCTTGCTGCTGCCGAAGCTGCGGGCTGTGAAGAGGTAATGCCCAACAGTCGCTTTTCGTCTCAGATGGGCGAGATTATTTCGAAGTATCTTGACGCTGATTGAGCGACGCAATCAGACCGTAGTAGCACAAGCTGCGTTGCGATTCCGTAGCTTGACTCTCTGAGTCGAGCATTACTGCAGATCAGAAGATCGACTCAGAGAGTCAAGCTACGAATTCCGTGGCTTGCGCGTTTCCGTTACGACTTACGACAACTTCAAGACTCGCGTGGCGTTCTTGTGGAAAATCTTGGCTTCGACATCAGCTGGTAACTTCAGTGTCTCGAACAGATCAAACTGAGGGACCTGTTGACCGGGCATTAGGTAATCAGTGCCGAACATGATGCGATCTTGTCGACGAATCAAGAACTCGCGGCCAAACTTCAGATCGCGCGAAATGGAATTTGCACCCGATCCGGCGGAAAGATCACCGTAAATGTTCGGGTACTTGGCCATGAGACGATCAATGGCGCCTCCTTCGGCAACTGGCCCCTTCGGATAACCACCAAGCGATTTCTGGTCAGTGTCGCCGGAAATCGACGCCCACCAACCGGGACCGTGGCCGATGAAGTTGAGCTCCGGAAAACTCCGCACGGCGTTTTCGAGGTTGGGCAGTCCCGGCTTGTCTTTGCCCCTTAGATTGTCGATGTGGAAGAGTAGCGGGATGCCGACTTCTTGGCAGGCTTCGTAAACGCGCATCATCAGTGGATCGTCAAAGTCCAAGCCAACTTTGTGTTCGCCAAACCCTTTGGCACCTTGGTCGACGTACCTTTTGATGATGTCGACAAGACCCTGAACTCCGCCCCTGATGATGGCACGCGGGTCAATTGAGCAAAACGGGATCAAGCGGTCTGGAAACTCTTTCGACGCTTTAATCGCCGCGTCGGGCAGTTGCAGAAATGTCGTTGATTCGGGCGAGACCAACGGCAACACGACCGCTTGAGTGATTTGCACCTCGTCCATCCATTCGACCAGTGCCTTGGCGCTAAGCTTCTTCGACGCGTCTGTGTACGTGCCGATATGAGTGTGCATGTCGATGCGCTTCTCGATCTTTCTCGGCGTGTCGTCAGGTACAGCATATAGGTCGGGCATGGATGCGAGAGCGATGCTGCTTGCCGTGCCAGCGATGAACGAGCGGCGGTTGATTTGATGCGTTTTCATGATTGTGATCTCTCGTGTGTTTATAGAAGCCCGGCTTCTCGGAGAAGCCGGGCTTCTGTTGTCTCCAGTTAACTAGTGATGCGTCCATGTTGAGTTACGAGTCCTGTGAGCTGCTGGCCGTAAGGCCACGGGCACGACGTATTGCTTGATGCCCGGCCGCTAACGCGTCACGGCTCACAAACAATCAGTAAACTCAACCTGGGCGGACCACTAGCTCAACACATCACGGACGACCTCGCCGTGGACATCGGTCAAACGATATTGTCGGCCTTGGAATTTGTACGTCAATTGTTCGTGTTTCAAGCCCAGCAAATGCAGGATGGTTGCATTCAAATCATGCACATGCACGGGATCCCGAGCAATGTTGTAGCAAAAGTCGTCCGTTTCTCCATGGACGTGGCCACCTTTGACGCCAGCACCTGCCATCAATGTCGTAAAACAGTATGGATGATGATCTCGCCCCGCTTTATTGTCCTTGGCCTGAGCGTAAACGGTGCGTCCAAACTCGCCACCCCAAATCACCAAGGTGTCGTCAAGCAACCCGCGTTGTTTCAAATCCATGATTAAACCAGCGGTTGGCTGATCTGCCGTGCCACATGACTGCGTCATTTTGTCCTTCAAGTTAGCGTGATGATCCCAGCCCATGTGAAAGAGCTGAATGAACCGCACGTCTCGCTCAGCCAACCGGCGAGCCAACAAACAGTTCCGCGCAAACGTTCCAGGCTTCGTCACGTCTGGACCGTATAGGTCCAGCACGCTCTGGGGTTCGCCTGAAATATCCGCTAACTCGGGAACACTGGACTGCATTCGGAATGCCATTTCATATTGAGCGATGCGAGCTTTGATTTCAGGATCACCGACAACTTCCAGTCGCTTTCGATTCAGTTGAGCCAAATCGTCGAGCATATCTCGACGCAGCGAGTTATTGATTCCATCAGGATTCGCGAGGTAAAAGACGGGTGCGCCGGTGTTTCGTAATTTGACGCCTGAGTACTCTGTCGGCAAGAATCCGGACGACCAAAGCCGACTGTAAAGCGGCTGCGATCCCGAGCCACCTTGGGATGTCAGCACAACATAACTGGGCAAATTCCGATTTAAGGCTCCCAAGCCGTATGAAACCCACGAGCCAATGCTTGGTCGGCCGGCCAACTGAAAACCGGTCTGAAAGAATGTTATCGCCGGATCGTGATTGATAGCCTCGGTGTGCATCGATCGAATCACGCATAGGTCGTCGGCCACTTTGCCCAGATGCGGCATGGCGTCGCTAATCTCAAGACCGCTGTCGCCATATTTTCGGTACGTGAATGGACTCGGCAATACCGGCAACGAATCTTGCGTCGACGTCATCGTCGTGATCCGTTGCCCCTTGCGGATCGAATCCGGAAAATTCTTGCCGCGAAAGCTTTCCAACTCGGGCTTTGGGTCGAACATATCGCATTGACTCGGCCCACCCGATTGGAACAAGTAAATCACACGACGCGCTCCGGCTGGACTCGTAGCGTTTGGTGTCGAAAAGTTTGCAGCACCGACATCACTTGCCAACATCGATGCCAACGCCGCGGTTCCGAAGCCGTGCGCTGACGACTTTAAGAACGCTCGTCGCCTTATCTGTTGCCCAAAAGGATTTTCTGTTTCTTGCATGGTTAAATTCACTTGTTGATAACTTCATCCAAGTTCAAGAGCAGATTGGCAACGGTCGTCATCGCCGCAAGTTCCGCAGTCGGCCACTTGTCGGAAACTTTCGACTCGCCTTGCTCAAGAAGTTTCTGCGCGGATTCCGGATTTGCTTTAAAGTGTGCCAAGCGACGGTTGTATCCAGCAAGAAGTACACGCCGTTCATAATCTGAAACCCGCCGCATCGTGACTCGGCGGAAACCCCAGGAAAGTCGGGCTTGCGAATCCTTGCCGTGTACCATCATTTTCTGCGCGAAATGCTTGGCCGCTTCGACGTACGTTACGTTGTTCATCAATTGGAGAGCTTGCAGTGGCGTGTTTGTCCGCGACCGCCGAATCGTGCATGTTTCTCGGCTGGGCATGTCGAACATGATCAGTTCCGGAGTGACGACGGTTTTGCGGATAGCCGTGTATAGCGTGCGCCGGTAAAGGTCTGTGCCGTGGTCTTGCACATACGTGCCGCGTTTCTCGACTTCTTCCCACAAACCGGCTGGCTGATAAGGACGCACGCTGGGGCCGCCAAGTTGCTCGTGAAGCAAACCGGATACAGCAAGCGCCTGGTCTCGGATCATTTCGGCTAGCAACCGCCCTCTTGGCCCGCGACTTAGCAGTCGATTTAGCGGGTCGAGCCGTAAGCGGTCGGCGTCGACAACGTGACTCTGCTGATAAGTCGTGCTGCTGACGATCTTTCTGAGTAGCGCTTTGACGTCCCAACCACTTTCGACCAGATTAACGGCTAACCAATCAAGCAGCTTAGGATGGCTGGGCCGGTCGGCTTGCAAGCCCATGTTTTCCGTGCTTTCGACGATGCCTGTTCCAAACAGTTGTTCCCAAATGCGATTCACGAGAACTCGGGCTGTTAACGGATGCTTGCCATCGACAAGCCAACGTGCCAACGTCAACCGCGTGATCTTTTCTCTGTCAGGCACATGCGGCAGAGTCCGCGGCAAGCCCGGAAGAACTTCCGCGCCAGGAGCATCATATTGGCCACGCTGCAGGATGAACGACTTCCTCGGTGTGGTCATGTCTCGCATGATCATGACGGTGGGGAATTTCTGATCCAGGCTCTTAAGTGCTTGCTCGCGTTTTTTCTTGTCTTCGAGTTGTTTGATTTTGCTGGCGGCTTGTTCGTACTGATCGGACTGATAACGCATGCGCGGCTCGGCGGCGCCGCGCAGATTGTTGATGAAACCTTTCTCGTCCAGATTGTTAAACAGTGCGAAGAGTTGATAAAACTCGCGCTGGCTGATGGGGTCGAATTTGTGATCATGGCAACGACAACAGCCCAACGTGAGGCCCATCCAAACGGCTCCCATCGTCTCGACGCGGTCGATGACGTATTCCGTTCGCCATTCCTCGTCGATGGCTCCACCTTCGGTTTGGATTCGGTGGTTGCGGTTGAAGGCGGTCGCCAGGATTTGACTTTCCGTTGGATCGGCAAGTAGGTCCCCCGCCAATTGCTCAATCGTGAATTCGTCGAACGGTTTGTTGTCGTTGAATGATTGGATGACCCAGTTTCGCCAGGGCCATTGACTGTTCTCTAGGTCGTTGTCGTAACCGTGGCTGTCGCCATAGTGCGCGCCGTCGAGCCACCACATGGCCATTCGCTCGCCATATCGTGGCGACTTCAAGAGGCGATCGACGACGCGGTCGAAGGCGGTGTCTGTTTTGTCCGCCAGGAAGTTGTCGAGTTCCTCGAGTGTCGGCGGCAGGCCGTTCAAATCAAAGCTGACGCGGCGAAGCAGTTCTTCTTTCGACGCTGGCTGTTGTGGCTTCAAGCCAGCCTGCTTGAGCCGTGAATGTATGAAGGCGTCGATTTCGTTGTTGCCCCATTGGGATGTTGGGGGCTTTGATTTCACGGGCAACTGAAATGCCCAGTGCGTTTCGTAGATGGCACCGTCTGCAATCCACTGCCTTAGAATTTGCTTTTCTGCTTTGGTCAGTGAAAGTTGACTCTCCGCAGGCGGCATCTTGGTGTCGTCGTTCGCCTCGATCCGGCGAAGCAACTCGCTTTGATCTGGCTTGCCGGCAACGATCGCAGCGCTGCCATCTCGACGTTTCAGCGCGTCGTCACGCCGGTCCAATCTCAAACTCGCTTGGCGAGCAGCACTATCGGCCCCGTGACAACGAAAACACTTGTTTGCCAGGATCGGCAAAACATCCTGATTGTAAGTGACGTCTGCCACCGCGAGTTGGCCGACGATCACCCAGCTCGCGACTGCCATAAATACCGTCGCTTGGACAAGTCGCGGATAGCACATAGATCAACCCCGATATGGTTCCCGACACGACAACCGAATCGTAACACTTTGCTTCGAGACACGGAAACGTGTGGCAGGTGAAATTGCTGAGTCGCCATGTTTGGGGCAAGACAACAGGTGGAGACACTGGGCGGTCAGTATTTGGGAACGCTAATCGACGCTAATAAACGATAATTCTTGCTCTCATTAGCGTTTTTAGCGCTGATTAGTGCTCCCTCCGACGCGGAAACGCCATCGTCGCCGCGTCGGAGGACGGGACTTGCCAAAGTAGCCATCACTCTCCGAGTGATGAGCCCGCGAACTGGTATCGCTCATGAATGAGTATTGCCAATCGTTCTCTCTTATAAGACAGGCTCATCAACACGCGCAACCCATTCTCTAGGAATAGTTTGCGCTAGCAATTATACTGGCTGCCAAGTTTTCGCGTTCGTCGAAATGAGAATGGACGACAAATAAAACTACCCATTGGTGACTCTATCTTTTGTCACCCACAACCAATACTGATGGTGAGGTTTCTTATGACTTTGGTCAGATTCCGTCTGCTTGGACTCGCGCTTAGCATTCTGACGAGTAATGCCCTCGCGGCGGACGTTGATCCTAAGGGACTTGAGTTTTTCGAGAAGCGAATTCGTCCCGTCTTGGTCAGCAAGTGCTATCAGTGTCACTCGGAACGGTCGAAACAAGTTAAGGGCGGTTTGTTGCTCGACACGCGAGCTGGCATGCGTCGTGGTGGCGAATCGGGTGCTGCGGTCGTTCCCAACGATATCGACAGCAGTCTGATTATCGAGGTGTTAAAGCACGAATTCGTCGAGATGCCGCCGGACGAAATGTTGCCGAAGTCGGTGATCGCCGATTTCGAGGCTTGGATTAAACTCGGCGCTCCGGATCCTCGTGATGGCAAGTCTTCGCTGCTAAAACGAGAGATCGATTTTGTCGAAGGCCGGAAGTTCTGGGCGTTTCAATTGCCTAAGGTAACAGCTCCGAAGAGCGATTCGAAATGGGCGAGAGACAGCATTGATAACTTCGTGCTGGACGGTTTGAACGAAAAGAAGCTGAAGCCAGTTGCGGACTCTGATTCGTTGACTCTTTTGCGTCGACTGTATTTTGATCTGGTCGGCTTGCCATCAACGCTGGCTCAAATCGAAGCATTTGAAGCTGCCGCGAAGAATGATCGGGATGCAGCCCTGAAGGCGTTCGTCGCCGAGTTGCTCGAATCGCCACACTTCGGCGAACATTGGGGACGCCACTGGCTGGATGTTGCTCGATATGCCGAATCGAATGGTCGCGAGCGAAACTATCTTTATCCATTTGCCTATCGATATCGCAATTGGGTGATCTCGGCTTTGAACGAAGACAAGCCTTATGATCAGTTCATCCGCGAGCAGCTCGCCGGTGATTTGTTGCCGTCAGATGACGTGAAGCATCGCGAAAGTCTTCAAATTGCGACGGGCTTTTTGGCGATCGGGCCGAAGCTGTTGAATGAGCGCAATTCCGAGGTGTTCTTGATGGACATCGTCGACGAGCAAATCGATGTTACGACTCGATCCACGATGGCGTTGACTGTCAGTTGTGCTCGCTGCCACGATCACAAATTCGATCCGATTCCGACACAGGATTACTACTCCGTGGCCGGAATCTTTCGCAGTACGAAAACGCTTTACGGTTCTGGCGGGGGCAAGAGTCGGCAGCGAGGCGGCTTGATCGCACTTACATCGTTGCAGAAGAGCAAGCCTGCAGATTCGTCGATACCAGCAACCGACCCAAACAAAGAAACCGTCCAAAAGATGGCGGCCCTCCAAAAGCGAGTGAAAGTATTGAAAGCCGTACTTCAATCGAAGTCGCCCGCGAAATCAAAGAACAACAAGAAGCAAAACGCTACGCAAACCAAGAAGCAGCCCGCAACGGCTGCCGAAAAAACAGCAGCTAGAAAAGAACTAGCTCAGGTGCAGCGACAACTTGTCCAATTGCGAAAGAAGTCAAAGAAGCGGAAGCCATCTGCGGTTCCAGCAAATCCGCACCAAGCGATGGGTGTCGCCGAGGGTTCAGCCAAGGATTGCAACGTCTTGATTCGTGGCGAGGTCGCGAACAAAGGCGATGTGGTCGAACGCGGCTACGTTACAATTCTGAGTCCTGCGGAAGCCCCCAAGGTTTCGTCGGATGGAAGTGGACGCCTGGAATTAGCCAACTGGATCGTCAGTCGTGAGAATCCGCTGACATCACGAGTGATCGTGAACCGTGTTTGGAGTCACTTGTTCGGACAAGGCTTGGTTCGTACGGTCGACAACTTTGGCGCAACCGGGGCGAAGCCGACCCACCCAGAATTGCTCGACACGCTGGCTGTTGAATTCATGGATGATGGTTGGTCGATCAAACGACTCATTCGCCGTTTAGTGCTGACACGCACGTATCAACTCAGCACGAACTTCGATGCTGACAACTTCGAGGTTGATCCCGATAACCAGAGTCTCTGGCGAATGAACCCGCGTCGGTTGGGGGCAGAATCCCTTCGAGATGCCATGTTGCTGGCCAGCGGCGACTTGGATCGAACTCCAGCAAAAGCTTCTGTGGTGGCGAAATTCCGAGACACGCAAGGAATCGGGCGCGGCATTCCCGCCGAGCAACTCAACGAGCCGAATAAACACCGCAGCGTGTATCTTGGCATCGTTCGGAATGCCGTTCCCGAAGCATTGAAAGTGTTCGACTTCGCTGAGCCCAGCATCCTGGTAGGTCGCCGCAATGTGACCACCGTGCCGGCTCAAGCCCTTTACATGCTGAACAACGAGTTTGTTATCGAATGTTCGAACAACGCAGCGAAGCAGTTGCTAGCGATTGCGGACATGGATGATGGCGATCGCATCAACAAAGCCTATCAATTGATCTTGAGTCGCCCGGCCGCCGCTGATGAAATCGCTCGAGCCGAAAAGTACTTGGCTCAAACCAATCAAAAACTATCAAACGATCTCTCCGACGAAGAGCTGCAACGAACGACTTGGTCTGGTCTTTGCCAAGCGTTGTTTGCCTGTGCGGAGTTTCGTTACTTGGATTAAATCAGATTACGCGTAGTGCGTCCCGTACATAGAATTCATGTGTACTCGCATGGGAGAACGAAAATGTTGACACCATATTCACGACGCGACTTGTTGAAGCTGACGTCTTGCGGATTCGGCTATGCGGCACTCGCCGGAATGTGTACTGAGGCGTCCGCCGATTACGCAAATCCGCTGTCTCCCAAGGCTCCGCATTTCACGCCCAAAGCAAAACGCGTCATCTTCTTGTGCATGCGTGGCGGTCCGTCGCACGTTGATACGTTTGACTACAAGCCGCAGTTGGCCAAAGACGATGGCAAGAAGAGCAACAGCGGTTCTCGCACATACCTGAAGTCGCCGTGGAAATTCCCGAAACGCGGCGAAAGTGGACTGCCGATCTCGGATTTGTTTCCCAACCTGTCGAAGCACGCCGATGATCTGTGCTTGTTGAACGGCATGTACGCTGACATCCCGAACCACCCGCAGTCTTATATTCAGATGCATACCGGCGATTTCCGCTTCGTTCGCCCGTCTGTTGGAGCGTGGACGCTTTACGGTCTCGGTACCGAAAATCAAGACTTGCCCGGTTTCGTGACCATCACTCCCGAACCGCGCGTTGGCGGCGCTCAAAACTACGGCAGCGCGTTCTTGCCAGCCGTTTATCAAGGGACACGAATCGGTCAATTGGGTCGTTCGTTGTCCAACGTTGAGGTCAAGGACATCGTCAACAATCGTTTCTCGAGCGATATCCAACGCGATCAGGTCGACTTGATTCAGGCGATGAATCGCGACTTGCTGAAAGAACAACAAGTCAACACAGAATTGGAAGGTGTTATTGAATCTTATGAGCTTGCCTTCCGCATGCAATCAGCATTGCCGCAACTGATGGATCTCTCGACCGAGACCGAGGCGACTCAAAAACAATACGGTATCGGCCAAGGCAATACCGACAACTTCGGCCGACAATGCTTGCTGGCTCGAAAGTTTGCCGAAGCTGGCGTTCGCTACATCGAACTATGCCACGCGAACTGGGATCAACACGGCGGCTTGAAGGCTCGACTTACTGCCAATTGCACGGCGATCGATAAACCAATCGCCGGCTTGTTGGCTGATTTGAAAGCTCGCGACATGCTGGACGACACATTGATCGTGTGGGGCGGCGAGTTTGGACGGACGCCTCACGCCAAGAGAGCGGATGGCCGCGATCATAATGCCACGGGCTTCTCGATGGGGATGGCTGGTGGCGGCGTTAAGGGTGGCCAACGATACGGTGCAACGGATCCACACGGCGTGGCTGCTGTTGAGAACAAGACGCACTTCCACGATCTGCACGCTACGATGTTGTATCTCTTGGGGCTCGACCACAAGAAACTCACGTACCGATATGCCGGTCGGGACTTCCGTTTAACGGACGTTTACGGGCGCGTTCTAGATGACGTCATTGCCTGACGTTTAGCGCAAGCACAGGGGTGCCGAAAGCCTTGGCGGCTTCCGCTACGGATTAAGGCCAAAATGCGCTTCCAGGCAGCGCTATTTCTTGTATTTCACGGTGGGATCTGTCATTTAATACGTTGTCATTGCTCATGCGGAGTCCCTCGGACCAACGTGGCGATGATCTGACAACGTATTTCTCATCTTTCCGGTACGGAGACCGTCTCATGACCGCCACCAGTCAGTCCGTTGAGCATGTCCTAGTTGTTCCCACGTCGTTGTTTCATGACATCGGCCATTTTCAGGGCTTCAGCGAAGACGCCGAGCAATACCTTGGAACGCTGCTCGATCCAGCTTACACCAGCTATCGACCACGTGACGCTGTCGAAGAAGACCCCAGCTTCAAGCAGTTGATCCCGTACTGCATCTTTCGCTTCGAAGACCAAATCTTCACCTACACCCGAGGCAATGATCAAGGTGAAGCTCGGCTGCACGCGAAACGCTCGATCGGTATCGGTGGGCATATCTCGACGATGGATCGCGACGCTGGTTCGCCCTACGACGAGGGCATGTGGCGAGAGATCAGTGAGGAGATTCACCTTGAAGCCGAGTACACTCAGACTTGCGTCGGGATGATTAATGACGATGAAACCGACGTCGGAAAGGTGCATTTAGGCGTTGTTCACATTTTTGAGCTAGAAGCGCCCAAAGTTCGACCACGGGAAAAGTCGATGATAGACGCAGGGTTTACCCAGGTCACAGAATTGGTGCGGGACCACCAACAGTTCGAAACCTGGTCGCAAATCTGTATCAAACATCTTTTTTCCTCAAGTTGATCGCTTGAGGGTGTTCGGCAAAGGAATGTGAACATGACCTCAACCCGTCGATGGATCGTTGGTGGACTTTGCTTGTCCTTGGCGCTGATTGCAGTCGCAGTTAGCAGTGTCTGGCTGAACGCGGCTGACGGGCCAGGCTCAACATACAGCTCGTTGACCGAAGCTCAACTGGGTGAAATACTTGAGTCGATGGGGCTGAAGGTCGACAAAGTCGAGCAACGTTTCGACTTCTCATTCAAAGCACGTCACAATGCTGATGAATGGGACCTATCGATGACGGCCGTACTTAGCAAAGACGGAAAATCAGTCTGGGTCATGGCTTGGCTGGATGAGTTGCCACGATCGGCTGCTGCCGTTCCGCGAAGCGCGTTGCTTCGATTGCTCGCCGACAATGATCGCCTTGGACATGGCAAGTTCTTCGCTTACATCTCGACCAATCGTCGGTTTGTGATGGAACGAGTTGTTCCGAATCGCGGCTTGAACACCGCTATTTTGCGAAGTGTGTTGAAAGACCTCGGACGCAGTGTGGTCGAGGCCTATCCTCACTGGTCGACGGATAACTGGGTGCCTGCGACTCAACAAGTCCAAGCACCTGCTCCTGGCAAGACTGTCCCAGCAAACGCGACACGTTCTGCCGTGAACGATTCGAAATTCAATCCAGAAGACCGAAACTAGCTGACACGAATCAAAGTTGCTCCACGCACCCAAGCAGTTCGCGGGAACCGTACTTGAACATCCGATGTAAGTAGCTTGGTTTCTGTGGTGGAGTCCCAAGCTGAGCCGCAAGCACTAGGACTGAGTCCCATTGCTTGCGGCTTTTTCTTTGCGCACGCGTCCTCAGTACGCAAGATCGTTGAAATCAGCAGCGTCTACCGAGTGTCTTTCCTCCAAACGTTTTTAATACCGTACCAACTCAGGCGCGAAGTCCTTATACTGGTTGGCCGATTCGCTGACATCCCAAAGGAACTAAAATGCAAGATCAGGCCACCGTGTCCAGCAACCTCGCCACTGATATCATCAATCAGATAGAAACTTTGCTTAATGACGCGGAGTCGAAGACGCTGCCGTTAGAACTTGACCCCTACCGTGGGCAGTTGTTCGAGCTATTTGTTACGGCAGAAGCCGCAGATTTAGTTGACGACGATTCCGACCCTGATCTGTCGGCTGATGGCATCGGCCGCACACTCTCAACACGCTGGGATTTGGCAAGAGCGACACAAGACTCCGTCGACAACCAGGCGAATCTGCCAAACGAAGCACTTTCGAAAATGCGTATGCTGTGGTCATTCATGCGAATGTGGATGGAGTGGACTTATGCGTGGCAGCGTTGGCACGAGTTCCACAGGAACTAATCTTTCTGGCCGCTACGACCGCTATAACTCGTCAGTCACATCGGTGCGTGATTTGCTTGGCAATAGCAATTGTCACATCACGACTAACCCAAACCACCGCTGTCGACTTGAACAATTCTTGCGGGTTTGGTGACATTCTCGGGATTTCGCCTGCCGATCTCTTAAGAAGGCGTCTTGTGCGCGCTCGCTCCGACTAGAGAACACCAGCATCAGGCTCAGACCATGGCGAAGAAGGCGAAGAAGAAAAAGGCTAAGAAGAAGGAAGCGCCCCCATCCAGGCTTGAGCTTCTGCGCAATGGGCTTGCAAGTCGAGTCTTCTCGCCCGTCTTCCTCTTCTTGGCAGGCATCATGTTGTTATCAACATCAGTGGTGCCGTACGCCAGTCGTTTTCTACCGGACCTCGAACAGCGGCCGGAATACCTACTACCGACCACCAATATTGAGATGAATGAACCACCACATTGGGTGCCGCGGGATTTGGTCGAACAGGTGATCGAACACACCAACTTGCCCAGTGAAGTTAGTGTCCTCGACGCCGATGTTACCCGTGAAATCGCAGAAGCGTTTGCGTTGCACCCCTGGGTGAAGGGCGATGTCGTCGTCAAGAAATCAGTACCCGCAAGAATCGTCGTCGAGATGACATATCGCCGACCCGTCGCGATGGTCGAGGTGAAACATGGCGTGTTGCCGATCGACGAAGACGGAATCTTGCTGCCGGCTAACGACTTTGCCGTTGCTGACACGAAGTTTTATCCGCTAATTCAAGACATTACATCTACTCCTCAGGGCTCGACCGGAACTCAGTGGGGCGACATACGCGTCGAAACCGCGGCTAAGTTAGCAACCTACATGATGCAAGAAGCGGCAAAGGCGACAGAAACGGAACCATCACTGACCTACTGGCAGCAATTCGGCTTTGAAGCCATCCGTATCGGTACCCGAAAGACTCGCAACATCAAACCCGAAGACATCCACTTCGAATTGGCAACGCAAGGTGGTTCTCTCATCGTCTGGGGACGAAGCCCTGAAGTGGGACCGCCGCTGGAGCTGGATGCCGACAAGAAACTTGGAAAGTTAGCCGACTACCTGAATCGTTTCGGCAGCTTTGACGACGTTCACGGACCGTACCGGATCAACATTAGCCATTGGCTGCAAACAACGAGAAAACGTCTCTCCGCGGCTCCAATTCGCGTTCTGCGATAGTTACTGTGGCGACTCGTCGGCGAAGGGATCGTTCTCGTCGACGCTACTCTTGCTTTCCGTCTTCATTTCGATTGCTGGAATCGACGGAAACCGCTTTGGACGCAGTCGTTTAAGAGGCTCTGGCAACGGTGCTGGCTTCGCGTCTCGTTGGATTCTTTCCGTTGGCAATGACGGGCGAACAGCTTTCGCGCCGCGAGGATTCAACGGGGCAAAGCCATCATCGGGCTCACGTGCATCAAAGCTGTCGACTTTGATCGGAACACCAGATTCGGATTGTGATGGAAGCGTCCGTGGTATGGCTTTGGGAGCCGGTTGTGTTTGTGGGAGCGACTCAACATTTTCGATTGGCATTGGCTGAGGAGTTGCTTCAACGGTCGAATTCGTGCGAATCACCTCGTCTGTTGGCGGTGCCAATTCTTCCACTACAACCGATCGAATGTTTGGCTCTCTAGGGGCGGCGATTGGCGGCGGTTCGGGCAACTCGATCAGTCTAAGATCAGCAGCGTTCACGTCAGTGGCTGGTGCTGGAACGGGTACCTCAACCGCAGGCTCACCCTCTCCGCTTTGTTCAGCTTCCGTCGGTGCCAGCAACTGGGGATACGTGCCTTGGCTGACGCTGGCGGGTTTCGACAACAACTTGAAGTAGTCCAGTGGTTTCGCGATGCGATCCTGTCGTTCGCGGGCGTCGAAATATGCCTTGACCGGCCACAAACCCTCTGACAAGTATACTTGGGCGTAGTCGAGAACAGAGCCCTTTTCATAGTGCACATTGCGGACAGCAAGCGTGTACTCGACTCGAGCCCGATAGAAGGCGGCATCAGCTTCGGCGAGCCGTCGTTGTGCGTCCAACACAAGGTCCAATGGTGCTCCTCGTCGATCGTTCTCGTAGTTCTCACGGATTGCTTGAAGCTGCTCGTTGGATGCCTGACGACGATTGAAGTTCGTCAGGACGATGGCGTGAGCTCGATTCATCTCGGCCACCGCGTTGCTCAAGTCGTGAACGATTTCGCGTTCTTGGGCCTGTAGGATGGCTCGGTCTCTGGCCAACTGCAACTCGGCATTTCGCACTGCGGCATGACCGCGACGGTTACCGAACGGAATCTCTAACTCGAAGCCGATCTGCCATTCTTGGAAATCACCACCGAACAAGTTCTGCAGAGCAGCCCGGCTCTTTTGAACGGGCAACGTACCATCGGCGTTTTGGTCGATGTTGCCGTCGCCATCAAGGTCTTGAACGATGAATTTGTTTCGATTGCCTTGAGGCAACAAGTCCTTGCCGAAGCCCCGCCAGCGGTACTTGCCGATCAAGTCGAACGTTGGCAGCAAGAAGTTCTCGGATGCTTGAAGTTCGAATTCACGGCGTTTTACGAGCCACTTTTGCTTTCGCAGTTCAACTCGGCGCGTCAGTGCTTCGATCAGGATTTCGTCCCAATCGAATGTCACGCGAGCGGCAATCGGCTCGTCTGCTGGTCGGATCGCCTTGCGGTCACTTAGCTCGACGCCGATGATCAGACGCAGGCGGCGTTCGGCGGTTTGTACTCCACCGGTTGCTCGAAACGTTCCGCCGCCGCTGCCGCTACCACTTCTGGTACCTTCAACCAGTCGGCCGGTTAACGCATTTTGCACTTCTTCCTTGAATCGGAAGTATTGTTCGCGGGCTTGAGCTTCGCTGGCGACATCACCACCGCGTTTTCCTACCTCAGCGAGAGCGTTGATTCGTCGCCAGGTCTCAAGGGCTGCATCTCGCGCTGCGATCTTGGCATCTAGATCACGGTAGGCGAAGTACAAGTCCCAATAGGCGTTCTCGACGTTGGTCACGAAGTCACGGACGCCGGATTCAAAGTCAGCCAGCGAAACGTCGGTATTCAAACGGGCGATGCGGACACCGTTGTAAATTCCTGGAGTGTCGGTCGGCCCGGCAATTCGATTGAAGTCGACTCCGCCGCCTTGCAGGAATGGATGACGAAACTCCGTTTCAAAGTTTGTGTTCCACGCACTGCCGAACAAGTTACCCGGAGCATTGTTGCCGTCGTAGTCGGTCTTGTTTTTGAATGCCAGTTCGGTTCCCGTTGCCGCTCGCTTTGTCAATTGCGATTGAACCACGGCCGCGTCTTGTTCGAGAATCCGTGTACCGCCACCGAAGAACTGGTTATTCAATGCACGGTCATTGTTTTCAATGAACGTTGAGGCACCGAATGACGCATCAAATTCACTCAACGCAGCGGCGACACCAAATCGAGGATCCGTTTCCTGAATTGCCGGATCGTGAACGGTTCGCACAGCCGAAGGCGATCGTAAAACCAACCCACCCAAGTCTTTCATGACCTGTGAGTTGGAAAGCGCGTGCCGTATCGCATCAGAAAGTGAGAGATCCCAGTACTCATCAGGAGGCTCGCTATCGAGCGTCATGGGTGGTTCGGTTGTGGCAACCGCATAGTCGACGGGCGATTCCACGTCGGGATAGCTAATGTCGAGAGCCGTGTAATGATAGTGGGCAGGATCGACGCCATCTTGCGCATCGTTGACTTCCGTCGTGCGACAACCCGGTAAGATTATGGAAAGCACGAGCGCAGCGACCGCCACTCCAAGGCGTAGCCCCACTGTAACGACGCGAACACGACACACATTGTGGAGATTGCCCCACCATGTGCGTGTCGTTTGCGAATTCGGACCGCCTAATTCGGCGAACCAATCGTTCATCAGCTCAGATCCTAGACCATTCGCATTGTTCGGCCCATCACAACACCACAATGAGGGTGTCCAGCCATTGGCTGCGCACGCTCCCAAACAAATCGCCATCGGTCGCGCGCTGCGATACAAATTCAGCGTCGGTACAGACGCTTACCTCATTGATCGGCAAATCGGCACGTTCGGAACAATCGTTATTTCCGGACCAATCGAAAATATGCGTAATGACCCTTTAAGACTGCGGAGCCGTGGGGGAATGGGGTGACTGGGTGTCTTGGCGTGTCGAAAACACGCCCGAGATCATTGAGGCAGTGGCTCGATTGTGACGCCGATCGGGAACCGCACCGTTTGGCTCGCATAAAAATCGGGGCCGAAGCCTCGGATTTGGTCGCGTTTGAGCTCGGCCACTTCTCGGGCACCCGTCCAGATCGCCGCTTGGCCATTGTTATGAACGGTACTTGTCAGTTCGATGGCCTTGGACAAGGGGTGTCCACAGACTTTCTGTATCAGTTCAATCACATACGGAAAGGTGTGGAACTCGTCGTTGTGAAGAATCACTGCGTAAGGCGGCTGACGCTTCGGCTTGCTCTTGTCGTCTTTCTTCTGCTGGTTCTTTGGGCGAACAACAGGTTCCTCGACTTCGACATCATCGACAGTTGTGGCATCGGACATAATGCGACTCCAACACGAGCTGTGACCTTCTCCAATGATTGTAATGAATCTTGCTGTAAGTTTTGTAGAGTGAAATTGTTCTGTGTTCGAGATGTCCGGCTTCTTGGAGAAGTCGGGGATCTTTGGCGGAATCTTTAAACATCGCCTACAGGAGCAAATCGGACGATCACATTCCCATTGCCTTCGTCTTCGAGGGAAACATCGATGTCTAAGAAGATGCGAAGGACATCGATGTGTGTCTTGCTGTGACGCGACAGTCGTCCAGTGCGAAATTCGCTCGACTGACCTTGAGCCGCAGCTAGCCATCGGCAGCATCAGTTGATCGGCCAGATCTTCGCCAACGGGGACGTTTGATAAGCTGAAGCGTAACGCATCGCGCAAGACATCATGAGCAACGGCCTCCGCCGGAATGCCGATCTTGCCAAGGCCCACGAAGACTTCGGTCACGTTGCGACAATCCAGCTCGATGACGACCGCGTTGCCGTTGCTGACAGGATTCTCGACATCGAGCACATGAAAGCAACGCGATGTCCAATGCGTGTTACCTCGAATCAATTTGATCTCGCGCTTTGCAATTGACGTCTTCAAGCCCGAGACAATGGCGGTAACGCGTGTTTTCGGCGTCCGCTGACGTTTGAGTAGCTCCAGTCCCGTCAGCGTTTTGGCAGGTTCGATGTCGAGGACGATTTTGCCCCCGCCCTTCGGATAGAAACCGTACGCCTCGATCTCAGCCTCGACGCACGGGCCCATTTTTGTCAGTTGAGTCAAGAACGCATATTTCAAGAAGTCGAACGGTGGTGCTCCTGGGTTGTGCGTACCGCCCTCGATAGTGACTCGCGAAGAATTCTCGGCAAGCATCAGCGTCGGCAAGACCGTTTGCGCGACTAACGACGTACTTCCTGCTGTTCTAATCTGAAAGTTGAAATCGCCACCGCGGATTGACTGCGGTTGAAAGGTTAACTCGCTCGCACGTAGTTCAGCACCCTCGACGCGAGCATCGCAAATCTCCGCCGCCGCATTGACAGCCGTCAAGTGCTGACGTTGTAAACCCGGCCTTGAGCGACCTGCGCGTATCCTCGTCAGCCGCACAGCTTTTCCGGTTACCGCTGACAACGCCAGTGACGAGCGGATAATCTGGCCGCCTCCTTCGCCCTGTGATCCATCAATTTCAATCATTGCGTTGATCCAAATGAATAGGATTCAAAATTCTATATCCTGAAACAGATGGTGGTTGTGACCAAAGGTTCGCAGGTTTGCTGAATTGCGTGGGAAGGTAGAGGGCTCACGTCTGATTGCCGCAGTTGGAGTCCAGGCTTTAGCCGCCAAATGCGCACTTAGGGCGGCTAAAGCCAGGACTCCTACGGGCCGTAAGCAATGCAGACTAGTCGACGGGACAGGGGCCGTCGTCAAAGACCGTCGTATGATAACCTTTGGATCCGACGGCTATCGCCAATGGGCTAGCCGGATCACGGCCCTCGATGATTGCCTCAAGGACGGTGAAAAAACTGTATCGCGGTTCCCAAACAAGGTCGCGCCGGGCGGCTTGGTTCGAGTAGACTCGATCAATGCCTTGAAACATCTTCCATCCCAGGCGTTCATAAACTGGCAAGTATTCGGGAACTCGCTGCGACAATACAGATGGTGCGTTGCCCCGTAGTTCTTGCAAGTCATCGGGTTGAATCGGAGTCGTGGCGCTGATGATGTAACGTCCGAATCCAATCTGGTCGGCTCTTGAGCTCGCCAGCAGATGCGCGTCGACGACGTCTTCCAGGTCAACTCGACGGTAAAGAAATTCGTTTGCTTTTGCGTTCGAATCGCTGAACGCTTCTCGCATCTGTTTGTTGTCATCTTCCTCTGGAAAAAATCGAGAGGTCCGAAGCACGATGCAGTTTAAGTCGTGTTTCCGATGAAACAACTGACAAAGCTCTTCCGCTGCTGACTTCGTGACGCCGTAGATGTTTCGTGGGATTGGCTGAACTTCTTCCGTCACCCACGTTGCGGGCTCACCCTCGCTGGGTCTCATGGCATCGCCAAAAACGCTGGTCGTACTGGTGTAAATAAAACTTCGCACGCCAGCAGCAACGGCGGCCTCTAACAACACGAGCGTCCCTAGAATGTTAGTTTCTACAAAGTCGGACTTGCTGTGAGTGACAACATGAGGCTTGTGAAGTGTCGCCGTGTGATAAACGCACTCGACGCCCTGAAGGCATCTCTGCACAACATCGGGATCGCTGACGGATCCAACATCCGTGGTGAACTCGGACGGGTTGATATCCAAACCCACGACGTCATGATTCGGGCCAAGCGTTCGCATCAACGCCTCGCCCAGATGCCCAGAGCTGCCTGTGACCAAGGTCTTCATTGCCGACTATTTGGTTTTCGTCTCGTTAAAGAAGATCACCAAGTTCTTCGTTTGGCGTGCCGCTGCGACGATATCCGTCTTTCCGTCGCCATTGAGGTCGCCAGCTTTGATGTCTTCTACGGCGACCTTTTTTGCGGAGACGCGAGTTTCTCGCCATTGCTTGCCAGCCTTATCGAGTGGCGCGAACAGCTTGATACCAGGAACTCCTGGATCGTTCATCGCTCGCCAACCGACGACGATTTGGTCCGAACCGACTCCTAAGTAGTCCGCACATGCAACGGCGTGCCCGTCTTTAAGGGCCTTGTCGAGGACCTTGACCGGCTTCCAAAGATCACCTGATTTCGATGGTTGCGTGTAGACCGCTGAAACATTGCCATGTTTGGGCTCGACGGTGGCAATGAAACGTTTGCCGTTCGGTAACCGGCCATCGCGAATCTCGCCGGCAAAGTTTTTTGTGAGTTGAGTGGCTTTCCAATCCTTGCCCTGTTTGTCGAAGTGCCAAACGCCTTCTTTGCCCGCGATGATGATTTCTTCTTCCTTGTCATTATCCCAATTGACGACGTGGAAATTGTGCGAGAGATGCATGAAGTCGCAAACGACCGAAAACTTCCATTCGTCTGTGGGGTCTTTGGGCTTGAAGTATTCGAGAACTCTTAAGCCGGGGCCAACACCATCGACTGTGCCGCGACCGCGCAGCGGTTTGACAAGCAAACGGAATTCATCGTTCTTGTCGCGAACCCAATGCATTCGATGCACGCTGGGCTCGTTGTAGAGTTGCACGGGTTGCCAGAGCTGTGTGCGATCCTTGGAAGGGATCAAATAAAAGACGGCTCCATCCTTCAGAGTTTCTCGGTAGTTCCACTGACCGCCAACTGCAATTTCGCACTTGCCATCACCGTCGATGTCGCGAGCAGTCACGCACACGTTGTCACGCTGCGTTAAATCGCGAGCGATGATGTGCTTCGTCCAATCGGGGTTCTGATACCATTGAATCGTCTTCTTATCTGCGAGAACGATGTCGGTTTTGCCGTCACCGTTAACATCCGTCAACTGAAGTCCGTAGCCGATCTGAATCGCATCAATTTCTTCGGCTCGCCACTTAAACTCGGGAACAGAATCAGCAAGAGCAAGGTTGGCGAACAGAACGACTGGTGAAAGCAACAATAGAATTCTCATCTGATGAGTCCTCAATGGAATCGTTGTCAGCGGTAACACGTTGAGCTTGTAAAGATAGCTTGATTTGTGTTGAGAATGAAGTAAGCAGGTCAGAGCATTTGCTCTCGCGCAGCCATCGTTACTCGACGCAACCTTGAGCCGCCCAAGCATGGGACTGATGAAAGAACCGAGAACCGCACGCGATCGGGGCGACCCAAAGAAGTTCGAACTCGGACGCTTCCAACTGCGGCCCAGCGAAATCGGCCGCGTAAAAGTGAGCGTGCATCTTGTACCAACATTGATCGTCGTCGGCGTAGAAGAACTGAATTGATTGGGCAAGCTCTTCTTGCAAGCTTACTTCACGGCCAAGCTCTTCACGAATTTCGCTTTCTATAGTCTCCATTGGTGACTCGCCCGCTTCGATGCCGCCACCAGGTAACCACAACTGCCGGTGATCGCGAAAGCACGCTTCCACCACGGCCACTTGGTTCGCGGAGTTCGTGATGACCGCATAGGCGGCTGGACGATCACGGTAGTTAACGTTAGTTGACTGTTCGCCAAAGACACGAAGACCACTTGAGCCGGCTGCCATTATGCACAAATCTCGCTGACGACGCGTGGCGGTTCGAAGCCAGTCAAACGCTCTTCGAGACCGCTTCGTTCGAAGAACAGATGTTGATGATCCAATCCCAATAAATGCAGGATCGTTGCATGGAAATCGTGAACGCTGACAGGATTTTCGGTGGCTTTGTGACCGAAATCATCGGTCGTTCCGTAAGTCGTGCCGCCTTTGATGCCGCCGCCAGCCATCCATGATGTGAAGGCTTGCATGTTGTGATCTCTGCCAGAGTATCCATTGGCAGAACGCTGCGTTGTCGGCGTCCGGCCAAACTCACCTCCCCAAATCACCAAGGTGGAATCCAATAATCCTCGTTCTTTGAGGTCTTGAAGTAACGCCGCAACGGGTTTGTCTGTGCGAAGACAAGCACCTCGATGATTGGCCGCCAGATCGGCGTGGCTGTCCCAAGGCTGCTCTTCAAGAAAGATCTGCACAAACCGGACGCCGCGCTCGACAAGCCGTCGGGCGAGCAAACATCGCTTCCCGTACGAGTCCGTCCATTGCTCGCCGATGCCGTACATCTTTTGCGTCGACCGGCTTTCACGATTCAGATCAAGTGCCTCGCCAGCAGACAATTGCATCCTGGCAGCTAAACCGTATGATTCGATCCTGGCATCCAACTCGGGATAGAACGGTCGATCGCGTCGATGCAATTTGTCCAACTTCCCCAGCAATTCACGAGCCGATTCTGTCACTGCCGATGGCTGCTCGAATTGCGGCTTCAAATTCAGAATCGGCAAACCTGTCGGTCGCAAACGCGTGCCTTGGAACAGCGGGGGCAAGAACCCAGACGTCCAATTCCGAGTCCCATTCTTCGGCGGGCCCAATGGATCATTTAGAACAACATAAGCTGGCAAGTTCTGATTCTCGCTCCCCAACCCATAGACCGTCCATGCACCAAACGTTGGATAGCCCATGAAGAGACGACCGCTCTGAATCTTATAGAGTGCGTTGTCATGATTCGGGTGATCGGTCCGCATCGAATTGATCAAGCACAGGTCGTCTGCCATTTGTGACGTGTGTGGCAACACATCTGCCATCCACATTCCCGACTCACCATGTCGAGCAAACGGGTATCGCGTCCCCATCATCACGCCGATGTCGTTCGTTCCCGTATTGCCAATCTCTTCGATGTTGCCTGGATACGGCTTCCCGTCCATGCGATCCAAGACAGGCTTGGGATCAAACAAATCCATCTGGCTCGGTCCGCCATTCATGAAGAGATGGATAACGGATGTCGCCTTCGCTGGGTGATGCGGTTGTTTTGCACGAAGATCAAACTGCTCGCGTTGCGTTTGCTCTTCACCAAATGCCTGCCCTGGAAAGAAATCGTCGTGCAGCAGTTGCGCCAACGCCACACCTAAGACGCCATCGCGTGTGCGAGCAAAAAAGTCTCGTCGATTTCTTTCAGTCTGAGCGATCATACTTCAATCAACATAAATAAAGGCGGCCGAGTTCAATATCGTATGGCAATATGTCACCAGCGCTGCCTTCGAGTCGCCTTGCCATTGTTGTTTGAATTCGTTAAGTGCCCGGAGGCTCAGTGTTCTCTCGGCGTCCGTTGGCAAGCGGCTCAATGCCATCTTATAGACGGTCTCGACACGCTGCCGCTCGTCATTTCCCGCCAATTTGATGACTCGCCCGGCCAATGAAGCGGCAAGGTTCCGGATTCGACCGTCATTCATCAGCATCAGTGATTGTGGAGACACCGTCGACACACTGCGAGTCAAACAATTCGGTCCCATCTCTGGATAGTCGAACGCTTCCATCATCGTCGGTATCGCCGTTCGACGATATTGAAGATAAATGCTACGACGCCATCGTCCTGACTCGGTTGGTTTGGCGCTGACAAGTCCGTTCAATGAGACATCAACTCGATCGGGTGGCCCACCAGGAGTCAAATCAAGCTGATCGGCCACATACAACAAGGAATCTCGGAGCGATTCTGCGTCCATTCGTCTTAATGGCATGTGAGAAAGCAACCGGGCTTGCGAATCTCGCTCGTTGGCGGATTCCGAAACACGGCTCGACTGACGGTAAGTTTGCGAGAGCATGATTCGACGGTGCAGTTGCTTCATACTCCAACCGTCATTGACAAACTGGATGGCCAACCAATCCAGTAACTCGGGATGAGACGGAAGCTCTCCTTGACGCCCAAAGTTTTCCAACGTCTTAACCAGTCCCGTCCCAAAATGATGATACCAAACGCGATTCACCATCACTCGGGCTGTCAATGGGTGCTCGCCTGATGTTAGCCAGCGGGCAAACGCCAACCGGCGTCCCGTTTTGGGCGTGCCATCCGGAAATGGCGGCTTAGCGTTGAACGGAGTCCGACCATCGGTCAAGACGGACGGAACCCCCGGTCCGACTAAGCGAGAAGGTTTATCGTGTTCACCGCGGCGCAGGATATAGGTTGGGGACGGTTCGCCGCGGTCCCAGACTGCTCGAATCGTCAATGGCGCCGCCAGCCGTCTTTCAAGTTTTAGAATCTGATCTTCAATGGCTCGCAAACTTCGTCGCGCTTCGACAACCGAGTCCGGCTGCTGCTCATCTGGGATCACTTCAACAGTCTGCAACTTCTCGACAAGGATTCGTTGTGGCTGACTTCGATTGTTGTCGGCAATTCGAAGTGCTTTCAAAGTCGCACTCCGATCATCGTCTGATTGCTCAGGATAATGTTGCCGCAACAACTCAAGCCGCAAGTCAGTGATGGCTTGCTTGCGCTTTCCGTCCAACTTCTTGATTTCTGCTTTTAAGGGTGGGTTCGTCTTGGCAACTTGCCGACGCCGCTCAAGAGTATCGAGTTCCAGAGCCCGCTTCTTAAAAGTCAACCAATCGTGCTCGTCGAGCGCTCCTTGAAATATGGCCTTAAAGCGGTAGTAGTCTCGCTGCGGAATCGCGTCGTATTTGTGCGAGTGACAACGGGCACACTCCAACGTCAACCCCATCACCCCAGACCCCAAAACTGTGATCGCGTCGTTGATGACCCCTAATCGCTCGGGCACGAAATTCATTGTCCTCGAGCCCGTCTGATCAATGCCCATTCGCAAGAAACCGGTCGCGACTAGATTATCAACCATCTCGTTGGTGATCGTGTCGGCATTTGCATGATCAATCAATTCATCACCAGCGATTTGCTCGATCAGGAATTGATCGTACGGTTTATCTTTGTTGAAAGATCGAATGACGTAATCTCGATATTTCCAAGCTACTTTGCGAATCGGATCAGAGGAAACGCCGCCTTCGGAATCTGCGTATCCGGCCAAATCCAACCAGTGGCGGCCCCAACGCTCACCGTATCTGGGTGAGGCCAACAGGTGATCGATCATTCGTGAATACCAGTGCGCCGCAGCAAGATTGTGCCACTCTTGCCATTCATCCACAGTCGGCGGAATCCCCGTTAAGTCTAAGTAGGCTCGACGGATAAGTGTGTCACGATCGGCAGTTGGAGACAGCGACAATCCGTTGGCTTTGAGTTTCGCGGTAATGTAGGCGTCAATCGATGAGTCCGCACTTGCCGCTTTGGGCCGCTGAAATGCCCAGTGCTGCCGATCCTCGTCTGTGACCAGCGGGTCTGGTGTCGTGCCAGCAATGTCTGGTTGAATTTCGTCCTCGCGAGCGCCGTCTTCGATCCACTTTCGCAGCGTTTTCACTTCCGTGGCGGGAGGCCGACGAATGAAGTACTTAAGCAGTTGTTCCCGAGGCGGACAAGCTTCGGTCTCGATGCGTTGAATCATCAAGCTGTTATTGGGATCGCCCGGGAGCAAGGCGGGACCGCTTTTGCCTCCCGCCAACATCGACGACTTCGTCCTCAAATCAAGTCCCCCACGCTTCAATCGAGGACCGTGACAAGTCGTGCATCTGAGCAACACGATTGGATAAACGTCGTGCTGAGTGATCGCAGTCTCTTCGAGTGCCGTCGGAGTCTTCGAAGCAGCGCCTGTTTCTAACCAACGACGAAGCAGCTTGACTTCGGGTTTTGACAATTGCGGCTCGCCATCGGGTGGCATTTCGCCACCGTCAATCATCGCCCAAAGGTAGCTTTCCGAGAGTTTGTCGATCAGAGCTTCGCCTGATTCGCCGCCTCGCCGAATCGACTTCATTGAACTGAGATCGAGGTTGCCCTTGCGAACCTTGCCGCTGTGGCATTTACCGCACTGTCGACTCAGAACTGGCTTAATGTCCGTCTCAAAAATGGGATCCGCTGCCTGTGCACAACGCAACAAACAGAAGAAGACGCATAGAGACGTAATCAAGAACTTTTTCATCGACGGAACAAGCATCTTGAGGACTAGCGAATTTGATAGTGAGCCATGGATTTTACCACAGAACGCCTGCTGGCACACGTTGAACTGAGAGTGCGAATCATTTCGAGGCTTGGTCGCTTGTCCAAACTTTGCAGTGTGCCTAGCATAGTGAGTTCACAAATTCCATTCGTGCATGCTTTGCGTGTTTGTTCTGTTGACTGATCGATCTAGGCGCTGATCTCAGTGTTCACCGTAATTCCATGCCCATTCCTGTGAGCGGATCGTTTTAAGAGCTATGTCGGACTTTGATGCATATCACAAATGGCTGGGGATTCCGCCCTCTCAACAACCGCCCACCCATTATCGGTTGTTGGGTGTCGACTTGTTCGAATCTGATGCTGAGGTCATCGACGTCGCAGCCAACCAACGAATGTCGTATCTGCAGGACGTTGCCGCTGGGCTGCATGTGGAGTTGTCACAAAAGTTGTTGAACGAGATCTCGTCAGCTCGACGTTGCCTATTGAATGCTGATGAAAAGGCAGCCTACGACGAGAAACTCAGAGCCGAGATCGACGCAGCCAGCGAAGCATCCGATGCCGCGCCAAGCCCATTTGATTTTAGTGAGTCGCCCGAGCTTACTCCAGAACCGAAGGCCACTCGCAAGAAACCAGCCAAATCAGACGATTCGGAAGACAGCGAAAGCGAAGAAGAAGCTAAGCCGAAGGGGTTGCCAGTCGTCTGGATCGGAACTGGCGTCGTGTCCGTGATTTCGATCATCATCGCCATTTTCATGCTATTAACAGGGCCCTCAGAAGACCCCGACGATGGCTTGGCGATTTTGCAAGTGAAATGGAATGTGAACGAACGCGATGGAGCGTTTGTCATGAAGGACGCCGAAGTCTTGATTAACGGCGCGGAGCAATTGCCAAGTGACGAGGTCGTCAAATTCAAAGTCCGCCGTGGCGAGCATACTTTCATCTTTGAAAGAAGCGGCTACCGCGAAATCAAAAACACTTGGAAGTTCCTCGAAGGCGAGACGATCTCCGTCGAACTGAATTGGCGTGCAAAGCGCTGACGAGAACGGAACTGGACGTAACTATGGCGCGAGGATTCTTGATTTTCTTGCTGTTTTTGTCAGGTGGTCTCGCAAACGCAGCAGACATCAACCCAAGAGTCCTCGAAGCATTCGAATCCCAAGTTCGTCCGATTCTGGTGCGGCACTGTTACGAGTGTCACGGTCCCGAAACGGAAGACGGGGAAGGTCAACTGCGGTTGGATTCCTTGAAAGGGATTCTGAAGGGTGGTCAATCCGGTCCGGCAATCAAACCTGGCAAACCCTTCGAAAGTCTGCTGCTACACGCTGTGAATCACGAGCCGTCGGTTGTGGCCATGCCGCCGAAGAAGCGGATTTCGAATGCCGAGATCGCGACGATGACACGTTGGGTGCGGATCAAAGGCCGTTGGCCGGAAGGCTTGCCGGACGTCAAAGCTCGCCCGCAGGGAAGCCCGCGAAAGATAACTGACGAGGATCGACGGTATTGGGCCTTTGTTGCGCCGGAGCTTTCTGACGTACCGACAGTCAAAAAGCGTGAGTGGACACGCAATGCGGTTGACCACTTTGTCCTGGCAAACCTTGAAGTGCTAGGGATCGATCCAGTTAACGCTGCTGACAAGCGAACGTTGATTCGTCGAGTAACGTTTGACTTGCATGGGTTGCCGCCAACGATACAGGACGTTGAACGATTCTTGGAAGACAAGTCGCCGGACGCTTTCCGCAAGCTGGTCGATCGATTGTTGGACTCGCCGCGATACGGGGAGAAGTGGGGGCGTCACTGGCTAGACGTGGCTCGCTATTCCGACAGCAACGGCATGGATGACAACATCGCATTCGCCGACGCGTGGCGTTATCGCGACTATGTCATCGCCGCGTTCAACAACAATAAGCCGTATGATCAATTCGTTCGCGAGCAAATCGCGGGCGATCTGATTTCGGACTGGAAGTCGCCGAACCGCGCCGAAGCTGTCACGGCAACAACGTTTTTGATGCTGGGACAAAAGCAGCCGAGCGCTGATGATCCCGTGAAACAGCAACTCGATATTGTCGACGAGCAACTCGATACGATATCGCGAGCGTTCTTGGCACTGACGGTAGCGTGTGCTCGCTGTCACGACCATAAGTTCGATCCGATTTCACAACGCGACTACTACGCAATGGCGGGCATCTTGCGAAGTACCACGTCGATGCACAGCTTTCGGGTGGATGCGAAATTTAACCTGACAGCACTTACGAACCAAGCCGACAACGCCCGACTGGCGAAGCTCGAACTGCAAATGGACGAGAACGACGATGTTTTGGTTAATGGCAACAAGACCAACATGTCGGGAGAGCAGCGGAAGCAACACAGCGCAAAACTGAATGAAGCTTACGCCGAAATCGGAAAGATTCCAACAGCGATGGCCGTGAAGGATGGCGACATTGCTGACATGCCACTGTTACTTCGTGGTAACCATCTGACGCCGTCGACTTCAGTGAACCGCGGTGTTCCCGTGATTCTTGCATCGTCGCCGATTAACGTCGCCAAAGGTGAAAGCGGACGGCGCGAGTTGGCGGAATGGCTTGCTTCTAAGAAGAATCCAATGACGGCGCGAGTGATGGTCAATCGGATCTGGAATTGGCACTTTGGCAGTGGGTTGGTTGAAAGCGTTGACAACTTCGGTCAACTGGGGCAACGTCCCAAGAACCAGCGGCTGTTAGATTGGCTCGCGATCCAGTTCATGGAATCGGGCTGGTCAATCAAGGCTATCCAACGCTTGATACTCAACTCGACCACGTATCGGTTGAGTGCTGCCGATAGTGAAACGGGGCTGGAGAAGGATTTAAACAACAGTCACTATTGGCGAATGTCAGCCAGGCGGTTACAAGCTGAAGAGCTGCGCGACAGTTTGCTGGCTCTCAGCAAGCAACTCGATCTTAAGATCGGCGGCAAGACTTTGCCCGTTCGAAACCATAAGATCATGTCCAGCGGCGAGATCGAAAAATGCAACGCTGTGCATCAACAACCACGACGCACTGTTTACCTGCCGGTTATTCGAAGTGGGTTGCATGAGTTCTTGACGACGTTCGATTTCCCCGATCCTTCCGTTCCTGCTGGACGCCGAAACACGACGACCGTGGCGCCGCAGGCGCTGTTTATGCTGAATAATGAATTGGTTCGAAAATCATCTCGACTCGTCGCCGAGCAAGCGGTTAAGAGTGAAGAAAGCCCGCGTGCTCGGTTATCCAGCGTTTACGAAGAGTTGCTCTGTCGTCAGCCAACCGATGACGAAGCTACTGCGTGGCTAGAATTCGCTAAGCGGCGAAGTGCGGGTGTTGAAAAGACTGTTGACGATAGGACTCGCGAAATTGAGGTTTGGCAGTCGATTGTGCGAGTTTTGTTTTCGTCGAATGAGTTTATGTATGTGAAGTGAGTGTTTTGGGAACACTATCGACGCTGATCTACGCTAATGAAAAAGGTGGTTGTTTAAGGGTTGGTGGGTGGCTGGGGTCGGAGCGGAGCGAAGCCCCCAGTCCGAGTTGCAACGTATTGGGGTTCGCTACTACGCCACCCTCGCGACGAACTGGATTTGAGATGAATCGGGTACCAAACAAAATCGGATCGCGACGCCAATTCATCGGGCAATTGGGGGCCGGTTTTGGCAGTTTGGCGTTGGCGCCGCTGCTGGCGAATGCCAAACCGCATTATGCGGCGAAAGCCAAACGTGTGATTATGTTGTTCATGTTTGGTGGGCCATCGCACGTCGACACGTTTGATTACAAGCCGCAACTGACGAAGGACAACGGCAAGGAACTGCCTCGATCGGCGCTGCCGCGCGTGCTCTCTTTTCCACAACAATTGGGCGGACTGTTGGCCTCGCCGTGGAAATTCCAAAGACAGGGCGAGTCCGGCCAATGGGTCAGAGAGTTGTTCCCTGAACTTTCTGGCGTCATCGACGATCTGTGCATCATCAAATCCATGCACTGCACGAACCCGCGCCATGGTGGAGCCGTGTTGGAATGGCACACCGGCAGTGACACGTTTATTCGGCCGAGCATGGGGTCGTGGATTACGTACGGGCTGGGCAGCGAGAACGAGAACTTGCCGGCGTACATCACCATTGATCAAGCGACATCGCAAGGCGGTGCCAACAACTTTGGTTCCGCGTTCTTGCCAGCGATTTACCAAGGAACTGTCTTGGGCGGTCAGAAGAATGCCAAGTTTCCTTTCATGACCGCAAGCCCGAAAGACATTCGCCGACAAAAGTTGGAATTGGAGATGCTGTCCAAGCTGGCGGCTCAAAGCGGCGGTGTAACCAGCGACATGGAAGCTCGGATTAAGTCGTTCGAGCTAGCGTTTTGCATGCAAATGGAGGCTCCCGCGGCCTTGGATTTGTCTCAAGAGACTGCTGAAACGCAAAAGCTGTACGGTTTGAACGAGAAATCAACGGAGAGCTTCGCCCGTCAATGTTTGATCGCCCGCCGACTTTCCGAACGCGGCGTTCGATTCGTACAATGCAACGGCAACGGCTGGGATGCTCATAGCGGCTTGGTCAGCAATCACTCGTCGCAGACTAAGAGAGTCGACCGCCCCATCGCGGCGTTGATCAAGGACCTAAAACAACGCGGGTTGCTGGATGATACGCTAGTGATCTGGGGCGGCGAGTTCGGCCGCACACCCGTCTCACAAAACGCCAACGGCCGAGACCACAATCCGTGGGGCTTCACAATGTGGATGGCTGGTGGAGGCGTCCGGCCAGGAACGTCGATCGGGCAAACGGACGAGTACGGATTCTACGCCGCCGAGGACAAGGTTCACTTCCACGACCTACACGCAACCATCTTGCATTTGCTGGGCTTGGACCACGATCGGCTGACTTACCGATACGCGGGACGCGACTTCCGGCTCACTGACATTCATGGACGGATCGTGAAAGAAGCGATTCAAGGCTAATCAGCGATTACCACTTAGCTTCAGTTCGACCGTCACCATCGGATGATCGGATGCATCATTGGTGACGCACTGCGATGAAACAACTTCGAATCCACAAGTTAAGATCCAGTCGATGCGTTGCGGACAATCGGCTGAAGTTCCCACGGCGTCTTTGGCGGATTTGCTTTTGAAGTAGCTCGATAGCAAGTTGTCGTCGATCGTCGTGTTGAAGTCGCCCATAAGAATAGCAGGGGTCTTCGTTTTCTCGAACATTTCGAGCGCGGCTTTCAATTGTTGCTTCCGATCACGTGTTCGGTCGATGTGAGTGATCAGTAGCCAAACGTTTTGGCGCTGCCATTCAAAGTTGCCAGTGATGATGTTGCGGAATTTGTCGTCGTAAGTTCCTGTGAGCGGCGATTGCTGTCCGTCATTGATCGCGATTCGACTCAGGAGTCCATTTCCGAAGTGGTCTCGGCCCCAGCGGCGTTCTGTGGGGGCGAAAGCGGCGGCAAGTTTCAGGCGCTGGCCTAATTGGTGGGCTTGGTTTGTGCCTTCGAAGGTTCGATGATGCACTTCGTTTAGACCGACGATGTCGCTGCCTTCGAGTAGCTTGGCGATGCGCTCCAAGTTTCGTTCGCCATCGAGTCCCTTGCCGCCGTGAATGTTGAACGAGGTGACTCGCAGCGTTTCAGTGGCGGCGTCGCCGAGATGCTCGGTATTCGTCCATGTCAGCGGTCGTGCACCAACGGGGTGCGTCTTCCCGGCCGCGATGATAAAGCCTGCAATGCTCACAGTGATGAGGCCCAAGATGAGAATGCGTCGTGTGCGAGCTGACTCTGGATCGCTCGCGTTGGTTGATTCAGACGGTAAGGCACTATCGTTCATTTTCCACTTTTGGACGATCAAGTATGAACTTGGGAAATCCGGCGCCTTCGGCTGGGCGTTAAACGATCGAGTTCACTTAATCTAATAAATAAACAAACCCTTGGCGCGAAGCACCAAGGGTTTGTGCGTAATTTGAATTGCGTCAAAGGATGTGGCTTACCAAGAAACCTTGACGACTTTGCCTGGGTTGTCATCGCCGGTGCCGATGACCGTGATGTACATCGCGCCGTCTTTTCCAACGGCGATGGCGGTTGGTTTGTCCAAGCCGACGACCTTTTCGGAATCTTCACCTTCCAAATCGACGACGAACAAGCCGCCTTTTTTGGTGTCCAGCCAATTAAAGTCGGTGGCGTAGAGTTTGCCGTTCTTGCCGTAGGCCAATGCCGTGATGTCGCTGAGACCAACTTCGTGGTTTGAGATCATCTTGCCGGATTTGGCGTTGTAGATCGTCACCAAGCCGTCTTCGGGGATCGAGATCTCGCCCATTTGGCCGACGACCAATTCACCCTTTTTGTTGTTCGTCACGGCAACCGGGGCGTCGACTTCGGTGGCTTCTTTCGAGGCGATGAAGCGTTTGAAGTTCTTGACTTTGCCCTTCTTGTGGTTGGCCTTGGCGATCCAGCCTTCGGTGTCGTCGCCGTTGCAGGTGACGAAGATGCCGGAATCCATGACGGCGACTCCGTAGTAGTTGCCTTCGGCTTTCAGGTCTTCGTTGGCCTTCAAGCCAAAGCTGGCAACCATGTCGGCAGCTTTCTTGGTGCCGCCAGAAACGTCATAAACACGCAGGCGTTCTTTGTCGTCAATGTTTCCGCCACCGCCAACAACGAGAGTGTTCTTGCCGAGGAATCCGATACCAAGCGGGCCGATGTTGAATTTCGGGCCTTTGCCATAGACGTCGATCGGGAAATCCGTGACGACGTTGTGTAGCTTGCCTTCGACGATCTTGACGATTCGGCCGGCGCCGCTGTCGGCGACGAAAATGGTGCCGGTTTCAGGTTGGATAGCAATGCCGCAAGGATTGTTCAAACCGCCAACGACGGTGTCCACCTTTTGGGCGTTTACGGTTGCTG
This sequence comes from Planctomycetaceae bacterium, assembly GCA_002722955.1. Classification (GTDB taxonomy): domain Bacteria; phylum Planctomycetota; class Planctomycetia; order Planctomycetales; family Planctomycetaceae. Next base: position 18,065 of record PBMZ01000052.1, on the reverse strand, counting down.
TGGCAGTCGTCAGCACAGCGATGGCGCACAGTGAGCTTAAGATTTTCATCTACTTCGATCTCCTGGATGTAGTTATTGGTCCTAGTAGTCTGTCTTTGAATTCAATCGGCGACTATTTGGGCAGCTTTGGAGCTTTCACCATCGGATACTTCTTGCTGCTGAGTCCTTCTTTCATGAAGGTCACCAAGTCGGCCTTTTCTTGTTTGGTCAGCTTCAATGGTTTGATGTCTTCCGAGAGTTGCGGGTTCTTGATGCCGCCTTTGGCATAGAACTCGACGACTTCTTCCAACGTCTTCAAGCTACCGTCGTGCATGTACGGTCCGTTTTTGTCAACTTCTCGCAGCGGCGGTGTCTTGAATCGGCCGCGGTCTCCCTCGAGCTTCGTGACAGCGAAGCGGCCAACGTCGGGCTTCTTTGCGTCCATGCCAACACCAATATTGTGAAAGGCGTCGTCCCTGAATCGCTCGCCCTTATGGCACGCGACGCAGTTAGTTTTCTTGCCGCTGAAGAACAGGTCCATACCGCGTTTGGCGGCTGCGGAAAGGGCTTTCTCGTCGCCAGCCTTGAAGCGGTCGTAGGGGGCATCGCCGGAAAGAATTGTTCGCTCGAAAGCCGCGATTGCCTTGGCGACGTCTTCTTTGACGATCTTGTCGGCACCGAAGACGGCTTTGAATTGCTTGCGGTAGCCTTCGATTTTGTTCAATTTGATTTCCATTTTGTCGAGCGGAAGGTTCATCTCGATCGGATTGGCGATCGGGCCCAAGGCTTGAGCTTCGAGGCTGGCGGTTCGCGAGTAAACTCGACCGTCCCAAAATTGCATTCGCGAGTATGCCATGTTGATGATCGTCGGCGTGTTGCGGCCGCCTTCCTTGCCATCGACGCCGATACCGAAACGCTCGCCATTGCTGTAGCCCTTTTTGGGATCGTGGCAACTGGCACAGGAAACGGTGTCATCGCTGGACAATCGAGGGTCGAAGTACAACTGCTTGCCAAGTTCGATTTTGGCGGCGGTTTGCGGATTGTCTTTCGGGTATTTCAGGGGCTTTAGGCCCTTTGGTGGCAAGTGATGATCGGCTTGCAGCGGCGAGACGACAAAGAGCAATGCGGTGCCGAGCAGCAGCATTCGAAAGCTGGGGTGAGTCATGTGAGTTTCCTCTTGCGTGAATAATGAGGTGAGCACGGCTGGGGTGACATATCCTGCCCACCAAAGAACCGGCACCGTGTAAAGGTAACGTTTGGGCGTTACATTTCCGGTCTTTGGGTTCCGTCATCCCTATTTCTATCCACTTCGAGCACGATAGGAAAGTCTGCGATGACAAATCTGTAAGCGGTTGCCATAATACCATCACGACAACCGACGGCACATTTCAGCCGAAATGCTGTGAAATCAAAGGATGATTGAAATGTCGAGATCGAAGGTCTCCGATTTACTCAAAAATGGACAGCCGGGCGAACAGGTTGAGGTTCGCGGTTGGGTGCGAACTCGAAGGGACTCGAAACACGGGTTTTCGTTCATCGAGCTGAATGACGGTTCGTGCATGGCCAACCTTCAATGCGTGGTCGATGCCGATGTCGAGGGCTACGAAGCCACGATCAAGGACGTCACCACCGGTGCCAGCGTGGCCTTGACGGGCGAACTGAAAGAATCGCCGGGCAAGGGGCAACGTGTCGAGATGCAAGCCGGCAGTCTGAAGCTTTTGGGGACTGCCGACGCCCAATCGTACCCACTTCAAAAGAAACGCCACAGCTTCGAGTTTCTACGTGAGATCGCTCACTTACGACCGCGAACGAACACATTCGGGGCAATTGCACGCGTGCGAAACGCAATCTCGGCGTCGATTCATCGATTCTTTCAAGATCGCGGCTTCCTCTACATCAATACGCCCATCATCACGACCAGCGACTGTGAGGGGGCGGGCGAGATGTTCCAGGTAACAACGTTGGACCTCGTGAAGCTCGCCCAAATCCAAACGGAGATTGATTTCTCGCAAGATTTCTTCGGCAAGGCGGCATCTCTAACAGTTAGTGGACAACTAGAGGCCGAGATCTTCGCCACATCCGTTGGTGACTGTTACACATTCGGGCCAACGTTTCGAGCTGAGAATTCCAACACGGCGCGGCACTTGGCCGAGTTCTGGATGGTCGAGCCCGAGATGCCTTTCTACGAACTCGAAGACAACATGACGTTGGCTCAAGAGTTCATTCAAACGGTGATCCGCGATGTGCTCGAGCAATGCCCGGAAGACATGGATTTCTTCAACTTGCGAATCGACAAGACGTGTATGGACACGATGCGAAACATCATCGACAACGACTTCATTCGCTTGCCGTACACCGAGGCGGTTAAGATTCTCGAAGACAGCAGTACTGAGTTCGAATACCCAGTCGAATGTGGCCGCGATCTTCAATCCGAGCACGAACGGTTCTTGACCGAACAACACTTCAAACAACCCGTGATCCTGCACGATTATCCCAGAACGATTAAACCGTTCTACATGCGTTGCAATGACGACGAGAAGACAGTGCGAGCCATGGATGTATTGGTGCCACGCGTTGGCGAAATCATCGGCGGCAGCCAGCGCGAGGAACGTCTCGACGTTTTGCTGGCACGAATGGAAGAATGTGATTTGGATCCGAAAGAGTACTGGTGGTACGCGGACTTGCGGCGTTACGGGTCTGTCCCACATTCCGGTTTCGGACTTGGACTGGAGCGTCTTGTTCAACTGGTGACAGGAATGCAAAACATTCGCGACGTCATCCCATTCCCGCGAACCCCAAAGAACGCAGAGTTTTAGAGCCACTGCCTCCGGCTGGGCGTTAAACGACTGAAAAAGTAGCCATCACTCGGAGAGTGATGGCTACTTTGCGTCTCATCATTGGAAGTGAAAAATGTCTGACACCCCTGAAACCATCACGCTCGATATGATCCGCGAGCATATGTATTCCGCGGTGATCTCAGATGCCCTTGATTCGCTCGGTTGCCCCGTTCAGTCACCGCGAGTTCCGTTGCCGGCGCTGACTGTTGAAGGCTTCCTAGTCGGACGTTGTCGGACAACTCTATGGGCCGACATGAGCCACGAGGACCCTCGTCCGTACGAGCTGGAGTTGCAAGCTGTCGACTCGTGCCAGCTGGACGATGTGATGATCGCTGCTGCTGGCGGTTCGATGCGATCAGGCATCTGGGGAGAACTGCTGACGACGGCCGCGCGAAATGGCGGCTGCATCGGCGTCATTGTCGACGGTGCCGTGCGCGACGTCCGTCAGATGAAAGAAGTTGGGTTTCCCGTGTATGCTCGCGGCACGAATGTCTTAGACAGCCTGAATCGACAGCGAGTGATTGACGTTAACGTGCCCGTCGAGATCGACGGCGTAACGTTTGCTCCGGGAGATCTTGTCGTGGCTGACGTCGATGGCATCGTCGTGGTCCCGCAGGCTCATGAAGAGGAAGCTCTGAAGCGAGCCTGGGACAAGGTACACGCTGAAAACATCACACGCGACGCCATCCGAAACGGCATGAAAGCGACCGAGGCTTACGAAAAGTACGGCGTGCTTTGAGACACGTCGTTACTTTTCCAAGACGATGCCTTCTTTCTCAATCCGCTTGAATATCTGCTTGTACTCCGGTGATCCGTCGTCGTCCCACCACGTCGAGGAAATTGGTGAGGCGTAGCTCATGGGAATCAGTTTGCGAACATCGGGACGCACCATAAAGATGTTTTGTTTTGGGTCAGCGATGTTGTACATCTTCGCCCCGTTTGCGAATTGAGAGCGAATGATCCACTTGGGCTGTTCGGGCAGTTTCAGGGCTTTGAGCTTCTCGAGCTTTTCACGATTCAATGTGATACCTAGGCCCGGCGCATTGGGAACGCGGACGAGACCGTTCACCGGATCAATCGTCTCGTTCACCACATCTTCCTTCCACGTTTCCGCATCGCTGTGTGTATGAAGATGCGCTGTTGGAAACGCCGATTGCATCTGTGTGGTCATCGTGCGAGTGATCAGGCCTCCGACATTTTGCAGCATGAACGGAGCATTCGTGGCCTCCATCAAACCGGCACGCCGCATAGCAACGCCGATTTTCTGATGCCCAAGAATGTAACCATCCGCCGCCTGCCGAAGCACATCAAACGTGAATTGAAGCGGACTGTGATGCAGCAAGATTGGCAAGCGGCAGTGCTTTCGAAGCAGAGCGTACTCGTCGAGGTCCTTTGTGTTCATTGGATCCTCGAAGGCACCAGCCAGCGGCGATTTGCTGATCCGCTCTAAAAGTTCCTGAGTGTTGTCATCAGTCCCGCCCGAAGTTAAGTCGAACTGAATCCGAAATCCACGCGGCGCGACGATTTGCATGGCCTCTAATTGATCCATCACATTTTCAAACGGTGATAGATGATATTTGAGCCAAGTGTATCCAGCGCGTGAATACCGTGAGACCGCTTCGGCCATGTGTTTGGGGTCGGCGGAAACAGTCCATGAACCGACCGGGACCCATTGGCGATGTCGTTTCCCGAACAGTTTCGAAACCGGAATGTCCGCGGCTTGCCCCATCAGATCGTACATCGCCGAGCCTAGCGGCAGTGAGGTCTCGTCGCCAATCCACTCGAAGTAATTCGAGCCGACATAGCGATCGATCACACTCTGAGGCTCGGCACTGTGACCTTCCCCCAAACCAACAAGGCCGCTCTTCGTGTGAACGACATAGATCACTCTCCGCGTCGGTCCGTAAAAGTGTTGCAAAGTATCATGCAACCAATCGTGATACGGGACCATGATGTTGTGGACTTCGATGTCGGTGACGAAATCCTTGCCGATATTGCTTCGAGCTTTTTCCTCAGCGACAGCAAGTCGCCTTGCGGACGAAGTGATCAGCGGCCCGGCGGCCAAGCCCCCCAAGGCAACTTTCAACAAACGGCGGCGATCAAGCGGCGCGGATAGGTCGATCGACTTCATGGGCACTCACCAATCGTATGGATGGATCGTCTTGTAACCGGAAACGCGAGTTTTGATGCGTTTTTGGATTTTATCGAGTGCGGTGGTCTGGCACCGCTTTGGATTGATTTGGCTTTCGCACTGGATTCGGGACGATCACGTATTTTCGGATTTCTGCACGAAGTCCAAAGAATCCAAAGCGGTGCCAGACCACCGCACTCCTATAAAGGCAATCAGCTCGTCTCAGCGGCTGGCTGCTTTGAGGGCAATGGCGGCAACGCTTCCTCTAAAATGCCTTTCGCCTTCGGCATCAACAGCAGGCCCTCGACGATCATCCAAACCTGTATGGTCAAGATGGCGACTCCATTCCAGAACAAGAGCGTCTTGCCGCTGTGCAACCATCCGGTATCCGGGTTGAACATGTTCCACAGCATGGCCCAAGCCGGCATGATCATCATCATGATCATCGGAATGACAGCGAACCAAACGGCTTTGCCGCGTCGCCAGAGATAGAAGACAGTGACCATAAATGCCAGGCCCGCCAGCAACTGGTTGGTGGCACCGAACAGCGGCCATAGGATCAAGCCACCGCTACCAGCACCAAGCTTCGGGTTGCCGGGCATCATGGCGACAATTCCGGCCAATACGACGGCAAACAGGGTGGCCGCATACTTGTTGGTTAGCGGTTTGACTTTGAGTGTACCGGCTAGTTCTTGGATGACGTACCGCTGCAATCTGGTCGCGCTGTCTAACGTGGTTGCGGCGAAGCAAGCCACCAGAACAGCAATGACACCGATGCCTAGCTTCAAAGGAATTCCGATGGCCGTCAAGAAATTCGCGCCGCCGTTGATGAAGGCGCCGACTTTGTTTCCTAGTGAAAAATCTTTCCAGCTGCGTCCAATGTCGTATTGCGCGCTCCAGGCGGCTCGGCCTGTCGCTTGAGTTCCATCGGCTTCCAAACGCTTAACGTATTCGTATCCGCCAGGAGCCGCATCGTTCTTTGTACGATCAAAGGCGCCCATCCCCACGCCAGCACAACACGCAAGAATGACCATCACGGCCAAGCCACCTTCGAGTAACATCGATCCATAGGCGACGTATTGAGCGTCGGTTTCCTTATCAACTTGTTTGCTGGTTGTGCCACTACTGACCAAGCAATGGAAGCCGCTGCACGCACCGCAGGCAATCGTGATGAACAGGAACGGAAAGATCGGCGGGGCGTCCGCTGGCAATGCGTCGCCCGCAAACGCCGGAGTACTCTCGGCAAGCTGCGCCTTGCCCGTCGCGCCGGCCACGATGACTCCAAGCATCAGTAAGCCCAGTGTAACTACCAACTGATGGCTATTGATATAGTCGCGAGGTTGCAGCATGACCCACACTGGCAACACCGACGCGAAGAAACAGTACACGAACAAAACCAGCGTCCAAACGGTCACGACATTTGGAAACGGGCCGGCTGCGGGAACTCCAACTAAAGCGTTGATGTCGACGGGCATAACATAGGCACCAACCCAGACTGCTCCGTAGATCACGGCCAATGCAGCCAGCGACGGTCCCAGCAATCCGCCACCTTTTTTGTATACCCAGACACCAATTGCAATGGCCAGTGGTAGCGAGACCCACGTTGGCAAAACGCTTTCGGGGTAAAGTCGGAATATGATGGCTATGACCAAGCCGAAGATGGCCAAGACGACCGTCAGTGCCATGAACAAGATGATCAGAAACAGCACGCGAGCGCGCGGGTTGATCAATCTTCCGGCCACTTCACCCACCGTCTGGCCTCGGTTTCGAAGCGAAATCACCAAGGCGCTAAAGTCATGGACCGCACCGATAAAGATCGAACCGAAAATAACCCACAAGAGTGCGGGTAACCATCCCCAAAAAACGGCAATGGCCGGGCCGACGATCGGTCCTGTCCCGGCAATGCTGGTGAAATGGTGGCCAAAAATGACCTCTTTGCGAGTCGGTACGAAGTCCACATCGTCACGGAGTTGATGCGAGGGCACTTCGTTCTCGACGGTCAATCCGAAGATTTTGCGCGATAGCCAACGGCCATAGGTGTGGTAAGCCACAATAAAGCCGACGAAAGCTCCGACGGCAATCAGAAGCGTTTCCATAATCGAATCCCATTAAGAAAGTGCAGCGATGGTTTCGTGCCACCTCTATAAAAGGTATCTTGATCGCCAACAGCCCGCAACGCGATGAAGTCGTTTGGGTGTGCTCAAGGATTTTGGCTTTCGTCACGTGTGCCATTTCCATAGTAACCCGACGCGTGAGCGAGGGACGCTCACACGTGTTCGAAGTCTTTGATTATTGGTTGCGAACACGTGTGAACGTCCCTCGCTCACGCGTCGGGTTACTATATCCTGCCCAACTTGGCAAGAATTTGTGAGCGAACCTTGTTTAAACCACAGTCGTAAGTACCAAGAGCCTCAGCAATGACCAACCGAATCAATCAACTCTTCCATGAGAAGTTCGCCAGCTCGGCTCAACACTATGAACGAGCCAGCACGCTGTTTCCCAATGGTGTGACGCATGACGCTCGGTTTTTGCAGCCGTTCCCGTTTTATGCCACACGGTCTGAAGGTTCGAAGAAATACGACGCGGAAGGAAACGCAGCCATCGACTATTGGGTTGGCCACGGAGCCATGTTGCTGGGACACAGTCACCCGGCGGTTGTGGAAGCGGTTCAGAAACAAATGCCCTTGGGCACTCACCCTGGCGCTTGTCACGAGTTGGAGTTGGAATGGGCGGACTGGGTTCGCAAGCTAGTGCCCTCGGCCGAAATGATGCGGTTCACCAACAGTGGCACTGAAGCCACATTGATGGCATTGCGAGTCGCTCGGATTGTTAGTGATAAGTCCAAGGTCATCAAATTCGCCGGCAACTTTCATGGCTGGCACGACAACTTAATTCCTGCGGCCGAGCCACCTCACGGAGCAGGCTACGAGGTGCCCGGCGTCACCGATGGCGTGTTTGGCGATTTGGTGATCGTTCCGCCAAATGACTTAGCCGCAGTCGAAGCCGCCATCGATGAGCACGATCCGTCTTGTGTGTTCTTGGAAGGCAACGGAAGCCGTTGGGGTGTCGTCCCGGTTCGCAAAGAGTTTCTTCAAGGTTTGCGTGAGCTGACCAAGCGGAAGAATGTCATCTTCGTTCTGGATGAAGTGATCACGGGATTCCGAGTCGACAAGCATAGCTTTCAGGGTGTTTGTGATGTTGTCCCTGATATGACGACCCTAGCCAAAGTCCTTGCTGGAGGACTTCCCGGCGGATGTTTGTCAGGTCGAGCCGATTTGATGCAGGCCCTTGCCTATAACAATCCGCTTGGCAAGAAAATGAAGCACCCCGGTACTTACAACGCCAACCCGCTCTCGGCAGCGGCTGGCATCGCCGCGCTCGAGATTGTGGCGACGAACGAACCATCACAGCATTCGAATGCCCAAGCCGCCAAGTTGCGGAAGCGGTTGAATGACGTGTTTGCTGACAAGTCCGCGAAGTGGGTCGCGTATGGTGATTTCTCGGCGATCAAGATTCACGCGGATTACGATGGGCCTCGGCCAGACAGCGATGATTTCATTCCCTTCGACAACGATTATCTGAAGTTGGACGTCGGATTCGACAAGACGTTGTCTCACGCCTTCCGATGTGCATTGTTGTTAGGCGGAGTTGATTGGATGGGTTGGGCTGGTTCGACGTCGCTGGCCCACAGTGACGAGGACATCGACGTCACCGTTGCCGCGTTCGCCGACGCGATCGACTTGCTTCGCGAAGATGGGTTGATCGAATAGTTGGCTCATGAAGAGGCTCGTTCTCCAAGAACGCTGGCATCTTTTGCTGCGCTGAATTGAATATCCAATGCCGAACAAGGAATGTCCAAAGTCGAAGTAGGATGCTTTCAAAACTGGCGGTTCGTACGATTGTCCGTCACTTCATCATTGGACATTCCTTGTTCGACATTGGATATTCAATTCGTAATTAACGCGATTGATCGTCCCTCACAATTACCATTGCGAACGCAACCACACGGTCAAAGTCGGCAAGTTTCACCCGAATTGCTTACGCAGACTTCCCAATTTGATCAGGTTGTCGGATTTGGATCAACGTCTCGTGCCCCAGTCGCTTGGCGCGAGCAGCGCGTTGATACAATGGGAGCCGCTCTCTACACTGGGGCTCGCCTCAATCAGGCGGCGGTGCAATGTCTGAAATATATGATGAAATCTTGAAGCGCGAACGCAAGCGGTCAGTGCTAGCTTTGCTGGCAATGATTGTCGTGTTGCCGTTCGCGCTTTGGGCGGCCCAAGGCATTCATCTCGAGAACAACGTCGCCAACTGGCTTCCTAAAGACGATCCGTTGTCGGTGACCTTGAAGTGGTATCACCGACAGTTTTCTCACGAGGATCGCATTATTGTTTCGTGGGACAGCAGTTCGCTACGCGATCGCCGCGTCGAGTCTTTTGTGGCGGAGCTGAAGAACACGGCCAACAAAGGCGAATTGGGCGAGCTGTTTTCGAGCGTACGATCGCCAAACGAAGCCATCAAATTCATGGCCGACTTCAAAGTCGACCGCGATGAGGCCGTGCAGCGATTGCGCGGCATCATGTTTAGCACGGGCAAGAACCACGTTTATGTCGAATTGGGGAAGGACGCGCGTTCGCAGATTGATACGGCGATCGAGCGGCTCATTGGTGCTGCCGCAACCGATTTGAGTCTCAACATTCGTGTTGCTCGCGACAAGTACTCAAAGACGGACGAGGGCGAAACAATTGGCTTACGGGTCGAGTGGGACGGTCTCAATCCTGATGACGAGCGATTTGCACAGTTTCGACAATTGTCGTTGAGCATGCCTCTTGACCTGAGCGACGATGAAGACGACCCCGATCCACTCTTTACCAATTGTGAGTTGGATGGCCCTGTCGTGATCCCAATCACTTATTCCGAAGCGGCGATTGAGAACCTCAAAGTTTCTTACCAAGCCCTCCAAGATGCTGCTGTCGCCGCCAACATCGATCCCAACGAGTTTCGTTTGGGGGGAAGTCCTATCGTTCGCTCTTCGCTGAATAGAGCCGTCAAAGGAGCGGGTTGGAATCGCGATTACCCCGTTTGGCAGTTGAATAAGCGTTCGCCCGTTTTGCTTTCGTTGATCGTCGGCTTGTTTCTTTCGTTCGTCATGCTTCGCAGCGGCCGTTTGGCAACGCTGGTCCTGATGATCGCTCTGTACACGACCTTTGTGACCTTGTCGTTGGTGCCGGTCACAAAAGGCAGCATGAATATGGTGTTGGTCGTCATGCCAAACTTGCTGTTGGTGTTGACGATTTCGGGCGGCATCCATGTCGCCAACTATTGGAAGCATGCGGCTGCGCACGACCTGAAGACCGCCGTTCGCGAGGCAGTCCGAATGGCCAAGGAGCCATGTGCTCTGGCAAGCGTCACGACGGCCATCGGTTTAATCTCGCTGATGACTAGCCCGCTGAAGCCAGTCCGCGACTTCGGAATGTACTCGGCAATCGGTTGCGTGGGAGCCATCTTTACGATTCTTGTCGGGCTGCCGGCGTTGCTACTTTTTTGGCCATCTAAAGCGTTCGCAGTTTCTGAAACAAGCCCGAAGGTTTGGGATCGGTTGGGAAGTTTCCTCACGCGTCGTTGGCTGTTGGTGTCATCTGGATGTTTGACAGCGTTCGCGATTTCCTTGGTTGGGCTGAAGGATTTCCGCACCGAGACGAAGGTCATTCGTTACTTTCCGAACACATCGAAGTTGATCCAAGACTACTACTTCTTGGAAGACAACTTGTCAGGAATCGTGCCCGTTGAGACCGTTGTGCGATTCGGGCCAGAGGCTCAAGAGAAGTTGAATATTCTGCAACGCCTCGAATTGGTTCGCGAGCTGGAACGTCGGATCGGCGAGTATCAAGACATCACCGGAACAATATCGCTGGCCGACTTTCGCCCTGTCAGCAATGAACTCGCCGAGAATGCCACCCGTATTCAGCGAGCGCTCTACAACAAGCGAGTGAACGAAACCCAAAAGGCCCTGCGCGGCGAGAAAGCGAGTGCAGTGAAGCGTCTGCTGGCGGTCTCAACCGAGTCGCTCGACACTCCTGACGGCCGCGAACTTTCTCGTCCCGGTGACGAACTTTGGCGAATCACGGCACAAGTCTTGGTGATGACCGACATGGATTACACCGTGCTAACTGACGACGTCGATCGCATAGCTACCGAGGTTCTTGGCCCATCCGGGGCAAATCATGTCGTCACCGGAACGATTCCGCTGTTCTTGCGCACGCAAAAAGCGGTGCTGGAAAGTCTGATTCGCAGCTTCGGCTTAGCGTTTTGCATTATCGCTGTGGTGATGATGGTACTTCTCAGGAACCCGTTGGCGGGCCTGATCGCGATGCTCCCCAATCTGATGCCCGTCGGAGTCGTGTTTGGACTGATTGCCTGGAACGGCTTGGCAATCGACATTGGCAGCATGATCACGGCGTCGGTGGCATTGGGTATCGCCATCGACGGAACATTGCACCTGCTGACTTGGTTTAAGGAAGGCGTCGGACGCGGCCTAAGTCGAGACGAAGCCGTGTCAGCAGCTTTGGCTCACTGTGGGCCAGCAATGTGGCAAACCAGCGCCATCGTTGGCATCGGGCTGATGATGCTCTCGGGCTGCGATCTGCTCTTGGTGAGTCGCTTTGGACTGATCATGGCAGCCTTGATTGGAGCGGCTTTGGTTGCTGACATCATCTTCTTGCCAGCATTGTTAGCCGGACCACTGGGACGCTTGATTGAACGATCGGTACAAGCTCAAAAGGCAAAGGAGCCCTCGGCAGCAACAACTGAAGTGGCAGCAGAAGCTGTCAGCTAAGATTACTCCAAGTCCTCCACGCGACGCGGCCAATCATCTTTGAGTAATCGAGACAACGAGCGATCGGCCAGGACTCGGCCATCGGTTTGGCAGGTCGGGCAAGGCTCCCCGAAGCGTCCATGAACGGCCATTCCATCGCGGAATGCAGTTACCTTTTCTGGAAAGTCGTCGCCGGTTTGCTCAATCAATCGATCTCGCCAAATGGCGAGTGTGCTCAAGGTGGCGTCAAACAATGTCGCGATCTGCTCATCAGTCAGCTTTTGTGACAGTGCGATCGGCGACAGGCCCGCTGCGTGAAGAATCTTGTCCGAGTAAGCGTTGCCTATCCCGCTAAAGAAGCGTGGATCACTGAGCGACCTTTTCAGCGTGTGGTTTTCTAAACGCAGCCGTTGGTGAAATTCCTCCAGCGAAGCCTCGAATAGCTCCAAACCGCCGGGATCATGTTCGGCCACCGCGTCTTGACCGACGACAACGTGGGGCGACGCTCGCTTCTTAGAGCCTGCTTCTGTCAGCATTAGCGTGCCGTTGGAGAAATCGAAGCTGGCCAAATCGACCTTGCGAGTTGGTTTCGATCCCGCTTTCTTCCAATGAAATCGGCCGGCAATCATCAGGTGGAAAATGAAGAACGTGTCGGATTCAAGCTTCCAAACAATTCGCTTTCCCAATCGACGAATGCCAACAACCCGTGAACCTATGGATTCATGGATGTCCGGCTCGAAGGATCGAACCAAGAACGGGCTACGAATCGAGATCCCCTCGATTCGCTGATCGCCAATGAATCGCTCCAGAGCGTTGCAGTACAGCTCAACATCAGGAAACTCCGGCATCAGTCGCTCACAGTGACATGGGCGACACGCCGACATCGACGATACTGCATGCCAAAATCAGATTGAGTCCCAATTCTCGGGCCCGCTCGAAAATTTCGGGGCTTTCGCTGCCTGGATTGAACCAAACTTCATCGGCTCCCTTCTGGTTGATCTGTTCGAGCAAATCGAGCCCATATTCTGGGGGCAGATAAACGCTGATGCGATCCAAGTCCTCTTCGGGGACCTCGTCCAGCGAGCCAAAACACGGAAGTCCCTCGATTTCGCTGGCATTTGGATTCACTGGGTAGACGTCGTATCCCTGACTTTGGTGAGCTCGGACCGACATATTTCCGTATTTTCGTCGATTACGACTGGCTCCAATGATGGCAACGCTGGGCATGGCTGAATTCCTGTGAAGTGTGGGGTTGCCAGCTTATCGAATGCAGGCCATGGGCAAAAGAAGCCCGGCTTTTTCGAAAAGCTGGGCTTCTGATGGAATCGCACGATTGCCGATTTAGAAAACCACGCATGTTCGTCGACTTAATTGTTGACCGATTGGCAATGGCGTGCTAAAACGGTCGTTTCTCTTGTCCATTCTGGAAACGGTTTAACTAAGGATCTGTATTAGCCATGGGACGTGTCGAAAGGACGCGCGAAATCGCTCGGCGAAGAACGCGCCGCGCTAAGCTTGCCAAATTGCGCGTACGTTATGAAAAAGCGGGCAGCACTGACGAGAAGCTCGCCATCATGGCCAAAGTTCGCAAAATCAGCCCCTTCGTGAGCTTCGAAGAAGAGTCTGCAGCCGAATAATTCACGGCGACTCTACTGCTGGTATTGACGGAAACTCTTGCTTGCGCTGGTGTTGCGCTTTGAGGTTTTCCGTTGACACGACATCGCGCGAGCTATGTCGTGTACTCAGAATTCAGTCGCACGTATTCCTTCGTCAAGTCGCTGGTCCAGAACCGAACTTGTGCATCGCCGAATGGGAAGCTGAGTGCGATCGAGACGTCTCGGTTATCGCGCATCTGGTTCGAAAGCACTGTTTCGTCGTACTCGACCGGAGTCCCTCGCTCGTAGATCGTCGTACCGTTGATCTGCAAGGTGATGTCGGTTTCAAGAAGATCGACCCCGGTACGACCGCAGCAACTGACGATTCGGCCCCAATTCGGGTCAGCCCCGGTGATTGCTGTCTTCACGAGTGCGTCGTCGGAGATCGTTTTGGCGATCGCATAGGCCTCTTCTCTAGTTCTCAAACCAAGCACATCAACCGTGATGAAATGATCGGCTCCTTCGGCATCCTGAATGATCGCCTTTGCCAAGTCGACAGCGACCTCTTCGACGCCATAACGGAACGCTGCTAAGTCGTCGCCCGAAAGAACTTCCGTTCCCGAGGCCCCATTCGCCAACAACAACACTGTGTCGCTCGTGCTGGTGTGGCCTTCGACGCTGATGCAGTTAAAGCTCTGATTGACGGCATCTCGAAGTGCCTGATCGGCGTCTGCCGAGGTTAAACTTGCGTCGGTCATAATCACCGCCAGCATGGTTGCCATGTTTGGCCCGATCATGGCGGCGCCTTTTGCTGCGCCGCTAATTCGGACAGGCGCCCCGCTTAGCTCAAGTTCCCTGACCACTTGTTTGTGAAACGTATCCGTCGTCATCATGCCTTTCGCAGCATTCGCATAGGCCTCGGGCGACGACGACAGTTGTTTGTGGGCTGCGGGAATACCTGAGCTGATGGCATCCATAGGCAAGAAGTGTCCGATTAATCCAGTCGAACACACCAAGACCTCATCAGCATTGCATCCAACCTCAGAGGCCACCAATTGCGTCATTTGCTGAGCATCTTCGAGGCCGCGCTCGCCCGTGCAAGCATTCGCGTTTCCGGAATTGATGACGACGGCTCTCGCAGACTCGGACGGCACACGTTGGCGGGAAACCTTTACCGGAGCACCGCACACTTTGCTTTGAGTGAACACGCCCGCCGCCGCCGCCGGTCGGTCACTAACAAATAGAGAAAGGTCGAGAACACCCGAGTCTCCCTTTACTCCACAGGCGACTCCAGTCGTCTGAAAACCCAGCGGCAGTTCGAGTGATTCGCTTGCATTATTTTCCGTCATTGAGAGTTTCTCCGTGTTAGCCAGCGCCTGTGTTTGCCATGATGACGCATTCAAACTCGTGCAAGTTCACGTGTTTCTTGGCTCTTCCAACCGGCACACAATCTTCGGGTACCCGAACGACACGTAGTTGTATAATCTTTCTACTGACGATGACAACTCCCTGACGACGCATTGATCCCCACTTATGACTGCCGCCGCCGAAAACCGACCGCTGAATTTGCGCAAGCGAGCTGACTTAGTGGTTCATCGTCAGTCTTTTCAAGGCGAAGCACACTGGAGTGTCAAAGACCCGCTGTCGTTGCGTTACTTTCACTTGCGAGAAGAAGAATACTTCGTCTTCGAGCGGCTTGAAGCTGGCGCCACCTTACACTCGATTCAAAATGACTTTGAACGCGAGTTCGCGCCGAAGCGGATCGAAACACGACAACTTCAATCTTTCTTAGCGATGTTGCATCAAGAGCGATTGGTCATCGCCAATTCGCCCGGTCAGAGCAATGAGTTGCTGCGAACCAAAATGTTTCGCAGACGAATGAAGTACTTCGAACGGTTGGCGGGAATCTTGGCGATCCAATTCCGCGGCATCGATCCAGATCGGTTCCTTACGTGGTTCGCACCAAAGTGCGGTTGGATGTACTCGAAAGTTTGTGTCGCCTTTTTCTTATTGTTGATGTTGGCAGCAGCGACTTTGTGTGCAGTCCAGTTTCAATCGTTTATCGCGAAACTTCCCGAGTTTCGCGAATTCATTAGCTTCCAGAACGCCATTCTGCTCGCGTGTACCTTGGCCTGCACCAAAGTTCTCCACGAGTTCGCACACGCCGTAACCTGCAAACGCTACGGCGGCGAGTGCCACGAGATGGGGATTATGTTGTTGGCGTTTACGCCGTGCTTGTTTTGTAATGTCACGGACGCTTGGATGTTGCGCAACAAGTGGCATCGTATCGCTATTAGTGCGGCCGGAATGTGGGTTGAGCTGACGTTGGCATCTGTCTGCGTCTTCATTTGGTGGTTTACCGTTCCAGGATTGTTGAACATCATGTGCCTGAATCTGATCGTCGTTTGTTCGGTGACGACGTTGATGTTCAATGGCAATCCACTTTTACGTTACGATGGCTACTATATCTTGTCCGATTACTTGGAGATTCCGAATCTGCGCCAACGAGCGTCCGCGCTGCTGATGTCGGACATTGGAACTTCACTGTTCGGAAGAAGTGCTCCGCCAGATCGTTTGATGCCCGATCGACAACGCTGGTTCTTACGAAGTTTCGCCATGGCATCTTATGTGTATCGATGGGTCGTTGTGCTCACGATTCTGTGGTTTGTGCATCAGGCGTTTCATGCAAACCGTCTCGCAATCGTAGCTCAATTCATCACATTCATCGTGCTCGCCACAATGCTGTTGATTCCGTGTTGGCAACTCTTCACGATGCTGACAAATCCCGTAAGGAGCCACGACGTGAGTTGGACGCGATTCTTGCTGCGAGGCGGTGCCATCATCGCCGTGACTAGCCTGTTGCTGCTGATTCCCTTGCCCCACCGATTGAAGGTGCCAGCCGTTCTGGAACCGAAAGACGCTCAGCGTGTCTACGTGACGTTGTCCGGGCAATTGATCTCGTCAGTCGAAGCTGGTCAAAAGGTCAAGAAAGGTGAGACCTTAGCAGTGCTTAGAAACATCGAGAAGGAACAAGAAGTTGCCGAATTGGACGGTCAAGTCAAACAGCAAGTCACTCGTTTGGACAGCTTAGAGAAACGCAGCTTTTCCGACTCCAACGTTGAAATTTTGATACCGAGTGCTCGCAAGCGACTTGCCGAATTGAAGCAGCAACACGCGCAGCAGGAAGCCGAGCTACAACGTCTGGAGATTGTCGCGCCGACAAGTGGCACAGTTCTTGAACCAACTCGAGTTCAACAGACTAACGCCGATGATTCGTTGGAGCAGTGGCAGGATAGCCCGCTTTTGAAACGCAACACGAATTGTTACTTGACCGAGGGGACAGAGCTGTGTTTGATCGGTAGTCCAGAAAAGCACGAAGCTCTGCTGGCGATCGACCAATCTCAAGTTGAGTTTGTGCGTCCGGGACAAACTGTTTGGTTGCTGATGGATGCTGCGTCCTCACAGGCAATCGAAGGCAAGATCGTCGAGCTATCGGAAATGGACATCGACGATGTCTCGGTCGCTCTATTGATGCACTCGGACCTTGAAACCATTCAGAGCGAAGACGGAAAGATCAAACCACTCAGCACAACTTACCAAGCACGGGTTGAGTTTGAGTCCGCTGCATCTCTACGGACAGGTGGATCAGGACGTGCCAAGATTCTGGCTGAACCGCTAAGCCTTGGAAAACGACTGCACCGGTACCTAAGCCGAACATTCCGTTTCGAATTGTAAGGTAAGGTGCTAATGAGAAGGCACGTCGTCGTTTTCTTCAATTGGAGGACCGTCGGCTGGGCCGTTTTTGAAGCTAGCAGGAGGCGCGTTCTTAGGCCCAAACAATCGGTCTTTGCCAGCATCATGATGACTGACATGACATGCAGTTCTCGAGATGTCCGGCTGCAACAACTTTCTTGCCATCAGCGGATGTCACTCCGTAAACCCATCCCGCGTCGCTGCCGGGTGTGGTGGAATCCGTCTTGAACATAATGAAGAGTTCGCGTTGTTCGGTGGCCTTATATTCTTGCTTCCCGTGTGTTGCGAACATTGATACTTGCCGACCGCTTGGATGGTCGGTGAACTCGACTTCGTCAACGTTCACGTGTCCGTCGACCTTCGTGGCGTGCCAGGATTCTTTGACAATCGCCTGTCCAACGGGACTTGGGTTGCGCTTAGTGTGTAGGTATTGATGGAATTCCTTGGCGAACAAGAAATAAAGTTTCGTCCATGCGTTGCCTGATCGTCACTCTTGCTGACACTTGTGGTCGGTGGTGGTGAGGGAGCAGCACATGGTGCTGGAGCCCAATCCATTTGATTGTCGACCAGTTCGTACGTCGTATAGGTTTTGGCTATGGACAGCAGTTGATCATGGAAGTCGCTGCCATCAGACTCAGGCCCTGTTTGAACTGACTCTGTTTCTTGCACGATTGAGACTTCGCTTGTGGTTAGTGGAGCACATCCATTTATAGCGGCGGCAATCAGCAAGGAAGCGGACAGAATGGGGGCCAAGTTTCGCATGTTCCACCTCGAAAGGACGCTTGAGAATGAGAAGAAGCCTCTGCTTGGACGTTGAATCTGAAGAGTACGATCAGTTGATGTAAAGTTACAATAGAGATCTCCACAATCTGAAGTAGCGAGCCGCAAGTAGTCTCCACGCCAAGAGCGCATAGAAAAAGCCGCCATCCGATTGCTCGAATGGCGGCCTTTTATTT
>PBMZ01000051.1 GCA_002722955.1 Planctomycetaceae bacterium | reverse complement strand
CACTGAAGTCAGGGACCGCGCCGTCCGTCCCCGTGTATTTGTTGATTCCCAAAGGAGTCTCGAAGACACAACCAGCACCAGCCGTGCTTTGCGTTCATGGTCACGGCGACTACGGCCATCATGTCATTGTTGGGCGGACCGATATTGAAGGAACAGCCGAAAGCATCAAGAAAGCGAACTACGATTACGGTCTGCAGTTCGTGCGGCGAGGTTATGTTGTCGCGGCACCTTGTATGATTCCCTTTGGCCCTCGAGTCGATCGGAAGAGGTACGGCGGCGATCCTTGTGCAACAACCTTTGTGCGCATGCAAGCTCTGGGGCAATTGTCAATCACCGCCAACATTCGTGACTTGCGTTGGAGCATCGACTTACTTCAACGCCGGCCAGAAGTCATCAAGGACAAGATCGGCTGTGCGGGGCTCTCGTATGGCGGCCGGATGACGATGATGGTATCTGCCGTGGATCCTCGGATCAAAGTTGCGTCGGTCAGCGGCGCGTTGAATTTACTTCAAGAACGAATCACTCACCGCTATAGCTGCGGATCGCAGATTGTGCCGGGGTTGATTGAGTATGGTGATTACTCGGAAATTGGTTCACTGATTGCGCCGCGACCGTGCGTGTGGGAGGCCGGCTCGACGGATGGCTTGATCGTGCCCAAATGGTCGGACACATTTCGCGATCGATTGAAACGCGCGTATGCCGCGTCGGGGCATGCGAAAGATTTGCACTTCGATAATTTCGAAGGCGGACATCGCTGGAGCGGTGTTGTTGCCTTCCCGCTCTTTGATCGCGTGTTGAAAGATTGAAGATTTCGAGTGCCCTACGAATTTGTCTGAAGAATTCGTGGGCGTCCTGAATTCGTGGGGAATTATCTCCAAAGCCGAGAAGACGCAAAACTTACACTTCTGGTTACGATCATGCTGTTACTTTGATTCAGCCGGTAACATCTCGCGCGTCATATGCAGTTTGGGCGCACCGCCAACGGCTTGGACACTGTGGGGAAGATAGTGTCCGTACTTCTTGCGAAGAGGATCATAAAAGCGGTCACCCTTTTGCAAGATCAGACGATCTTCAGCAATCTCGCCGAACGAGTCAGCTCCGGCTAGCTGCGTCGGAATCCAATGGCCGCCTTCATCATCTTCCAGATAGAATTCTGGATAAGCATGACCTTCGATCCAGACTGTGCGAGCCGGTATTCCTTTGATCCGACAGATGGCCACAAACAGAGCCGTCATGTCTTCGCAATCGCCTGTTTCCTGTTGTAGTGTTGCCACAGCACCGCGATACAGGCCTTGTTGATAACGAATGTTCGAAGGAATCCATTGTTGAACGGTGCGAACGGATTGCCAAGCATCGTTGGCTTCGATCTTGAAGTCGGACGCCAGCGACTTGATACGTTTGCTAGTTGTTTCGACGCCCGGGGCTGGTCGCAGGAAATCTCGCAAAGTGCGCGGCGTCTTCTTGGCGATCTTCAGCGTGTTGGGATCACCAACGAAGCTCACTTTGTATCGCGCCAGTTCATAGAGTCGGTCGACCTCGACGTAGCCGCCCGCTCGAATCCCTGCCGCTTGAAATGTCATGAATCCGCCTTGGCCTTTGATTCGGCTTTCTCGAATTCGAAGACTGCGAGACTTCTTTTCTTCAATCAATCGGACTTTCTGCTCGGGCCATTCAATCGGCACGGCTCCCGTAGCCACCACGCGTTGGATGGGCGTGTTCGGAGCAGTCACACGATAATGAAGCCTCAACCGATACTTTCGCAGCAACGTGTACTTGAATGGCGGCGCGTCAATCGCCTTGGGCGCGAATTCCTTTTCGTCGGCAAGCGACGGCGACCAGCCCACCGCTATGATCAACAACATGATTCGGAATTGCATATCGAATCTCCAGGAGTCAGCAGAGCGAGACCTTAGAATGGAAAGTTTTCGTCCAGGTCTGTTTCTGCCAGTTCGACCAGAAAAGTCGAAATCCGTTCGACAAGCACATCCATCAATTGCCGGCCCTTTTCCGCTGTCGCGGGGTGAGGGTTTCCCGAGCCGGTGTTCTTCGTCAATAAATGCCAAGGCCGAGTTATCGACACCCAGCCCTTGTTCACTGCTTCAAACCGCGTTGAGTTCACAGCACCGTCATCCGCCGTGAGTTCACCCGTCACTGGATTATGAGCGACGAACTGTGGAAAGTAGGCCAGTGCCAACGCCGTTTCCATCTCGCCAGCGTGATCACCAGCGGACTCGAAGATTTCCGAGTGAACGTCGGCGGAACCACCCGCATACCAGTTGCAAAGAAACAGATGCACGGGCGTCTTGCCTTGTAGCTCGCGCAATAACGGCTTGAAATCGTTGCCCCCATGGCTGTTCAAGATCAGCAGCTTGTGGATGCCATGCTTGGCCAACGAATCGACGATGTCTTTGATGACGAAACCCAACGTCGATGGGTTCAGATTCATGGCCAACGGAAACTCCATCTGATTCGTTTCCGTCCCGTACGGAATAGCGGGCAGCATCACTACGCGGGCA
Organism: Planctomycetaceae bacterium; assembly: GCA_002722955.1. GTDB lineage: Bacteria > Planctomycetota > Planctomycetia > Planctomycetales > Planctomycetaceae. Next base: position 72,002 of record PBMZ01000051.1, on the reverse strand, counting down.
CCTTGCTTGAACGCAGCCTCGCAAATGTTGCTACCGATGATTTCGGATTCGTAAGTGTCAGTCCCGTAGGGCAAGTGAAAGTTGTGCGGCTCAGTCGCTCCCATGGGCAAAACGGCGACTTCGAAAGGCGAATCCCTCACCTGTGCGTAATTAACCTCGGACAACATCCACTCTCGCATGGAGGAATTCCCTTCTTCGACTGGAATTACATGGCCGTTAACGCCTATTGGCCTAAGTTTACGTGGATCGTTAACAAAATGCATCATCCTCGCACATGGTCAGTAAAATGCCCCGCCGTTTTCCAATGAACGACCGTCTGGCGTACCACCAATCATGATTCATGCTGTCGGGCTGACGCTGGCAACGACAATGGTCATTGCCAATGCGCACATCTCGACCATTGTTATTGGTGCATTGATGTATCTGCCTTGCTTGTTACTGACAATGCGTCTCTCGACATATGAACATCAATAGTTCTTGCAAGGCACGCTTGATTCACTCAAATCTCAAATACTAATCGTTGATAACGACGGAAAGATTCTGGCCTGCAATTCACCTGTTCCCGAATCTGGAGCCGTTGGTGGTGTCTTGAACGAGCAGTTCGTCGAGGGAGCAGACTTCTTCGAACTGTGTAAGGAATGCGATGTTGAGCTTTCAAACACCATTCGGACGATCAATCACGGCGTCCGCGATGTCATTGACCAAGTCAAGGAAGAGTTCGACTTCGAGTACGCGTCCGTCACCAAGAGTGGCTGCTTGAGTTGGTACAGTTTGCAATTCAATCAAGTGCCCGATAGCGACCCAACTCAGTTCATTCTTGTTCACAAGAATATCTCGGACCGTAAACAAGCCGAGCTGAGTTTGCAGGATGCAAAGATTGCCGCCGAGAGCTCGAACCGCGCTAAGAGTGAGTTCCTTGCCAACATGAGCCACGAGATTCGGACGCCGATGACGGCATTCTGGGATTCACCGAACTGTTGCGTGAGCGATTGATTTTGCCTGACAACATCGAGGCCATCGAAACCGTCAATCAGCACGGCAAATACTTGCTTGATATCCTGAATGACATTTTGGATCTCTCGAAGATTGAGGCGGGCGATGTCAATGTCGAATTGATCGAGTGCTCTCCTGTCGGCGCCGTCAAAGAAGTGATCGAGTTGATGGATGTCCGGGCTATCGAGAAAGACTTGTCTCTGTCTGTCCGCTTCCGCAACGCAATTCCCGAACGAATTGTCAGCGACCCAACGCGGCTGCGTCAGATTCTGCTCAACTTAGTTGGGAATGCCGTCAAGTTCACCGAAGAAGGCTTCATCCGCGTAGAGCTCGAATACCTCGAGCGTGCTGACTCTAACCGGCTTCGATTCAGCGTCGTCGACTCAGGGATTGGACTGACTGATGATCAAGTGACTCGAATCTTTGAGCCCTTCTCTCAAGCAGACAGCTCAACAACTCGGAAGTTGGGTGGCACAGGTTTGGGACTTGCGATCTCCAATCGTCTGGCCAAACGACTGGGTGGCGCGATTACCGTCGACAGTAACTTTGGTGAAGGCAGTACATTCTTGTTCGAGGTCAACGCAGCATTGGCTGTCGGGTCCGGATTTGTAAAAAGCCGTGAGGCCTGTGAGCAACAAGTTTCGAAACAATCAACGAAGCCGCCCTCTGAGGCGTCGAACCTTTCAGGCTACAACATTTTGTTGGCCGAAGACCAAGCCGTAAATCAGATCTTGATCTCGAAAATGCTAAAACAAGCCGGCGCGGACGTCACGATTGTGGACAATGGTGAAAAGGTGTTGCAGGCGATCGAAGCAGCGAAACATGGTCGCCGTTCGTCAGACCCCATCAGGCCATTTCACGTGATCTTGATGGACATGCAGATGCCGGTTCTGGACGGGTACTCAACGGCGACTCAACTTCGAGAAGACGGTTATGCGAAAACGATCATTGCCCTGACGGCTCACGCGATGAGTGAAGATCGCAAGAAGTGTATCGACGCTGGGTGCGATGACTACTTGACCAAACCTGTCGATCGTCCGTTGATGCTTTCAAAGGTCGCCGAATGGAAACCAAAGAAGAGTCCACGGTCACCGAAGACAGCTAAAGTCCAACGGGCTTCAAAGCGTTCGCTACGAAGATGGTTGTTGAAATAACTTCGAGCGAAACAGTCCAAGCCGGTGAAGCCAAAATCGCGCCAACACCCCCAACGTCGCATTCCCATAAGTCACACTGCGACGGAAGTTGATGCTCGAGGCCTCCGCGAAGTAACGCACTGGCACGGGGATATCGCCGATGCGAAATCCAAAGTGGACGGATTGCGCCAGGAACTGACTGTCGAAGACAAAGTCATTCGAGTTTCTCTCGAACGGAATTGTCTCGAGCACCTTCCGCGAGTAGGCTCGAAATCCGCTGTGAAAGTCGCCCAGGTTCTGTCCCAGCGCGACATTTTCGACAGTCGTTAGGAAACGATTCGCCAAGTACTTGTAAACGGGCATGCCGCCATCAAGGGCTTCTCGTCTGGTCCGGATTCGTGAACCCAGCACGACATCGCAAATGTCGAGCTTCAGGATCTTCACGGCGACATCAACGACGCGACTATCGTATTGATAGTCAGGATGAATCATGACGACATAGTCAGCTCCCTTTTCCAAGGCATGCTGATAACACGTCTTTTGGTTCGCGCCATATCCACCGTTTTGCTCGTGACAGATGACCGTCAATCCAAGATCCTGCGCGATCTTCACTGTGTCATCCGTGCTGCAATCGTCGACCAAGATCACTTCATCGACGGTGTCGCGCGGAATGTCTTGAATCGTCTTTTCCAGCGTCGACGCCGCGTTGTAAGCCGGCATGACAGCAATCACGCACTGTTTGGCAGCCGACTCGTTCAACTCGTCGAGCACGGGTGCCAAGCGTTCCAATTGTTCTTCGGGGGATTGAGTATCTGTCATCATGGCGGAATGTTACGAATACGGAAGTCGGTCTCTTCAATAGCTTACGTCATTTCCACGGCAATTCGCGAACCCGATTCCAAGTCTCTATGACCGATTGTTCCGATCGCATCGAATCCGGCGATCGCAACGCCGGATTTCCGGCGTCAAGCAGGAATCCTGTGAGCTATATTCGGAGTGTCGGACACAAGAACTGCTCACTTTAGAAGCCGTGGTGTGATTCATGCTCCCCGAAATGAATGAACGATCGCGAAACGCGTTGTGCGTTGTCGCCCTATTGCTGCTGGTCGGAATCTTCTACGGACAAACAGTCGGACACGACTTCGTCAATTGGGACGATCCGTGGTACGTCGTCCAGAATCCGCTGATTAAGAGTTGGAGCCTGACAAATCTGAAAGGCATCGCGACGGAAGTTGTCACTCGGAATTACGCTCCGGTTACGATCTTCTCTTATCTAGTCGACCACACGTTTTACGGGCTTTGGGCGGGCGGGTATCACTTGACCAACGTCTTGCTTCACGGGCTGAATGTCGTGTTGGTGTTCGTGTTGCTAAAACGACTAACAGGAAGTCGATCCGTCGCGTTGATGACGGCGGCTCTGTTTGCGGCACATCCGATTCAGATTGAAACTGTCGCCTGGATCTCGTCTCGCAAGGGACTGTTGTCGGCGGCGTTTATGTTGTCGGCGTTGATCTGTTGGCTGCGTCCAGTTCGCAGCGAGCGACACGATATGCTCGGCCTAAGCTTCTTCGCTCTGGCCTTACTTTCGAAAGCGATCGCCGTTGTCTTACCGGCAATAGTGTTGGCCTACGATGTCTACGTGCAACGAAAGCAAATCGCGGAATCGATCGCGCGTCAGTTTTTGCCCGGCGTCATGGCAGTCTGTTTGCTGCTGATCACCATGTCCGCACAAGTCACTCAGATCGGTGGAGTCCGCGGGCACATGGGTCTGTCTAAGCTCGAGATCCTCGGTATCGACACGGTCTTGCTGTGGCAATACATCGGCATGCTGATTCGCCCCGGCGAGTTGTGTGTACTCTACGATCCGCCAACAAGCGGAATTGCTGGCCTGATTACGATTTCAACATTGGCTTGGGGAGCTGTCTCTGTCGCCGTCTATCGAAGCCGAGAGCGTTACCCGCTGCTGGCATTCGCGGCGATCTGTGCCGTTGTCTTGATGGTTCCCGTCTTGAACCTGTTCCCGCTGACGACGTTGATGAATGATCGCTATCTCTACTTGCCATGCATTCCAGTCTTCGCGGTAGCTGCCGTCGGCCTTTCCAAGGTATTGGATTGGACACTCAGGCCAACAGTGCCCGGTATCGACAATACAGTATCGGTGCCGCGTGCATGGCTTCCGACTTTGGTGACCGCGATTCTTGTCGTTTTGTGTCACTCGAAATCGAGCGAATACTTGCCAGTTTGGAAGAACGACCAATCGCTCTGGGAGTACACGTACACGCAAGCACCGCAGATTCCCGCCGTTCGCATTCAGTATGCCAACTCGTTGCACAATGATGGACGCGATCCGCAAGCCTGCAACGTGCTTAAAGAAACGCTGGCTCGATATTCACCGGATGACTTGGATCGCCAGCGAATCGAGCAAAAGCTTGACGCTTGGCAATAATCGTCAGCGTCCCTCGATGACAATCCATTCCGGCTCTTCGTCGTCATTGCAATAATCCAGCAAGACTTCATGCGGACCAAAGTTGGCTTTGTACTCCATCGATTGGCACTCGGAAATCCAATAGCCCAGGTAAACCCAACTGCGACCGTGTAGCTGCGCTTGCTCGATCTCTTTCAAGATAGAGTAAGTGCCAAGACCAGCAGTTCTCCAATCAGGGTCATGGTAAAAGTAGACGCTTGTTTGAGAGTTCGCGGTCTCGTCAACGATCCCAACTGCGATCAACCGGTCTTCGTAAAAGTAAAGATACTCGCGAGCAAAATCCCACTCTCCGGCCAAGAACGATTCGTAGTATTCGGGGACGCTGGTCGAGTTCTCGCGCCAGCCGCGTCGTTCGGTCATGTCGGCATGATATCGATCGAACAGCTTGAGATGTTCTTCGCTGATCGTTGGCGGCTGAACAATCAATTGCACTCCTTCGTTCTTCCGCAGATTGCGACGTTGGCTCTTCGTCGGACGAAAACGGCCGACATCCACACGCAAGCTCACACAGCGGCGGCACTGCCGACAAACTGGCCGAAAGATCGAATAACCTTGCTTCCTCCAACCTCGACTAAGCAACGCTTCGTATTGCCCGGAAGATAAATCGGGAACGACTCGGTAATCAAAGGCCGACTGCTGAGACGGCACGTACGCGCAGTCGCTTTCGGGACTCTTCAGACGAACGGCATCTAGTACTTTCAGTTTAACCATCTGCCTACCGCAGCCACTTCTATCGTCGACGATTCGGAAAGCCCGTCATTCCAACGAGATCAATTCGTTGTCGATCAAGCGTGTCGAGCCCACCTTCGCAGCGACCAACGCCACCATTTCGCTTCGCACGTGATCCAACTCTTCCAAGGTTTCAGCATCAGCAACCGTTGCATACTGCTCGGCAACATTCGACGTCCCATTCAGATGTTCGAGCATCGCGGCACGCACTGCACTTGGTTCCTTGCCAGCAGCGAGTTGTTCGCGGGCTAGCTTCAATGATTGGGACAGTGCCAACGCCGATTGTCTTTCTTCATCCGACAAGTACACATTGCGACTGCTCAGAGCGAGGCCATCTGGGTCGCGAACGATGGGACACGTTTGAATTCTGACTGGCAAGCACAGGTCTTTGCACATGCGGCGAATTAACAGTTGCTGCTGATAGTCCTTTTGACCGAAGTACGCATCATGTGCCCAAACAATGTTGAACAACTTGGCAACCACCGTGGACACTCCACGAAAGTGCCCGGGCCGATGAGCGCCTTCCCAGATCGAATCCAAGCCGCCAACGTCGACAACTGTACTTTCTCCGGGCGGGTACATGGTCGACTCGTCAGGGTGGAAGACTAAATCGACTTGCTCTTCGCGGCAAAGCGACAAATCCGTTTCCAGTGGTCTGGGATACTTCGAAAGATCTTCGCTGGGGCCAAACTGTGTGGGATTCACGAAAATCGTGGTTAAGACGTAGTCGCATTCTTGCCGTGCTCGGCGAATCAAGCTCAAATGGCCTTCGTGCAAGGCACCCATTGTCGGAACGCAGCCCACTCGCAAACCGCGAGCCCGCGCTGCCTCGACTTCGTCGCGCACCTCTTCGATCAAACGTGTTGTATTCATCTCGGTTGTTAACATCGGTAGTCATCAGTTCGATGAGTTCAATTGTTCCCCATCGATTTCTATTTCGTTATAGCATCGCCATTCCGAAGATGGTACCGCTCCCGAATGCCAAGGGGCGACTTTTGGATTTGGCGGATTCATGTATCGTTCCCAGCTTCGGTGAGTTGGATGAACTGCAATCTTTTGGCGAAGTCCGCGCCGCTTACAATGATGACGGCCTGGGCTTCAGTGTCCGCGTGACTGGCAAGTCCAAACCGCCCATTGCCGGCAAGAATTCGGCGGACGCCGTCGACGTTTGGATCGATACTCGGAACACTCAAAACATTCATCGCGCTAGCAAATTCTGCCACTGGTTTAATCTTTTGCCTCGAGCTACTGGTGGTCAAGCCGGTTTCTTACAACGCCCTGTTCCACGAGCCCGCGAAGACTCGCCAACGGCGACTAGCGAGTCCGTAAAAGTCTACTCGGAAATTGACAAGGACGGCTATCTGTTGGAAGCCTGGTTCTCAAGCGAAGCGTTGCACGGCTTTGATCCCGTCGCCAGTCCCAAGCTGGGGTTTTATTACCGCATCAATGACTCGGAATTGGGCGAGCAATTTTTCGGCGTCGACCTTGAGTTCCCCGTGACCTACGACCCAAGCATGTGGGCGACTCTGGAGTTGTCTTGAGAGTCTAACGTAGTGGCGCCCACTTCTCTTGCGTTACTCAGACGCAAGCTCTAAGGACGACGAACTCGGCGATTCGCTCGAGCCTGTGTGTTCCTCGTCCAAGACACTGGTGGCTGTCGACGATGGACTTTCGACGGGCTCTTGTTGAACAGTCGTATCGACTGCAGGCGAGCGACCGAAGCGGTAATCGATCAACGTGCCGAGGGCTCCCAACTTTCCTTGATAAACGAGAATCAAGAACGCTGGTACTAACACGGGACGCACAACAAACGTGTCCAACAAGACACCAAAAGCTAACGCGAAACCAAGCTGATGCATGCCAACCAAGCTTCCCGCCAACAGTGACGAGAACGTGCCCGCCATGATCACACCGCAGCTGGAGATGATACTTCCCGTGCGGCTGAGCGCGACGATGACTCCATCGATGTTTCCGTGAACAGCCTGTTCTTCCTCGATTCGCGTCATCAAGAAGATGTTGTAGTCCTCGCCCACAGCAATCAAAATCGTGAACAAGAACATCGGCACCTTCCAATCCAAGCCGCTAAAGCCGGCAGGATCGAAGGAATAGAACAACGCGATCGTAATCCCGAGCGTGACCAAGTAGCTGAAGAAGACACTCACAATCAAATAAAATGATACGCCCGGCTTTCGCAGCAACACGACGAGGATCAAGAACACTCCGAGCAGGACTAGGATGTCGACGTTTACTTGATCTGCGTCGGTGACCGCTTTCAGATCGCGAATGCTTGCCGTCGATCCGATCACGAACAATTCATTCTTGCCGACGGCCGCTTCTTCCTCAGCTTCTTTTTCGATGTTGGCGATTTCTTCAGCAACGGCCACCTGTAAACTGTCGACACGCTGGATACTGTCTCGAGAAAACGGGTCTTCGGCCAACACGAAATCAAGACGTGTGATGTGGTCCTTCAACGGACCTTGTTGGCCGACGTAATAAGGGCGAGCTCGACCGCGTTCGGCTTTGATTGTCGCGTTGTGCCGGAGCCGCTCGGCCACCGACATCTTGGAGAAGTCAACTTTTTGCGTGTGAGATATACCCAGCGGACTGGTGATCGATCGAATGTCGGCGAGATGGAGTTCCTCGAAGCGTGCCTGCATACGTTCGGACAGTGTTTCGACGAAGTCTTCTCCGGAGCGTCGAGAGAAATCGATCTCTTCGTTCTTCAGCAGCACCGTCACGGGACTTGCCATACCGGCTGGATAATGAGTCTGAACGGCTTTGGCACCCAACACACTGGTGTTGTCACCAGGAAGTTCAGACAGCAGCCCATAACTTAAGTCGCTGTAATACATGACAGCGACGACAGCGAACGGCGTCATGACTGCAAAGCTGCCGACCAGGATCGTCCCGGGCCTCTTCAGCAGCGCCTCGCCAACTTTGTCCCAGAGCCGCTGTATATAATCTTGTTCAAGGAGCCGGCCGATCAAGTTGGTGGGTGATAGCCACCCGCCAACTGCTGTTGCCGTGGCGCCTTGTGTTTGAGGCCAAAAAGCCCAGCGACCAAACAATCGCAGAAGCGCTGGCGACAACGTCAAAGCCGCACACAACACGATTGCCAAGCCGAGCGTGATGCCGATACCCGCTTGATGGAACTTGCCGAATTGCGCGAACACCAGCATGCCAATGCCGCACATGACTGTGCCCGCACTCGCTGTCAGTGCCGCACCGACCTTTCCCAATGAAGACGAAACCGCTTCTTCGTAGTGGTCGCTTTGATCGAGTTCCTCTTTGTAACGAGCAATCAGAAACAGACAGTAATCAACACCAGCGCCGTAAGACAGAACGGTGACATACAACTCGATGCCGCTGAACAAGCTGACCAAATCAGCCTGCGCCAACAGTCCCAGAACACCGAGTGAGATTTCCACAGAGACGGCGACTGTGATCAGTGGGATCAACGCCAACGCGGGCGCTCGATAGATGACAATCAGCAAGAACACGACTAACAAGATCGTCCACAGCTCGGTCGCCTTGGCACTTTCTTGAGCAGCTCGGATCAGGTCACGGCCAACGGTCGCAGACCCGCTGATGGCCATGTGCAGCCCCGGTGGAACTTGTCCCGTTTGATGAAGTTCCCCGGACTTGCTGGTCAAAGCTTCTACATCAGTCAGAAACTCTTTGTTGCGTTCGTCGAGGAACTCGGTGGTCAAGTCGATGACGACTAGGGACGCTTGGTTATCTTTGCTTTCGAGCAACTTGCCAATCGACCCATCCTTGAAGCTACTGACTGTGGCTTGCTGTGGTGCCGGTTGATCGTCCGAACTTTCCTCGGCAGTTTCAGCATGGATCTTGGCCTGCTTTTCCGCGATCTCGATCAAGCGAGGTTGAAGCGTGTCGCGAATGAAATCTTTGTCTCGATCCGTCAACCCGTCGTCATCCAAGCGACGAACGACGACGACAATTTGGCTAGCTAGCGGCTGCGGCCAAGATTCTTGGTAGACATCTTCGCCAATCAAACTAGGCGAGTCGGCGGGTAGGAACGCAAACTCTCCATGATCGATCACGCTGGCCCACTGCGGCCTGATCGAGACGATGAAGATCAGGAGGCCAATCCATCCGATAATCAGAATTGGCCATCGACGGGCAACAAACTTGCCCAAAAGGTGAAACATCGAGACGCCCAAGTATTTTGATGACCGCGCGCAATGGCATTTGCGTGTTGGTCGAGATTCCTAAGTAAGGCAATCACCGGGCAGCGGTTCATCCAGGAGCCATCAATAGTGGCTCTTTAGCCAAGCATGGCAGGCATCGATCGACCTCAATATCGATCGGATTGCGATTCAGTTCAAAATCATACCCGTGGCGCAGACCTGAAGCAATCGACCACGGGCACGTTCGCACACTGAGAAACAACGCAATCAAACCCGCTTATGCAACCTTGGGCAAAGTGTCGGGGGCCAGCCTTGGGAACCATTCATCTTGGCTCTGACCTGACAACACAGCGAGGACTCGATCGGCGGTCTCTTCGCTACCATCGACGGCATTCAACAAATTGGCCCAAAGACGAACATGAGTGGCCAATGGACCCCATGATTCATCGGAAAGCGACACCATGAAAACGATGGCTTTTTCCGAGCGCTCGAGACAGCCGTCCCCAACTTGATCGACGAACTCGCGAGCGATCTGAAGTTGTACAGGGTCCCAGTGCAAGTTGGAGTTAGCAGCCTGCGATGCAGGTTGTTCTGTACCTTCACTTGTCGAGTTCGTTCGAGAAACCGCAGCCTTGGCCCCTGAGATCTCCGAATGCCAGTTCGTCGACCATGGGAAATCTGGGTAGGCGTAGTCGATGTGATTCTTGACCTTCGCGATGGCTTCGCTGTGTGGGCCGCCTGTCTCGGCAATGGCCTGTTGCAGAATCTGAGACTTCGTCTTGCCTCCGATCATTACGGGCGGCGCGCCGAATTGGTTTTCTTCCAAGGTTTCCGGATCAGCGGCTGAGGCGACATCCATGTCGAGTCTCCACTCTGCTTGAGATGAATTTACCTAATCAGCCATGACGTAGCGTCAAGACTGCGGGATTGAACCGCGCAACCGCAAACATGTCAACTCCTCTCAGCCAAGTGGCGTAAGCTTCCAGCTTGCGGACCTAACGACATCGCAAGCTGGAAGCTTACGCCACGAAGCAATTACTTTCGGACTTCTCGGTACAGCCCCTAGGTCCGATTTATTGGGTTCATTGAATAAGCTCTGCCCGAATTCGCTGATTTGCCAAAAGAAGCTCAAGTTGGACTCGATTGTGCAAAGCTCGCTGGTCGACGAAACCAACAGCGCGCGACGTTCCGTTCCAAGAGTACGTCAGCGCCAAGAACTCACTCCGAAGTTGGCAACACTGAGCAAAGAAAGAAGTAATGCGACCTGAATCAGCGATTTTGGTTGTCGATCCAGAACGGGCTGCTGGCGATCTGCTCGCCATGCGATGCCGTCAATTGGCCGTATCGGCTCGAGCAGTCACGACGGGCGAGCGAGCACTTGAGTGCCTCGATCAACGCAAACACTCGCTCGTTATCCTTGATGGTGCTCCGGAAATTCGATGCGAGGACACTTCGTTCTTGGAGCTGATGGCGACAGCCGAACCGATGGCGGCGATCCCCACGATCGTTTTGCATGACGGAGACCGACGGACAATCGGACTTTGCCGCGACTTCGGTCATATGCCGATTCAGCGAGTGCCTCAACTGTGGAATCAACTGCAACCCGTCATCCGCCGCTTTCTGGATATGCCCGAGCCCAACGTTTTGCGACGTCGACGATCGCTGATGCAAGTGCATGGCAAGATCCTCAGTATCGACGACGACCCTCGAATTGCCCACACACTGCAAATCAAAACGCGGAAATATGGCCTTGAAGTCCTGCGTGAAAACAACGCGGTTGCCGGATTTCACGCAGCCGTCCGGCACTCGCCTGATCTGATCATCACGGAATTCGTTCTTCCCCAAGGATTAGGAAGCCACGTACTGGGACGACTGCGGGACTGTGATATCCAAATCCCGGTCATCTTCCTCACGAACACAAATCCCGATGCGTACACAGGCTTGCAAGTGTAACTGTCCGAGCTTGGGGCGGCGGCAGTCCTGAGAAAACCGCTGGACTGGCCACAGTTGCTGCCCCACATTCGACAACTTGTGAAGTTGCCGGATGAGCTCTTTGTCGAGCAGGGCCAGACATTCGATTCTACAGATTCAAGTTCTGAGAATTTGTTGCCGAACAAAGGAAGCGATCACCAGATGGCTCCCCACATCGCCGTCAGTTCGACGGCAACTTTGCGGCCCCGTGCGATGGGTCAACGTCAACAATGAGGCGCCGTCAGGAAAAACACCTTTCCAACTCCAGCCATACCTAGTGGTCTCAACCTAGATCATCCAGATTTCCACCTAGATTCGTGCATAGGCGTCGGTCATAATACTTGATTGACGTAAGTTCTAATATTGTCTTGATTTGAAGCATACCGCTATGATCCGCGGCAATATTTGCACTCAACGTGTGCAAACCCGGCCTCGGACGAACGGGCTGTCCTCCATTGATGATTGATCTCCCACTAACACTTGATCAATACGAAGCAGAACGGATTTGCGTGATCAAACCCAGCGCGCTGGGGGACGTTGTGCAAAGTTTACCGATCCTGCCAGCGTTGCGCGAACGGTATCCGTCGGCGCATATATCGTGGGTGATCAACCGAACTTTGTCGGACTTGGTGTTGGGTCATCCTCATCTGGACGAGGCGATTCCGTTCGACCGGCAAGGTTCCTGGGCTCAATGGTCGCGTTTGCTCGGCGTCCTGCATTCTCGGCAATTTGACTTGGTCTTCGATCTGCAAGGTCTGATGAGGACCGGAATCATGACAGCCGCGACGGGTGCTCAAGTCCGAGTCGGCTTGCAGACCGCTCGAGAAGGCGCCCACCTGGCCAGCAACGTCACAATTCCCAACACAGGTCGTGACATTCCCGCCCATCAGCGTTATTGGCGAGGCGCCGAAGCGCTGGGATTAGGTGAGTCTCGACGACAAACATTGATCCGTATTTCCAAGCAAGACAGCAATTGGGCCGAGGGCCAGTTGTCTCAACTCAAGGGCATGGTACTTGGCATTCATCCGGGGGCAGGCTGGACAACCAAACGTTGGCCCATCGAGAAGTACGCCGTCGTCGGATGCAAATTCATGCGAATGTACGGCGGTTCGGTTGTCATCTTAGGTAGCCCGGACGAGGCCGAGTTGGGCGAGCAATTGGAAGCATTGTTCAACCGCTTCGTGCCATCGAAGCCAATCTTAAATCTCAGCGGAAAGACGAGTCTAAAGCAACTCTCGACAATGCTGAGCGCTGTCGACTTACTGGCGACGAACGATTCAGGGCCAATGCACTTGGCCGCTGGCTTGGGAACTCCCGTGCTGGGAATCTTCACTTGCACCAGCCCAGAGATCTCCGGGCCTCCGGGTGAGCAACACGAATTGATTGCGACTCGTATTCCCTGTGCCGCCAGCTACAAGAAGGTTTGCCCACATTCCGGTGCCGACCATTTGGCCTGTATGGAAGAACTCTCAACGGACACCGTGTGCGAATCATTGGTGCGGTTGATCGAGAAGAACAAGCTCACTCACCGGGCTGCTTAAGCGATCAAAGATGCCCGGCTTCTCGCAGAAGCCGGGCATCTCAACCCTCTCCACAGACGACTACTTCGCCTCGATCCGATACAGCTTGCTATCGCTACGTAGATAGATGGCCTTTCCCACCGCAGCCAACGACGCTCGAATCTCACCATCGATTTGGTTGGTGGCCAGTTCCTGGAAAGTTGTCTTCGGAGCAATGACTGTTGTTCGGCCTTCCTCGCTGGACAAATAGATGCGGCCATCCGCCACCAGCATTGAAGCATAATAAGCACCACCAATTCGTTTCCGCCAGTGAACTTCGCCAGTTCGAGCATCCAGGCAACTGGCGATCCCACCCTTGTCCGTAATCAGATAAAGCTCGTCGCCGACGATTACCGGCGATGCGTTTTGAGGAACCGAGCGGTCGGACTGCCAACGTATGTGAGTCTTGGATACGTCGCCTCGACCATCGGGCTTGATGGCATAAATGTCGGGCTTCATGTACCCACCGCAAACGAAGATCAGACCGTGTCCAAACAAGGGCCGTGGCACGTTCGCGCAGCCGCGTTGCCGGATTGACCAGATGTCCTTTCCCGTCTGAGGATCCAGCGAGACGATTCTCGAAGCAAGATTACAGACCAGTTGGTCCGCCTCGCCGGCACGAATCAGCAGTGGCGTGGAATCGGCTTGCCGTCCTTTGTTCTGTCGCTGCCAGCGGACATCACCCGTCTGTTTATCGAGTGCTGCAATATAACTATGCCTGCGTCCGCAACACGGCACGATGAGCAGATCCTTGTAGAGAACTGGGCTACTGGATGGACAATACATCGGATCGTGCAGCAATTGTGTTGACCACACCACTTCTCCGGCCGTCGTCAAACAAGCTGTTCCGTGTTGGCCGAAATGCACATACAAACGATCGCCTTCAATGACGGGTGTCGGATTCGCATGCGGCCGTTGCGGATCATTGCGACGATGACGGGGCGTGCCAGAGAACACTTCGATGTCGTGGACAAGGTCTCCGCGTTCTCGGTCGTAGCAGAGAACGCTTAGCCGTTTCCCGTTGTCCAAACTAGATGTCAACCAAACCTGCTTCCCAGTGATCACCGGAGAAGAGTTTCCGGCGCCGGGCACATCGACTTTCCAAGCAATGTTGTCCGTTTCACTCCACGTCGACGGCAAGTCGCGGGCGCCCGAGTGACCTTGCCCGCCAAGTCCCCGAAACTGCGGCCACTGATGGACGAGAGCATCATCAGCGTTTGCGAAGCTGGCTAACAAGACCAATGAACAAAGCGACTTCGGGAGTACAGATGATTTCATGACTCCCATTGTAAGCGAACACCTCGACTTCCGTTAGTTCACCCTTGCATGCCAGCTCACGGTTGCGATCAACGGCAGTTCGTCTCTACAGTGATGCCTAATAAAGGTAAGTGGCGTACGCTTCTAGCTTGCGACAACTGAAGTCACGCAAGCTAGAAGCTTGTGCGACGAGAAGATAACACTCGAAGGATACACCCATGAGACGTAGCGTTTCCGCTTGGATTTTTATTGCTTTGTTCGTGATTGGAAACGTTTCACTCATCACGAAAGCAAACGCGGCCGAGCAACCTAACATCCTGTTTATCTTCGCCGATGACCAATGCTTCGACACCCTTCGTTCCCTCGGAAACAAAGAGGTGGAAACTCCGAACTTGGATCGACTGGTCAAGAGTGGCACAACTTTCACTCACGTCTATAACCAAGGCGGTTGGAATGGAGCCATTTGCATCGCGAGTCGCACGATGCTCTCGACCGGACGCTTTCTGTGGAATGCTCACAAAGTCGACAATCGTAAGCTGGGCGAGAAAGAACGAGCGGCCGGCCGCTTCTGGTCCGAATACATGCGGACGGCGGGTTACGACACGTACATGTCCGGTAAATGGCACGTCAAAGTCGATGCCCTGAAAGCCTTCGACGTTGTATCTCATGTCCGTCCAGGAATGCCAAAGGCAACGCCCGAAGGCTACAACCGCCCGCTCAGCAAAGACGACAAGACTTGGCAACCGTTTGACAAAAAGTTTGGCGGCTTCTGGGAAGGCGGCATCCACTGGAGCGAAGTACTGGGTAACGACGGCGAAGAATTCTTGGCTCGAGCAGCGAAGCGGGACAAACCGTTCTTTATGTACTTGGCCTTCAACGCTCCACACGATCCGCGTCAATCACCAAAAGAGTACGTCGACAAGTACCCGCTAGATAAGATTTCCGTGCCGGCGAGTTTCTTGGGTGAATACCCGTTCAATGAAGGCATGTCGTCGGGCCGAAAACTTCGAGACGAACGGTTGGCCCCGTTTCCTCGCACGAAGTATTCCGTCAAAGTCAACCGGCAAGAATACTATGCCATCATCACTCACATGGACCATCAAATCGGCCGGCTACTGAAGGCACTCGAGAAAACTGGCAAGGCCGACAACACGTATATCTTCTTCACAGCAGATCACGGCCTCGCCTGCGGCCATCATGGTTTGATGGGCAAGCAAAACATGTACGACCACAGTGTTCGCGTTCCCTTCATCGTCAACGGCCCCGGTATCGCCGCTGACAAAAAGATCAGCACGCCAATCTACTTGCAGGACATCATGCCAACGACGCTGGAACTAGCGGGTGTCGAGAAACCCAAGCAGGTTCAATTCAAGAGCCTGCTGCCATTGCTCTCGGGCCGCTCATCGCAATCATACGAAGCCATGTACGGGGCGTACTTGAAAGGGTCGCAGAGAATGGTGACGTGGAAAGGCCACAAACTGATCCTGTATCCCAACATCAAGAAGGCCCGCCTGTTTGACTTGTCCGTCGACCCCGGAGAAACGAACGATCTGGCGGGCGACGCAAAGCAAAAGGATCGAATCCGAGAGCTCTTCAGCAAACTACTCAAGCTACAAGTTGAAATGGGCGACGATCTGGATTTGAAGGCCTTGTATCCTGATTTGTTGTGAGATGGTAGCGGTTTTTGCGTCAAAGTTGCTTAAAGATTCCGCATGTCAGTCATTGTGATCTTACTTGACGAAACTAAGTTGCCACCGAAACCACTTATGGTATTGAAGAATGCTCTCAACATAAGTCTTGGCGACCTTCGCAGCCTGATTGAAACAGAGAGTCCGATCTTCGCAAAGGAAATCTTCGATGAAAACATGGAGGCGCACTGCGAGCAACTCGCTAGAATAATTCGAGTCATAAACTCGTGGACACTTAGCAGCAGGATCTTTGAATTGCCTGAAGGTTCGACTCCTCAGCCAACTGAAAATGCAAAGGAAAAACTAGATCCCCGATGCGAGATTGACACCGCCACACTGGCAAACATCATTACTCAAGCTTGAACAAGATTGGTCCCGCTAGGAACACGCCGGAGCAACACAAGCAGGTACTCCTCAAAGCTCGCGAGTTCTTGACGTCTCACTCAGGGGACGCACTGTTTTTGGTTACCAATCAGCTAATCTGACGCTAGCTATACAACGTCAAAGGATTGACGCGAGTCTTTAGTGGCAACGCTACAGGACCACCTTGACGGTGTGACTCGAAGACCCCGGCAATCATCTCGGTGATCCAGCGGCCTTCGAGCATGTTGCATAGCGGCTGTCGATTATTGCGGATCGCATCGACGAAGTCCTCGATCGCCAATGTGTGTCGCGCCTTGTACTTCGCGCCGGTTAGCGGTTCGGGTTGGCCAATGCCAGCTGAAGAAACATGTTGCCATTCCTTGCCTGTTCGGCCAGGCGACCACGACGAATCGCCCAGGAACTTGACCGATGGGATTGTGCCCTCGATCAATTCGATGATTCCCTTGGAACCATAAATCTGCAGCCCGTATCGACGTGGGTTTCCACCCATGTTGCGAATCGAATTGAAGTAGGCCGTCGATCCGTCGGGCATCGAGTAACGCGCTTGAATGGAATCGCCCGTCAAGGGACCAATGCCCTCGGCACCGGTGATGACATCTTTTTTTCCTGCCGCGTGTCCATCGACTTGAACTCGAGCGTAGCAGTCCTTTGGTCGGCCGCCGATTGCCAAGATCATGTCCATGATGTGAGCGCCCAAGACCCACAAGTCCTCGCCCCCGCCGCGACGGTCTTCCTTGCCGCGGCCTCGATACTCCAGCACTTGGCCAAGGTGACCGGCTTTGATGATACCTTTGATGGTTTCAATCAACGGGCTATAGCGCGTTGGGTGAGCGATCGCGACCTTGGCCTTATTCTTTTCACAGACCTCGACCAGTTTGTCGGCCTCTTCCAACGTGCGGCAGAACGGCTTTTCCATATAAACGTGAACGCCTCGCTCGGCAGCCGCCAATGCCATGGCGAAGTGCTGATCCACCCAACGCGGACAGATGGCGATGATGTCGACTTCGACTTTGTCTAGCAGTTCGCGGTAGTCGGTAAACGATTTGTCGACCTTCAATCGGCTGGCGGCTTTGGCCATCCCCGCTTTGTTGTCATCGGCCACCGCGACGATTTCCGTCGAATCAACCGCGAACCATGCTGTATCGAGCCCGTGGCCGTAATCGCCTCGCTTTGTGCTTCCGAGAACTCCGACACGCAGTTTAGTGGCCATGATGTGTTCCTGTTCGCTACTCGCTAATCCGTTTTTCCTGGTTGTCCAAACGCGGCTGATGCTTCTTGGTTTTCTTTTGCGGTCAGGGCAGGACCGGCAAGAATCTTCTTGCTGCGAGCAACCACGGCATCCGAATCGGACGCTTCCTCGGCCTTTTCCTGAGCTCGTCTTTTGGCAGCTGCGGCTAGCTTCTTTTTCGCAACCAGTCGCTCGCGCTGCTTTTTCTTTTGTTGTTTGTTCTTGGCCATCAGTGCCTCCTTGCCAGTACGAAGTTTGAGGTGACGATCGTTCGCCGCGCTGCTGGGATTATAGGAACTTGGCCAAGTGACTCGAAACCGTGCGGGCCAGATTCCTTCTGGCGCTGTCTCGGGTGTCTAATCCGCATTCTCAATACAAACGTCCGATCGCGATCAAAAATCGACGATTGTCGTTTGACAACAACGTGAATGCGCTTTTGTCGGCGAAGCCCAATCTGACGGCATCATGTGGAGGTCAGTCCCTCCCGCCGCGCTATCTAAGACAACAACACTGCGCACAAACAACGCGGATACCAATCAAACTCTCAGGGTGTCGTGCAACGCGAGCCCTCCCACCTGATCCCGTCGCTCGGGGTCCTCGCATCCTCTCCGGCGTTCTGCCAATTGCGAATCGACAATATGGAAAAGAAAACATTTCATCGGCGCGATAGCGCGCATGCTCAACGACCGCTCGGTCCGCGATCAAAGCCTTCCAATTATCAAGACTTCAATTCTGAGCAAGCTGATCTTCAATCCGAATTGGTGATCAACTCGGCCGAGATGAGGCCTTTGGTCGGCAAGGCTCGCCGCGCCGCCATGTTTGATAGCACAGTGCTGATCATCGGTGAAACGGGAACCGGAAAGACATCAATCGCCCGGATGATCCACTCACGAAGTGCGCGGTCCGAGCAACCCTTGGCGATTATTAACTGTGCATCGTTACCTCGCGACTTAATGGAGTCCGAATTATTCGGACATGTTCGCGGATGTTTTACGGGGGCGACGACTGATCGCAAGGGCCGCATAGAGACGGCCAATGGTGGAACCGTACTGTTGGACGAAATCGGCGACCTTCCACTGCCACTGCAACCGAAGTTGTTGACGTTGTTACAGGACGGCACGTTTCAACGGATCGGTAGCGACCGTTTGCATCAAAGCAACGTGCGCATTATCGGCGCGACTCGCCGAAATCTCGTCGATGCATGTTCGCGGGGCGATTTTCGCTTCGACCTTTACTACCGACTCAATGTAATTGGGCTCGAAGTTCCGCCGCTGCGAACACGTCGGCGAGAGATACCGAAGCTGGCGGAACACATCATTGGTCGATTGGCTACACAACACGAGATCGGAACTGCTCAGCTTACCGAATCGGCCATTGATCGGCCAAGCGACGGATTCTTTGATCCGGGCGGGGTTGCTGAACGACACCGCAATCTCTGAAGCCTGTAATGATTTAGTCACCGACAAGGGCGATGTCGACTGGAAGAGTTTGCTAAATCACTTTACTAAGTCCGGCCAATTAACGCCGTACCAAGCATTGAGAGTCTCTGAAGGCAAGTCCGCTGATTTGGTGTTCGGCATCAGCAAAATCGGCGAAGGGGGAATGGGGGCCGTTTTCAAAGCACTTCACAGACGCATGGACCGCATCATCGCTTTGAAGGTCATCCGGCGTGGCTTGGCCACGGAAGACTTTATCGCTCGTTTTCAAAGAGAAATCCAAACGGCCGCGCGTTTGAATCATCCCAACGTGATCGCCGCTTACGATGCTGACGAGTGCGAGCTGGGTGAGTTTCTCGTCATTTATTTGAATCCGAAGCTTTGTCTTCGAATTGTGGACAGGAGGTCCTAAGAATAGGCAGCGAAGGCAGGATTTCGACTGCCGTATTGATTGACCATTGAACGTTCTGCGGTTGGCCACCTGTGTACTTCTTCTTTTGATTCGCCATGTCGCAGCAGGATGAATTCGTTCGAGAGTTCCTCGTCGAAAGTCGCGAGGGACTGGAGCAGCTCGACAACGATCTCGTTGCGCTCGAAGAAAATCCGAGCGGAACCGCGCGACTTGATAGTGCGTTTCGGTCTCTGCATACGATCAAGGGGAACTCGGGATTCCTTGCCTTTCATCGGCTCGGAGAAATCGCGCACGCCGGTGAAGCCTTGCTACAGCGTTTGCGATCAGGCGAGATTCGTCTCAATTCGAAAATCACCGACGCCCTGCTTGATGCCGTCGATGCCATTCGGCAAATGCTGCAAACGATCGAACAGACCGGCGGCGAAGGCGATGAACGTTTTGAAGCGCTGGAATCTCGACTAAACCAATTGGCGGAAGAAGACAACGATTGGGCTGAAGACTCGAAGTCGGACGAGCCAGCAGAGGCCAAAGCCGAAGGTAGTGGCTCTGCAATTCCATTGCCAGCCGTCGTGCCAGGCGTTCAAGAAGCTGTCGAGATGCCTCAAACAGCGCTCGCACCAAAGGCGAATCGCGCTGAGGTTAAGGAAACATTCGACAAAGAGCCTCGCGAGGAACAAGAGGAAGCGACGCCAGTCAGCAGATGAGCGCCAATGCCGAGGAAACATCGACTCAGGCAAAAGTCGTATCCACGGCGGACGAACAAGTCAGCGAAAACGCCAAAGCCGTTGCTGTCGCCGTCGACGAACTAAGCAGCAGTATTCGTGAAATCGCATCGAACGATCAAGACGCCGCTCGCGTCGGTGCCGAAGCCGTACAATTGGCCGGTAGCACGAACGCAACCGTCGCTCGCCTTGGACAAAGTAGTACGGAAATTGGCGAGGTCATCAAGGTGATCACGTCGATCGCCGAACAAACCAACCTGCTGGCTCTGAACGCAACGATCGAAGCCGCGCGAGCTGGTGAAGCGGGCAAGGGCTTCGCAGTTGTCGCCAGCTCGGTCAAGGAGTTGGCTCGCGAGACTGCACAAGCGACCGAAGACATTGGACGCAAGATCGACGCCACTCAACACGACATTCAAGAAGCCGTTGAGGGCATTGGCCGCATCAGTCGGATTATTGAACAGATCAACGAGTTTCAGAATTCGATCGCTGGTGCGGTGGAAGAACAAACCGTGGTTACGAAGCAAATCAGCAGCAACGTTGCCGACGCCGCTCAAGGGACATCAGAAATCGCCGATAACATCACTGCGGTGGCCGATACAGCGGCCGGAACAGCTGAAGGCGCCAGCATCACTCAACAGGCGGCCGGGCGACGATCAAGCACTCGATGCTTCGCAGGTTTGGGTGGCTCCGGGTGATTTCCACATGTTGGTTCGTCGAGAAGCCAACAGTGTGCGCAACCAAGGGTTGATCGCCTCTTCGGAGTGGAAGTCTGTTGGCGATGCCGAATACCAATTCATTCCCGAAACGATCACGCGGAGCGTGCGCGTGCAACTCAGCCAAGCTCCGCCAGAGAACGAGTGTCGCCCCGCCGCCGATGTGCTGTTTCGATCCGCAGCGAACGTCTTCGGACCAGGCACGCTAGGAGTTGTGTTGACGGGGATGGGAATGGACGCCGTCGCTGGTTGCCGAGCCATCGTCGAAGTGGGTGGCCGCGTTCTTGTTCAGGATGAAGCCAGCAGTGCGGTGTGGGGAATGCCAGGGCAAGTCGCTCGCGCGGGACTTGCCGAAGCGATCTTGCCACCCGACGAACTGGCTCAAACGATCGCTCGCCGACTGATGAAGGATTAGATCGTCATAGCCGTCCGGACAGAAAACCTTGCATGGATCATCAACTTTGTCGAAGAGCGTGCGGGCAACGTCTTGGAAGACAAAGAGTATTTGATCGAGGCTCGCTTGCAGCCATTGGCCGATCGGTTAGGGCACAAGTCGATCGATCAAATGGTGGGTCAATTGCGGCTTGGAACGGGCAAAGAATCTGAGCAAGCAGTTGTGGAAGCTTTGCTAATTCATGAGACATCGTTTTTCCGAGACGCCCACTATTTTGACGACCTTGCCCGCCGCGCTTTTCCCGAACAGTTGCCGATACCACCAAATCGACCATTGACGGTTTGGAGCGCTGCTTGTGCTGGTGGTCAAGAACCGTACAGCATTGCGATGTTGTTGAAAGAACGATTCGGGACCGTGGATTCTCGCGACGTCCGAATCATCGCCACGGATTTGTCTCACGCGATGTTGGAACAAGCTCGCGAAGGTTACTTTAGCCAAATCGAGATTCAACGCGGTGTGGGCTCAGACCGCCAATCCCAATTCTTCGAACGCGACGAACAACGGTGGCGAATCAATTCTGAGATGCGCAGCTTGGTTCGGTTCCAACATCACAACTTGATCAGCGACGAGCCACCGTTGTCGCTGTTTGATCTCGTGCTACTGCGCAACGTACTGATCTATTTTGGCGAGGCTTCCCGCAATCAAGTTCTGCGATCAGTGCATCAAACACTGAGGCCAACTGGTCGATTAATGGTTGGAGCCACCGAAGCAATGATGTTGCCAAGCGATCTATTCGAGCGAGACATGGATTTCACAGTTCCATGCTTCCGCGCTCTCTAGCACACGTTGCGATTTGATGTAGCCGGATTGCTCTGAAAGTGCTTCGTTATTTAGAGTGCCTCAACTTCTCTTAGGCGAAGTTGCTAAGGTACGGCAAGCTCGCGGCCGTCGATCGAATGGCTGGCTGTTCTGCCAGTAGCTGGCCGAGAAAGTCCCACTGACCCGAAACCAGCGCGCTGCGGGCTTCTTCTGTTGTTGTGCAGCTAATCGCCGTGTCGCCGTAACGAACTTGCAATGCCTCAAGATCGACGGTGACTTCCAGATCAGGTTGCGCTTCGATGGCTGCGGCAAGTTTCTTGAGTTCCTCGCGATCCGCACAGACGGCGGGAATGCCCAAGCCGGTGCAGTTGCCGAAGAAGATTTCCGCAAACGATTCGGCGATGACGGCTTGGATTCCCCACCGCATCAATGATTGAGGCGCGTGCTCTCGAGAGGAACCGCATCCAAAGTTGCGGCCGGAGACCAAGACCTTGCCGTTGGCAAATCGCTCGTCATCGAAGGGATGATTGGTGTCTTGCTTGCGATCGTCTTCAAACGCGTGCTCGCCCAGTCCATCAAAAGAGACGCAGCGCAGAAAACGCGCGGGGATGATTCGGTCAGTATCGATGTCGTCCAGGAATAAGGGGACACCAGCGCCAGTGATTTGTTTGACTTCGCTCATTGGATTTTCGATGAGATTTCAGATTTCGAATTAGTAATTTCAGAGTCTACCCGAGCATGTTTCGCACGTCGGTCACACAACCGTTGACCGCAGCGGCAGCAACCATAGCGGGGCTCATCAGTAAGGTGCGACCTGTTGGACTACCTTGACGGCCTTTGAAGTTGCGGTTGCTTGAGGACGCGGAGATCTCGCGGCCTTGAAGTTTGTCCGGATTCATTGCCAAGCACATCGAACATCCTGCCGACCGCCACTCGAAACCCGCTTCGGTGAAGACTTTGTCCAATCCTTCCGATTCCGCCTGTTGTCGAACAAGCTGAGAACCAGGCACGATCAACGCGCGGACGCCGTCAGCAACTTGATTGCCTTTGGCGACGGCAGCGGCTTCACGCAAGTCGGAGATTCTTGAGTTTGTGCAGGATCCGATGAAGGCAACATCGATCTTCAGGCCCGCGATTGGTGCCTCGGCCTGGATGTCCATGAATTCCAAGGCTTCTTGGACGCCAACTTGCTCGTGCTCTGGAAATTCGCTGACTGCAGGAATCGCTTTGCTGACACCAACGGACTGGGCTGGGTTGATGCCCCAAGTGACCGTTGGCTCGATGTCCGCAGCGTCGATTTTGATGACGTCGTCAAATTCGGCATCTGGGCCGGATGCGAGACTCAGCCACCACTCGGCGGCTCGCTCGAATTCCTCACCCTGCGGCGAAAGTGGTCGTCCGCGAAGGTATTCGACCGTGGTTTCATCGGGGTTGACGTAACCACAACGAGCACCACCTTCGATGCTCATGTTGCAGACTGTCATACGTTCTTCCATGTCCATCGCATCGAAGACCGTGCCAGCGTACTCGTAGGCATAGCCCACGCCGCCCTCGACACCCAGAACGCGGATGATGTGCAAAGCCACGTCTTTGGCGAACACGCCTGACGCCAATGTACCGTTGACCTCGATTCGGCGCACCTCCAGTCGTTTCATTGCAAGTGTTTGTGTTGCTAGGACTTGCGCTACTTGGCTGGTGCCGATTCCCAGCGAGATATTGCCGAAAGCACCGTGTGTGCTGGTGTGAGAATCTCCGCAGACAAGCGTGATTCCAGGTTGCGTCAGACCTTGCTCGGGGCCAACAACGTGCACGATTCCCTGTCGCTGATCGTCGAGTTTGAGCAGCTCGACGCCGAATTCCGCGCAGTTGACTTCAATCGCGGACATCATCTGCTCAGCGAGCAAATCAACGAAGGGGCGAGCTTGGTCGTCCGTGGGGATGATGTGGTCAACCGTAGCCAGAGTTCGCTCGGGAAACATCACCTTAAGTCCGCGTTCTCGCAGCATTTCGAACGCCTGCGGGCTGGTCACTTCGTGGATCAGATGCCGGCCAACGAAAATCTGGTCCTGCCCCGAGGCCAATTGCCCCACAACGTGTTGGTCGTAGACCTTGTTGAATAGATTCTGTGTCATTTTTCGAGGTTGTAAAGATCGCAGTTTGCAAAACCGGAAACCGGAATCCGGGAGGATTGAGGCCGCTTTTGATCGACACGGAAACCCGAATCGACGTTCACGTATCCTCAATCCACACATCTTACCAAACCGCCCTCCTAATCGGCAGTCATTCCGCGACAAATTGCGAAATCGAAAGTCGCTTGCGTTGCTACAAATCGGATTCTGCAATAGAATCCTCGTTTCGTCTCAAATTCTTACAACACCATGTTTTACCTCTTCGGCTGCAAATCGCAGTTTGGGAAGCCGGGGATGGTGCCGATTTCGTTCTTTGAAGCTGACGGTGCCAGTTGGTGTTGAGGTCATCTGAATTTGATCATCGAACCCTGAGATTCTCTGTTGGAAGATCTGTCTGCCTAAGAATTACAAACAATGTTTGAAGGCATTTCCAAAGGCCTGAGTGGCGCCCTTGATTTCATCAATCGTGGTCGACTTACCGAGTCGAACATCCGGGAGGGCATGCGCCAGGTTCGTCAGGCTTTGCTAGAAGCTGACGTTCACTTTGAAGTTGCTGACGACTTCATCGACCGCGTGACAGAGCAGGCAGTCGGAGACCGAGTCCTTCAGGCCATTAAGCCCAGCGAACAAATCGTTGGCATCGTACACGAAGAACTCATCAATCTGATGGGGCCCGTCGATCCCTCGTTGCATCTGAAGCGTGAAGGAATGACGATCATCATGCTTTGTGGTTTGCAGGGGAGTGGTAAGACCACCACTTGCGGCAAGCTTGCTCGCATGATCGACGAAGCTGGTTGGCGACCGCAGTTGGTTGCGGCTGACTTGCAGCGTCCGGCGGCCATCGATCAGTTGCAGGTGATTGGTGATCAGATCGGCGTGCCGGTCTACACCGAACCCTCGACAAGCACTCCCTTGAGCGTTTGTCAAAACGGGCTCAAAGAAGCCAAGAAAAACGATCGCAATGTCTTGATCCTCGATACCGCCGGCCGTCTTCAAATTGACGACGAGTTAATGGCGGAACTCGAGTTGATCGACACGAAACTTGGTCCCGACCAGTGCTTGCTGGTCTGCGACGCCATGACCGGACAAGACGCCGTCAACAGCGCCAAAGGCTTCAACGACGCGTTGGAAGTCGACGGCGTGATCTTGACCAA
The DNA here is from genome assembly GCA_002722955.1 of Planctomycetaceae bacterium. GTDB lineage: Bacteria > Planctomycetota > Planctomycetia > Planctomycetales > Planctomycetaceae. Next base: position 46,645 of record PBMZ01000051.1, on the reverse strand, counting down.
ACTCGACGGTGATACTCGTGGCGGTGCTGCGCTCAGTATCAAAAGCGTCACCGGCGTCCCGATCAAGTACATCGGTGTTGGCGAACAACTTGACCGATTAGAAGAGTTTCGGCCCGAGGGAATGGCCGAACGCATCCTCGGCATGGGCGATATTGTTGGCCTAGTAACAAAGGCACAACAACAGCTCAGCGAAGAGGAGATGCTCGCTCAACAGCAAAAGATGAGCGAGGGCAAGTTCACTCTGGAGGACTTCCAGGATGTTATGCACAAGATGCGTAAAATGGGTCCGATGAAGGAGTTGATCAAAATGTTGCCGGGCGTCGGCAACATGATGAGTCAGATGGATGAGATGGATCCTGAAGACGACCTGAAACGCATCGATGGCATCATCAACTCGATGACACAGGAAGAGCGTCGAAATCCGGACATTATCGATCGAAGTCGTCGCAATCGGATTGCAACGGGAAGTGGCAATGACGCTTCCGAAGTCAACGCATTGCTGAAGCAGTTTCAGGGCATGGCCAGTATCATGAAAGATATGGCCAACATGGGTCCGATCGATCGCATGCGTGCCATGAGTAAACTGAGTAAAGAAGCCTCGTTGAACCCCAACGCCGCGATGCAACGTGAGAAGCAACGCAGCAAGCGGGGACCGCTGGACCGCGTCAAAGCCAAGAGCCAGCAAAAGAAGAAGCGCAAGGACGCGGCCAAGGCACGGAAGCGAAATCGCCGACGGTGAGAAAACGCCAGTTATCGGAAAACGCACCAACTGAGTTGCGACTCCGACGACAAAACGAAATAGTGTTAGAACATTTGATACAAGAGAATTGATTCAAAGGAGAATCGAGTGGCCGTTCGCATTCGAATGAAACGATTGGGACGCAAGCACCGTCCGTTCTACCGCATCGCGGTGATGGACAGTCAGCGCGCCCGAGACAGTAAGTCCATCGAAGACGTTGGCACTTACGACCCGATGGTGAGTGACAAGTCAGCTCGCGTGAACCTCAACATGGAACGCATTGACTACTGGATGTCCGTTGGAGCCAAGCCGTCCGATAAAGTGGCTGTCCTGATCAAAAAGGTCAAAGCCAACGATTTCGGCGAAGCAAAGGCACCGCCACCACTGACTCCGCCAAAGGCTCCGCCGGAACCGGAACCCGAAGCACCAGCAGAAGCCGCGGAAGGCGAAGCCACCGAATCAGCAGAAGCTGAGGGCGGTGAAGAAGCGCCAGCCGAAGAAGCTGCCGAGTAACTCAAACCTGCTGACTAAAGTAGGCTTGATGTCCGGACCAGACCGATGATTCGTTTTGATGTACTAACTCTCTTTCCCGAAATATTCGAGAGCTATCTTCAACAGAGCTTGCTGAAGCTGGCGATTCAACGCGGGTTAGTCGAAGTACACCTTTGGAATTTTCGAGACTGGGCCGCTGATAATCACAAGTCCGTCGATGATAAACCATTCGGCGGTGGACCAGGCATGTTGTTGACGTGCCCGCCTGTGTTTGACTGTGTCGAGTCAGTTCAGGCGGAAACCGATGAGCCAGGTCAACTTGTCATGATGACTCCTCAAGGACGGCGGCTTGATCAGGATTTTGTCAAGGAGCTGTCTCGACACAAAAGACTTGTTCTACTTTGTGGCCGATACGAAGGATTTGACGAACGGATTCGAGAAGGACTGAAGCCTCTAGAGATCAGCGTTGGAGACTTCATTTGCAACGGAGGCGAAGTCCCCTCGATGCTGATCATCGACACCGTGATTCGAATGATTCCCGGTGTTTTGGGTGAAGAGACGAGTCAGAAGTACGATTCGTTCTCTGACCAAAGATTGTTAGAATATCCCCAATACACGCGGCCTCGAGAATATCGAGGCATGACAGTTCCAGAAGTACTATTGAGTGGTGACCACGGTCGAGTCGCCGAGTGGAAGAAAGAACAAAGCATTCAACGAACAAAGGAGAGGCGTGAAGACCTCTACCAAGAGTTTGTTGAGCAGCAAGATACATAGATCAGATTTGAGGAAGTAAACATGTCGAACTTAATTGAACTTGCTGAACAGTCCAGCTTGCGAGAAGACACGCTGGAATTCGAGATTGGCGATACGGTCGACGTCCACACGCGAATTCTTGAAGGCAACAAGGAACGCATCCAAGTTTTCACCGGCGTGGTGATCGCTCGACGTGGTGCTGGCACGCGTGAAACATTCACCGTTCGCCGAATTGTTGCCGGCGAAGGTGTTGAGCGGACGTTCCCAACCAACTCGCCGAAGATCGCAAAGCTTGATGTCAAACGACACGGCCGAGTTCGTCGAGCGAAACTGTTTTATCTGCGTGACCGCGTTGGTAAGGCCACTCGTCTGGCAGAACGGCGTGCGAAGGTCAGCAAAGACTAGATCTCGGCACAGTTGTGCTTGATTGGTTGGCCATTGCGAGAATGACCAATGACCAAGCACCGATGACCAATGAAAGATGCGGATGTCCGAGTCTTCTCTTGGTCGTTGGTGCTTGAGCATTGGTCATTTGCCTTTAAGGAGCCTTCGATGCGAGGCATGCTGGCCAAGTTGCTTGGAGATCGAGGCGAGCAAACCGCGGCACGCCATCTGAAGAAGCTTGGCTACAAAATCCTCGCCCGACAATATCGAAATGCTCATGGCGAGATCGATTTGATTTGTCGACACAATGGTGTCATTGTTTTTGTCGAGGTCAAGACGCGCCGCTCCACCAAACAAGGTCGCCCCGAGGATGCTGTGGATCAACGCAAACAACGCAAACTCACACGCACAGCATTGGCATTTCTTAAACAGGAAAACGCGTTAGACAATGCCGCTCGATTTGATGTAGTTTCGATCCTGTGGCCCGAGGACTCGAAAGAACCCGACATCAAGCTTTATCAAAACGCATTCGAGCCGGTTGGCAATTGGCAAATGTATTCCTAGCATACGCGTGGATGATGGTGACCCGATGCGTGAGCGAGGGACCACGCTGATCGTATTCTTTAACGACAAAGATTCATCTCTGGATTTGGCATGAAAATTGGACTCGTCGGTTATCAGGGAAGTGGTAAGAGCACGGTTTTTGAGTTGCTGACAGGAATCGAGCCGGACATCGCAAAGGCTCACTCCGGACAAGTCGGCGTGGCCGTCGTTCCAGACGAACGCTTCGATCAATTGGTGGAACTCTACAAGCCAAAGAAGGAGAGTCCGTCGAAGATCGAATTGTTCGACACACCGGGGCTCGACCGAGATCAGCAAAGCAACAACGCGCAACGACTCGGCGTGATTCGCGAGTCCTCTGCACTCGTACTTGTGGTGGGATCGTTCGCCGGCAGCGATGCGATCGCCGACGTCGACGCCTTTCAGGACGACTTAGTGCTGGCCGACTTACAAGTCGTCAACAATCGCGTCGAGCGACTTAAGAAAGACGTCACCAAACCTCGACCAGACCGAGACGATCTGCAAGCCGAACTGGATGCGCTGTTACCAATCGTCGAAAGGCTTGAAGCCAGCGAAAATCTACAAGATGCCGAGTTCAGCGAGCTTCAAGAAAAGGCCGTCAAATCGTTCGCACTGCTCACACGCAAAGAACAGCTGATTGTCCTCAACACTGCCAACTCGGACGTCGACGAGGAAACGGTCAAAACGCTTGAAGGAAAAGGCTACACAGTGATGTCAGCCGCCTTTGGGTTGGAGTTGGAAGTGGCGGCCTTGCCGGAAGACGAGCGTGAAATCTTCGCCGAAGAGATGGGGCTGAGCGGCTCAAGCCGAGAGGCCTTGCTGCAAGCCATCTTCAAGGTCACGGATCAAATCACGTTTTTCACTTCAGGCGAGAAAGAAGTTCACGCCTGGCTGGTGAAACGTGGCGCCACCGCCATCGAAGCCGCGGACGCCATCCACAGCGACCTTGCCCGCGGCTTCATTCGCGCCGAAATCATGGCCAGCGGCGACCTACTGAGACTCGGCTCCGAACGAGAAGTCAAAGCCGCTGGTCTGAACCATACCGAAGGCAAAGACTACATCGTGCAAGACGGCGACGAGATCGAAATCCGATTTAACGTTTAGGCCACTCAAGCACAGACCAGCGATTTCGACTTAGTCTGTCTTTGCGTCCGCTTGATCTTTCTTGGTCGCCTTGACCCGTTCGAATGCTGAAAACGGTTGATTGTTGAAATCGCCACCGATAAACAGCAGATCGTTTGGGGAATCTTTGGCGACGGTCAACATCACGTTGAATGACTCACTGTTGCCAAATCGCTCTCCGTTGCGTTCGAGCCAAAACATGATGTGCGAATTGCCATGAATGGTCGTCGCCAAGAACGGAAGGTCTTTCCCCTTCATATTGAAATAGCCAGCCATGTAGACCCGCATTCCACGAGCAATAAAAACGTCGACGTACTTCTGCGGAACTTGTTTCGCAACCGAAGGATCGGAACGAAATGTCACTTTGTTATGCCGTGAATCAGCCTTCCCGGTGAGCCGCTCATTCAATTTCGAGTGAAGTTGCCAACTACCAACGAGCCGGCTGGAGACCACGTTTTCCTTGTCGGGTTCGATGCGGAGTTCCGCGGCCATTCCTGAATTGACAGCATAGATTGCGATTGCCAATGAAAGTAATTGTTGTGTTCGAGTCATCGTTGCGTTCCTTTCGTGAATTGTCAGCATGGGCTTAAATACATGTCTGGCCCAACAGTAGTGCGACAAAAACTGCGAAAGGTATCACGCTTTTTTCAAGAAAACTCAGATTGGCTGGCGCGAGAACACAAAGGTCTGCCAGTCGCCCCAGTTCGATTCAGCGGGATCGTCAGCCGTGCACGCTTCCACGGAGCCGTCGTCCGTTTGCGAACGATTCCTGATATCTGGATCGCTCGAGCTTGGTAAACCGTCTTGCATTCGCAGCTCGAAGAACAGCTTCTCGCCTTTCATCGATAATCTGACGTAACATTTCGGCATGTCGCCGGATCCAAGCGATCCTCGTGATGCCAAGCCTTGCCACAGACTTTCTCGCCGTGCTGATGCATGGAAAAGAAAAGATATTCCGCCAAGACCGGACCACGTGCGACGTTTTCAAAGAAGTCTAAGTCGCAATGCATCCCACCAATTCTGGCAGTCTTCTCGTGAGTCTTTCGGATCGCAGTCAACGTCGCATCCGGAACTCCATTGGCCTTCCATGCGTCGAGGGTTCGATCAAGATCAAACTTCCAACGCCCATGGAATTGGGGCAAGAGTTTGCTCTCTTTACGAGCTACGTGTTCCTGGGACGGACGATGACTCGGCAAGAATTGCGAGAGGAATCCCAGAACAACAAACGCACCCAATAGCCCGATCAGCTGCAGAAAAGCCTTCATTGGTTCCTCTGAGTTCTGGCTCGCCTCTTTCGTCTTCTATTTCAGCACATTCGCCGTGATGCCTTCCCAATCATCTGTACGGAAAGGTGTCGCAGGCAAGCCGTCTCTACTTCGAAGATTGCAAATCGGGTTGTCGGCCCATGCGTAGCGAACAGCGACCGGCTTGGCAACTTGATCGCTCCAGACTTCAACGCTGTCTTTGCCAACTAGCTTGGCCTTCGCGTTGTAGAATTTCTTGTCTTCACCCGCGATGGTAAAGCCAATTGGTTCACGGACGTCAAACGTGTACAGCGCCGAGCCGACATGATCGAGTTTGACAACGATTTTGTTGCCGACAACCTTCATCGAGTTGTAATCGGGACTGCGATGAGGAACGTCGACGCCGTAATCCTTGGCCAACGCCAAGCGAGCGAGTCGCTTGGCAACGTCTTGTTTATTCCGTGGGTGAATGTCTCGGCCTTCGCCAATGTCTATGATGACCGCTTGCCCCGTATTCGGAAGACTCTGTGTCATCGTTTGAGCTTCTCGCAATTCGGCCCAAGTGCTGTCCTGCGGCTCGGCAACTTCGGATCGAAAATCAGCCAGTTGTACCCAATAGAATGGAAAGTCACCTTGGGCCCACTCTTTTCGCCATTGGGAAATCATCAGTGGGAACAAGTGGCGATACTGATAAGCTCGGCCCGAATTTGATTCGCCTTGATACCAAATCGCGCCACGAATTCCATAGCCGATCGTCGGCTTTAGAACGCCGTTGTAAATGTTGGCCGGGCGATGATTGCCCGCCAGCAGATTCCGCGGTGCTCGGCCAACTGGTTTCCCGGCGGCTCGCGCCTTCTTGGCTCTTTCCTTATACTTCGTCAACAGTGCGTCGTAATCGTAGTCGGCTTCAACGTCGGTCCATTTTTTCAAGAGTTCCTCGTAACGGCCTTCGGCCTTGAGCACATCGCGGGGAATCCAAGCTTCGCATGCCGAGCCACCCCAAGCGTTGTCGATCAATCCGATGGGCACACCCAGCGTCTGGTGTAACTGCCGACCGAAGAAGTAACCCACTGCGGAAAACTGCCCAACGGTTTCCGGGCTGCAGCGAGCCCACTCGCCAGTGAAGTTCTTTTGAGGTTCCTGTGTGCCAACCTGAGGAACACTGATCAATCGAATGTTCGGAAACTTAGCTGCCAGGATTTCCAGCTTTGGATCGTTGGCGCGATCAACGGACCAAGCCATGTTCGATTGCCCCGAGCAAATCCAAACCTCGCCCACCAAAATGTCATCAAAGCTAACTTCGTTCTTGCCCTGAACCGACATCTTGTGAGGCCCGCTGCCGACTTTCATCGATTCCAGCTTGACGGACCAGTTGCCGTCTTTGTCCGCTGTAGCCGAATGCGTCTGCCCACCAATCGTGACGGTCACGTTTTCGCCAGCGTCAGCCCAACCCCAAACCTTGTTCTTTTGCCCCTGTTGCAAAACCATGTGGCTCCCAAAGATGTTCGGAAGCGTGACATCAGCATTGGCAATTGAGGCAATGGACAAGACCAGCGCAGTAAGGCAAATCGATAAGCGGTTCATGGTGAATTCCTCAGTTGTTCGCGTGCAATGGGGTGACCCAAGGCGTGCTTCTCTCTCGTTTAACCCGTAGCCGCAGGCGAGAAGTACTGCGTGTTCACCTCGCATACGGCTACGGGTTAAACGAAAGAAGCCAGTTGGATTACGAGAGTTTACTCAGCGTCAGAAGATTCCGCGAGCTTCAGGGCGCGATCAATTCGCGCTAAACATTGGTCGCGGCCAAGAATCACGAGCGACTCGAACATGCCAAACCCGACGGACTTGCCGGTCACTGCAACGCGGGCAGCGTGGATGATGTCGCCGATTTTGATCTCTTCAGACTCGACGAAATCATGCATCAGCTTATCTAGCGATTCGACGTCGAATGCTTCCGCCGACTCCAGTCGCTGACGGAACTTGGCAAGGATCGCGGCAGCGCCTTCTTTCTTGAGTCGCTTTTTGACGGCTTTTTCTTCGTACTCGATTTCGTTGTGGTCGAGAAAGAACTCGCTGTAATCCAAAATGTCGGCCGCAACCTTCAGGCGGTCTCCCATCGCTTCGATAATCTCGCCAATGTAAGCGGTCATGGCTTCATCAGGATCAGCTTCGAGAATGTTGGCTCGCCGCAAATAGTCAACGCACATATCGACCTTGGTGCCGAGTTCCAACTCGGTCATCCAATGAACTTGAAAGTTGGCGAGCTTCTCAAGATCGAGACCAGCAGGGCTCTTCACCACCCGTTCCAATGTGAAGTTCTCAATCACGGTATCGAGACTTAAGATTTCAGTCTTGTCGTCGAGCGACCAACCCAACCGCGAAAGCGCGTTGAGCACACCGGAGGGCAAATAACCAATCTTCTCGTAGTACTCGACCATTACAGGATTGAGCGTGTCCGAATCGCCAAGCCCAATCTTCGAGAACACGTTGTCGCCAGCTTCGAACATCTTGCGAAACTTGGGATTGTTTCGGTATTTGCCGATGTCTCGTTTGCTCAGTTTCTTGCTTGTTCCGGGAGCCGTTACGAACGGAATGTGCGCGAATTCCGGCAAAGGTCGCCCAAGTGCCTCATAGATCAACGCCTGCACTGGCGTGTTCGACAAGTGTTCTTCAGCCCGGATCACATGACTGATCTGCATTTGCGAGTCATCAACGACGGTCGCAAAGTTATAAAGTGGCGAGCCGTTTGACCGGACAATCACCGGGTCGGCAATCAGGCCGCAGTCCCACTCGACGTGGCCGCGCACATGATCTTCAATCTCAACCTTTTGATCGCGGGGTACCAGCAACCGGATCACATGAGCAACGTCCGAGTCCAAGTTTTCTTGGACTTGGTCCGGCGTCAGCTCCAGCGAGCGACGGATGTTGAGGTAGTTACGCTTCTCTTTCTCGGCGGCTTCACGATCCGATTGGATTACGGCTGGTGGATCAAAGCAATAATAGGCTTTGCCCTCGTCGAGCAACTGCTGAACAGCGTCCGTGTACAATTCACCTCGTTGCGATTGAAAATACGGACCATGAGGCCCGCCGCATTCCGGACCCTCGTCCCATTCCAATCCCAGCCATTTGAAGGCATCGAGGATCGGTGCTAATGCATCCTCAACATTCCGCTGCTGATCGGTGTCGTCAATTCGTAAGATGAACTGTCCACCGTTATGCCGGGCCCACAGCCAATTGAACAAGGCGGTCCGCATACCGCCAATATGCATGTATCCGGTAGGACTTGGTGCGAAGCGAGTACGTATTGTCGTCATGTTTCGTTAATCTTCTTCCGATTCGTAGTCGGCAATCTTCTCTAACCGCCGAGCATGTCGGCCACCTTCGAATTCGGTCTTGAGCCAGATCTCGACCATGCGATTGACGAGTTGCTCGCCCAACAAATCGGCAGAAAGACACATCACGTTGGCATCGTTGTGCAGTCGGCTCATCTCTGCGGTCAAGTCGTCATGACACGGCGCCGCACGAACGCCCGTAAATTTGTTCGCAGCGATACACATACCAATACCAGTACCGCAAATCAGGATTCCGCGGTCGGTGCCGCCACCAGCGACGCTCTTTGCGACGCGGGCCGCGAACTCGGGATAATCGACGCTTTCGCCGCTCTCGGGGCCCTCGTCGACGGCCTCATGGCCAAGTTGATTTAGGAGGTCAATGATCTTGCCTTTGACCTCATATCCGCGGTGATCGCTGGCAACGGCTATTTTCATGGTACTTCAGCGTTGAATGAAATTGTCAATAAAGGGCACGAGGAGTTTGCGGCCATTGTCAACTGTTACTTCGTCCCGAAACCTCTTCGGCACGGAACTAGACACAGCTGCGCGAACGGTCAGCGTCATCGTGTTGCCCGTAAATCTTGTGTTAGTACATCGATCGAATGATCAAAGGATAACCATCAATCGCACTCGGCGACAATGGATTGGAGGTGACACTCCATCTCCGCTTCGCAGCGTTTGTACTCTCCCATCCCACCTCCGATGGGATCAGGAATCTCGGCTCCGTCTTGAGACAAAAGTTTCATGCGATCTGCCACATCCGGCCGGCCCAATAGAATGGCGTCGCGATGATGCCGCGTCATGGTGTAGATGTGATCGGCCTGATTCAGCAGTTGTTGAGTCACCGGCTGGCTCGAATGATTCGCCAGGTCGATGCCTCGCTCGCTTAGAATATCCAAGGTCTCGGACCTCGCAGGAGCCCCATGTGCCGCAGCAATGCCCGCCGAAAGAACGACGTAGCCACGGTCGACCAATTCGTCATCCGTACATTGTAACCGGTCGCAAAGGAATTTGCGAAACAAGCCCTCCGCCATCGGGCTTCGACACGTGTTTCCCGTGCAAACAAATAGAAAAATTGTACTCGCCAGGCGATTCATCATGCCCTGAGTGACAACTCCCTCGCGCTCAATTCGCCAAGCGTCTTCACGAATTGACACGATGGTGGAACCCGAATCGTAGCGTGTCTCACCCGAATCGAGAATCATACTCACGCTATCGCCAAAGGCTGCCTGCAGGCCGTCCGCCGTCACAACTCGTTCACTCTCAACGGCTTCCGCCGAGAACACGAGCGGATTGGCACTTAGCCGCAGGCACTCAGAAGCGACGATATCTTGAGGAACACGGAATTGAAGCCGTTGGTTGTCGACAATCGCTTCACGAACCGTATCCGTGACCGAACCCAGTGCCCCCGCATCACCGATGCCGTAATCCAGGGTGACAGGGCCTGGCCAACAGCGACGCAGCAGTTTCTGACCTAGAGACGACATTCCAGGGACGAAATCGAGAGCCTCGTCGCCCTGCCGAATCGCCAGAGTCAGCAGTTCCCCATTGGCCAGTTGTTTAAGCGTGCCAACGGCCGAATCGGACTGACAACTTGCCGCCGCAACGTAACCTGTTTCGGTCGGCAGTCCGATCAGCTGTCCATCAGCCAATAGTTGCACGCCGCGATGGATGGCATCGCGCGCGGTGTCTTCCTGCAACTTGACGATCTCGGACATCAAAGCGTCTTTCGTGACCCAACGTTGAATGCAACTCGTAACAGTTTCCTGTGTTACGTTAACCGGTCACTATAGCTGCGAGAAGACAGTCATTCAAGCTGCGAACGCTCCAAGACGTGAATTCCGCTCACCAGAATGTCCCCGGTGATTCAAGCTGCCTTGTCCGTGGCACTACCAATCGTCGTACCGACACTGACTCAGGGCTCGGACTCTTCTGCCAAATAGCGCGTGTCAAAAATCCAGATCGATCCGATCCTCTTGACGGGGATCTCACGCCGGAGCCAATCTGCTCGGTTTCGGTCGATGTTGACGACGTCCCCATTCAAATCCGTTGCTAGGTAACTTCCACCGACCAAATAGTGGATGCTGATGGCCATGATTCCCGGTTGGGGCTTGTCAGAAATCAACTCGTACTCGATACCGTATAGCTTCGGGTCGACATGACCGAAATAGAGCAGCCCGATCTTGCCGTCGACATTCATTTCATCCAGTGTCGTACGCAGGCGATAAAGGTCTTGCCCCCAATCGATGTTCGAATCGGTCAAGACTTCGTGACCACGAGCCGACCCGCCACCGATCGAATTGAAAAAGGACAAGTACCCCGGATGGGTCATTCCCACAATTGCAACGTAATAGACGAGAACGGCAACCCCACCCAATTTCTGCAGCGCATGCCCACCACGCTGCCAGAGCGAAGCAACAATCAAAAACACAAAGGGAAAAATCGGCAGTAGATAACGAATACCGATGTTGAGACTGTTGAACAAAGTCATGAAGAAAAACACGGTCGCGAACGGAATCAACAAAGCGTATCGTTCCTGCCGCTCGATCGAAGCTCGGCAAAAGCTGCGAATTCCAAGCACAATCATCGCGAGCAGTGGTAAGGGCACTTTGACCAAGAAGGCAATGGCGAAGTAATACCACCAACCGCTCTCTGACCATTGGCCGTACAAGTAGCTGCCGGTCTCGCCCAATTCGGTCGCGACCTTTTGCTGATCGAAACCAAGCACATATTGTTCGGGCAAGGGCACGGGTAACGCTGACGGCAACAGATTCTGGAGTCCTTTGGCAAACGACGAGAAAAACTGAAACTGCCCAAGCGAGCGAAACGAGCCGTCAAATCCCATTCCTAGATTGACCACCAAGGTCGCCGCTGCGATGACCAAGGCGAATTCCGCAACCGCCAACTTCCAATTTCGCCGCCGATGCAAAACCATCAATAGTGCCAAAGCCGGCATCAGGATCACTGCAGTAAACTTCACCAACAGCGCGATTCCCCAGACGGCGCCCAACACACCGACTCGAAACCACGACGGCTGGCGATAAGTCCATGTTGAGACAAAGGCGACCAGGAAAATCGTCGCCATGCAACCGATGTCGATTGTGGCTAAATGCGAATGCGCCAGGATATTCGGGCTCAAGAAGTAAACAGTCGTGATCACGGAGGCTGCTTGATAGTCATAGAGCTGCTTGGCCCAAGCAAACAACAACCAACCCGCCAGCAAGCCAAATCCAATGACGACGAACCGGGCGCCGCGCATCAATTGAAAGTAGCTATCGCGGTTTGCTTCTTGAAAATAATAGCCATATTGAATGTTGCGCCACGCATGCTGGGGTAGATCGACATCGGGAACTTTGGCATCGCTGAAAATCAGCGGAATCGCCATGATCATTTTCAGCAACGGGGGATTTTGAGCGTACAAGTCGTATCTACCGTGTTCCCAGTAGACACAACCCGCCGGAACGTGCGCAAATTCATCAACAGTTGGAGTTTCCAGAATGGCCGCGTGCGTGGTTAGAATGACAAAAGCAACCGACGCAATGATGGGCAAGAACAGCAGCCAACGTGGCACGACTTCTGAGACGGCGGCCTCGGGGCTTTCGGTAGAAACTTCGTTGGTCGGCTGGTCAGTCATCGCGCGAGTCGGTGTTGGATCGTACGTTTGTGTATTTGATATCGTAACTTGCGAGGTTACTAAGTTTAACGGCAAGCCCTTCTCGAATTCTGTCAGCCATGTCCACTGAAAACGATCTTTCACCTGATGAGCGGCCCGCGCCCAGTTTACGGCGTTGGGCTTTGATCGTATTCGGACTCGCGTTGCTGCTACGAATCGTTCATGTTTGGCAACTTGATTCGGCGCCGTTTGGGGCGTTACGGATGGGTGATTCGACCAGTTATCACCAGTGGGCAGAAGAGATTGCGGGTGGCAATGTCATCGGCGACGAAGTCTTCTATCAAGCGCCGCTTTACCCTTACTTTCTGGGCATGGTATACGCCACAGTTGGCGAAAGTGTGACGACTGTTCGCGTCGTGCAATCGATCATGGGTTCCGCCGCCTGCGTATTGATGATGCTGGCATGTTGGCAATGGTTTAATGCCAGAACAGGAATCGTTGCCGGCACGTTGCTGTCGTTCTTCGCACCGGCGATTTTTTTTGACGGGCTGATCCAAAAGTCAGTCTTGGACCTGTTCTTCCTCAGTTTGCTGTTATGGCTGCTCGGTCAATGGTCTCAAAGCCCCAAGCCACGCACTACGATCTTCATCGGAGTTGTCACGGGCGGCCTGCTGTTAACGCGGGAAAACGCGATCTTGCTCGTGCCTCTGTTGTTGTTCTGGCAGTGGATGCGGACGAGTGAGAAGAGATGGCAGCCGATCACACTTTGTCTAGCTGGAATGTTTCTTGTCCTGTTCCCAGTCGCTCTAAGAAACAAGATCGTCGGCGGCGAGTTCCATTTGACGACCTCTCAATTCGGACCGAACTTTTACATCGGCAATAATCCCAACGCGGACGGCACATATCGTCCGCTGCGAGCCCGGCGTGCTCATCCCAAATTCGAACGTCAAGACGCCTTCGACATCGCTGCCGCTAGCCTGGGCAAGACGCCGACTCCTGGTGAGGTCTCTTCGTACTTCGTCCAACAATCGCTCAACTACATCAAGAGCAAACCGACCGAGTGGTTCAAGCTTACCGCTCGGAAATTTGCACTGACATGGAACGCCGTGGAGCTCGTCGACACCGAGGATCAATACACGTTCGCGGAGTGGTCTTTGCCGCTAACGTTGACGCAGCGTGTCGCTCACTTTGGCGCGCTTGTGGTGTTGTCGGCACTGGGAGTTTGCGTAACGTGGCAACAACGGAAAGAACATTGGTTCTTGCACGCGGCCATCCTGATTTATACCGCCAGCATCGTGATGTTCTATTTGATGGCAAGATACCGCTTCCCGCTTGTGCCCTTCTTGATTCCGTTCGCGGCCGCGGGAATTGTCAATGTGCGAGATTATTGGAAGCAAGCCAGTGCAAAGAACCGAGCCATCACAATTGGAATCGTGTTAGGAGTCGGCGTGTTCTCGAATTGGCCGCTTGTACCAATCGAACCCATGCGAGCAGCAACGCTGTATAACATCGGCGCGCAATTGGATCTCGAGGGTCGCGGCGACGAGTCGATTCCGTTTTATGAAGCATCCTTAAAGCTGCGGCCCGATTCGGTCGAGGCACTTTACAACTTGGCTCATGCGGAGTCTCGACGAGCCAACTTTCCAACGGCCGTCGATCTCTATCGACGCGTCATTGAACTCAGCCCTCAGTACATTGACGCCCACAACAATCTAGGACTCACATACGCCAACATGCGTCGCTTCGAGGAAGCAGAGCAAAGCATTCGCAAGGCCATCTTCGTCAATCCAAAGTCAGCCGCGTCTTACAACAACCTGGGCAGCATCTTCGCCATGCAATCCAACTTCGATCAAGCCACCAAGCACTTCACTCGTGCGGCCGAAGTCGATGAGAATTACGCCGAGCCGCTCGTGAATCTCGGTATGATCAGCGTGCAGAAGAAAGAATTCGAGCAAGCCCAAAAACACTTTCAGCGCGCATTGGAGATTGACCCCAATCATCTGAATGCCTGCTTTTCGCTGGGCAACATAAACGCTGAGCAACGCGACTTTCGCGCGGCGATCCAATGGTATCAGAGATGCCTGGAGATCAATCCGAACTTCCAACAGGCACACCAAAACTTGCAACGTGCGGAAGCATTGCTTCGAGGGAACTAGCGGAAAAGTAGTGGTGGCTCTAACGTTGCACGCGGCCTGACGCCGCTCCACCCATGAGTGCTTCGATCTCTGTGCGTTCGGCGTAGTTGAAATCGCCCTTGATACTGTGCTTCAGGCAACTTGCCGCAACTGCATACTTGATGGCGGTCGCTGGCTCGGACAACTCCGGCGTATTCAGTGCAAAGATCAATCCACCAGCGAACGAGTCACCCGCACCAACGCGATCAACGATGTTACGCATTTCGTAGGGTGTGTACTTGCCGTCCGTGTTTGTTGGCGCCAAATGAACGTTTTGATCCGATGCCGTGTAGAGCATCGCTCCCCAGTTATTGTGACTTGCCGAGTAGCTTTCACGTAGAGTGATGGCCACATGAGTGACGTTGGGGAATTCCTCGACAACCTGACTGGCGACATGACGGTAACCATCAATGTTCAATTCGCCAGACTCAACGTCCGTACCGGGAGCTTGAATACCCAAACACATATCCGCATCTTCTTCGTTCGCCACCACGACATCGACAAACGGAATCATTTCACGCATCGTGGCGCGGGCAAGGTCAACCGGTGCAGTGCCCGGTTGCCACTTCCAAAGCTTCTTGCGGTAGTTCAAATCGCAGGAAACCGTCAGGCCCGCCTGCTTTGCCTTCTCGACCGCGACGCGAGCCGAATTCGCCGCACTTTGACTAATCGCCGGAGTGATCCCAGTGATGTGAAACCAAGTGGCTCCGTCGAACGCTCGTTCCCAATCGTATGCGTCGGCCTCCAGCATCGAGATCGAAGTCGCATCACGATCATACGTGACAGTGCCACCTCGCTGGTTCGCACCTGTTTCCACAAAGTAGATCCCGAACCGTCCCGTCGCGGCTCGATGAATCAAGCTGCTGTTGACGCCCAACTTCGTCATTTCTTGGCAAAGACAATCCGTGATCGGGTTGTCCGGCGAGGCAGTCATGAAAGCCGACTGACCACCTTGAAACGCCACTGAGACCGCCACGTTGAGTTCGCCGCCTCCAAATGTTGACTCCAATCGGCCAGGAACAACCTGCCGCAAACGCAGGAAATCTTCTGGAGCCAACCTCAACATGACCTCGCCGAAAGTGACTAATTTCAACTCTGAACCTCAATTCAAAAAGAAAGTCGATCTCCACAAACCCAAAAGCGACAATACTTTACACCAGCGCAAAGATAGTCGGATTGGTATTTCTGGAGAAAATACAAGAATCAATGTCCACCTATAATGACGGATTTCGACTCAAAAAGTGGAGGGCCGGAATCCACAACCTCCTCCACTTTCTACTCGCAACCGTCAGTCCATTAAGCTGGTGGTAATTCCGTTGCCCTTTGTAGTGCGAGATGGGTCTACAAAGGGCCTGTCCTCGAGATTGCCACCATCTCTTTTTCTTTGGTGGCCCATCTGGACGGCTTTGATTACACAGTCTCACGTGCCGCTTCGCAACCTTGCCATAATTCGAATTCTGGCAATTTGCCCCCAGGTTGCGGGGAACCGCACCTCCATAAGCAAATTCAGCGATCGAGCAACAACGCTGGTTGCCGGTGAAATCGCCGTGTAGAATTCGTATGCTATTGGCACACGAGAATGCTCTTGCGGGGCGAAGTGCTTCACTCAAGAGCCTCAGCAATCTGGCCGCATCCAGTCATCGCCATTCTAAATGGGGGCACCATCATGGCAAGGCACCTCAGCCGACGCGCGTTCTTGAGTTCTACCTGCGGCGGCATCGCCGCTGGTTTCGTGACCAGCAATCTATTTGGCGACCCTCGACCACCGGTGCGACATCCGCGAGCAACCGACGGGGACGAGCGTCACGAACCGAACTGGGACGAACGCTTCGCGCTCACGGTCGGAACCAAGAAAGGTGACCTGATCGGGAACAGCGATCGAGTCCTGCAAGCGGCCGTTGACTACGTTGCCCGGCTTGGCGGGGGAACCGTGCATGTGTTGCCCGGCACGTACACGCTACGAAACTCGGTGTTCTTGCCATCCAAGGTCAGGCTGCTTGGCAGCGGCGCCGACAGCATCTTGACCAAGATTCCGTCCGAGACCATCAAGCTCTCAGAGGACTCGGACTGGTACGATCAAGAAATCACGTTGTCAAAGTCGGCCGGCTTCCAAGTCGGCGATGGTGTTGTCTTAAAGACCAAGAATCCACACAACGGCGCGACTGATGTTCTGAAGCGAACACTGGTTGCTCGCAAAGGCAACCGCTTCAAGTTGAATGACGGCTTAAGAAAGAACTTCTGGTTGACTGGCCAGCCAACATGTTCCTCGCTGTTCCCACTTTTGACCAGCGAGTACACCGACGACGTCGTGATCGAGAACATCACACTGGATGGGAATGCAAAGAACAACGAAAACTTGAACGGAAACTATGGCGGTGGCATCTTCTTGCAAGACTGCAATCGATACACGTTTCGGAAGGTTGAGTCTCGGAATTACAATGGGGATGGATTCAGTTTTCAAATCTGCCACGATGTGATTGTCGAGAACTGCTATAGCCACGACAACGCGAACTTAGGCGTGCATCCAGGTTCTGGTTCACAGCGGCCATTGATCATCAACAACCGGTTGGAGCGAAATGATATCGGCATCTTTTGGTGCTGGGGCGTTAAGTACGGCCACGCCGAAAAGAATCGCATCGTAGGAAACCGCAACTACGGTATCTCGATCGGACACAACGACACCGACAACGTGATGGTCGACAACGATGTTCTCGACAGTGGAAAAGTTGGGGTCTTGTTCCGAGATGACACGCGAGGCAAGGACTTCTGGGCAAACCGCAATCGCATCGAGAACAATCGCATCCAAAACAGTGGAGCTGATGACGGCATCGCGATCGACATTCGAGGAAAAACAAAGGATTTGCACATTCTTGGAAATCAGTTGAAGGAAACTCGGAAGCCGATGAATCGTATTGGTATCCGGATCGCATCAAATGCCGCTCGGATTGAGTTGGCGAATAACTCAATTCAAGGATTCGCGAAGACGATTGACGATCAACGTTCAGCATAGTCGCATCTATCTCGTAGCAAGTCGTCAAACTCAACAAGGTCGAAGGCCCGAGAAGTGTTATCTTCGAAAGTTTCTCTGAAAGCGCTATCGCACACATGTCGCTCGCTGAGCACATTGTTGCACTCTGGCGTTGAGGTCCGAAAAGCCTTCAACCTAGCGGCTAAGAAGACCACTGACCCGAAGGCGGGTCTTGCTCTTGGTAACACCGTTGACTTGATTCGCGAAGGCCATGACGTTTCCAGCGCGCTTGCTGACCAAGAGTGCTTTCCAGAACTAATGGTCGACATGATTTCCGTCGCCGAGCAAACCGGGATGTTGCCGGAAGTCTTGGCTCACTTGGCAAATCATTATGAAAACAACGTCACCTTACGAAGAGAGTTTCTGGGGCAAATCACTTGGCCCGTGATTCAATTGGTGGCAGCGATCTTTGTCGTCGCGTTGTTGATTGTTGTCTTCGGTGCGATCGGAGATGGCGGCGCTCAAATGAGCTTTCTGGTGCTTGGACTGAGCGGTGTGGACGGAGCGATTGTGTGGCTCACCATGACGTTCGGTTCCATCATTGGTGTCTTTGTCGCGTATAAGATTTTGACAGCAGGGCTGGCTGGCAAGCAGTTTGTCGACCCCTTGCTGATGAAAATTCCTGTGCTTGGCAAATGCATGCGTTCGTTCGCAATCGCTCGGTTTTCTTGGGCTTACTACTTAACGCAGCAAAGCGGCATGCCCATTGAAGACAGTATCGATGCAAGTCTTCGAGCGACGGGAAACGGCGCATTTGCTGGTGCAGCGAAACCGATTAGCAACGCGATCATGGCAGGCGACGATCTAACCGCGGCATTGGCGGGAAGTCGTCTGTTTCCGGAAGACTTCATCGAGATGGTGGCTGTCGCCGAGACATCCGGAACTGTGCCCGAAGCGCTTTACCGGCTCAGTCCCCAATTCGAAGATCAAGCTCGACGCAGCCTGAAGACGCTGACGACAGTCTTTAGCGGAATCGTTTGGTTTTCAGTCGCGGCGTTCATCACGTTCTTCATATTCCGTTTCGTGCTCTGGTACGTGAATATGATCAGCGATGCCGCAGGCGGCGCCTTTTAGAATCGACGCCAAAGAAACTTAAGCGTCGCGACGGAAGCAAACCAAGCATGTGTCGTCCGCTTGTGGCGTACCTTCGCAAAAGTTCTCGACATCAGCGATGACACCCTTGACCAACTTGTTCGCCTCAGCAGGTCCGCTAGCGACGTAGTCGATCAATCGCTGCCCACCGTAAAATTCGTTGTCGCCACGCTTCGCTTCGGTGACACCGTCAGTGAAGAACAACCACGTGTCGCCAGGATCGATCAAGTACTTGGTCTCGTCAAACGTCTGAGTTGGAACAATGCCAAGCGGCATGCCCGAGTCCTTCTGACCGATTGGAACAACGTTACCATCAGCAGTTCGACGCAGCGGCGGCAAGTGCCCCGCATTGGCAAGCGTCAACTCATGTTTCTCTGAATCAACAACTGCCAAGACACACGTGATAAATCGGCGCCCCAACCCGCTGCTGGCGATTTCCGAATTCAATCCAGACAACGCACCGGCAACTGTCGGTTGAGTCAACAAGTGATAGCGTGCCGACGAATACAGCCGCGCCATCAACAAAGCTGCCGGAACACCCTTACCAGCCACATCCGCAATGGCAACAGCCACACGATTGTCCGGCAAGGTGATGTAGTCGAAGTAGTCGCCGCCAACTCGCTGGGCCGCTTCGTAATGATCAAAGAATGTATAGCAGGTGAACTTTGGTCGAACATCTGGCAAAAAGCCCAGTTGTACTTGAGTCGCGAAATCCAGATCGCGTTCAAGGTCTCGCTGCTTCATGACAGCCATGTGCAGCGTCGAGTTCTCGATGGCCAAGCTGGCCTGCGATGCAACACTGGCCAATAGGTCCAGGTCGTCTTGTGTGAATTGCATCTTCAAATCTGCCGTAGAGATTTGAATGACGCCCATCATGTTCTCGGCCTTACCGATCAATGGGGCGCAAATCACACTTTGAATCTTATAATTTGCCAAGCTATCGCTGGCTTGAAATCTTGGATCTTCTGACGCGTTCGCACTCAGAATCGATTCGGCAGTCTCGACGACTCGATTGACGATCGTCTTGCAAACAGGCACTAATTCATCGGTGGTTTCGCGAACGCTCTTGCTAGCATGAACGCTCAGCTCACCAGTGTCGTCTTCCTTTAGAAGAATGAAACCCTCCTCCGCTTGAGAGAAGATCTTGAACAGTCCATCCAAAATCGTCGACAACACTTCGTCGAACCCAAGGACTCGTCCCAGACTGCGGCTGACCTCAAGAATCGAACGCAACTTAGCTTCGGGCTTAACCGAAAGTCGTAGGTTCGACGAGGTGCCTGCCTCTAAGGTCGAAATGATCGAGGATCGCTCGCTGGTGCTGTCGTCGGGGTCTTCCACGACAACGGGTCTTGTCTCGCGGCCGATGTTGGTAGCCCAAGACTGATCTGCTTTCCGATCGATTGTCGAATCGCGGGTCTTCCCTGAAGGCATCGATTCGTGAAACCGAAAGCTGAAATCGCAGACGCGAATTTCATCGCCGTCGTCTAAAAGCTGACGGCCTTCGATGTCTGACTGATTGACTTGCGTGCCGTTTCGGCTTCGCAAATCCTCGATATAAAATCGTCCATGACTTTGCAGAATGCGCGCGTGATATCTGCTCACGGCAGCTTTATCAATGACGACTTCGCAACTTGGATGACGACCGAAGACCACTCGCTCGCCAGTAATCTCTCGATAAGTGGTGTCACTGCCGCCAGTTAGGCATTCCAAAACGGCCACGCAATTGCCTTTCGCACAAGTAACTCACGGGTCCCCCAACCCGCGTGAACGAAGATTCCGAAAATCTTCACTCGATAGCGTTTCAATTTAGACTCGGATGATGTCTACAGAGAATCCTTTCATCGTTGCCCATCAATGTTGGTATAGGTCACAAACGCCGGATCAACGAACGGTGAAAACACCGCATACGTTTGCAACAAACCACGAACCCAACCTATTACCAGCATGTGACGTTTAGTTGCGAACCCGCACACCTTCGGAATGGCTTCATTTTAGCCGTAAAAATTTGTAAGGGTCAATCGAGTGTTTGTAAGAACTCAAGATTGACCCGCTTTACAAGATCCAGCCGTTTCTGCATTTGCGGAGTCAAAAGGTGCCGTAATGGAGCGACTTGCTCGTCAATTATCTTCTGAGATTGACCGTAACGACCCGAGCGGTGAGCCAAACTAGCAAGACCCGCATGCCCAATCACGGCACGTTGTGGGTTGGACGACTCAAACTGTGCGAACTCTTTGAAGATCGCCCGACACTCGATAAATCGGCTCTGATTCAGATACCAAAAGCCAAGTGACTGCTTCGCTTGCCAATACTCGTAACCGCGATTTTCGCTGGAGTGGTCGATGACTTGCAGCCACGACTCTTCGTCGTCGCGTACGGTTGCCAGCAAGTACTTTTGCTGGAGAGTCATGGCTTCATCGCCTTTTGGATTCTGTGTTCCGGTCGATTTTTCAGGACCAGTAATCCAACCAGCGCCTGCACCTAAAAGGGCAACGACCAAGCAGCCAACCGCAAAGTTAACCACTTGGAATCGACGCGCAGGTGGGTTTGTCTGGATTTTCAACCTCGACCGTCCCTTGACGCTCTTCGATACCCTCGATTGCAGCAAGCTCTGTCTCGATTTCGGCAGCTGACTGAAATCGGTCTTCTGGGTCCTTCGCCATCATTCGATGGACGGCGTGACACAGTCTCACCGGTAGATCGGGACGCCGTAGTCCAATGCGAGCAGTTCTTTATGGGCACGCTGAGACACGACTCGGGCGCCCGTATTCCCTTGAAACGGGGGTCGCCCCGCCAACAAATGGTATGCGGTGATACCAAACGAATAGATGTCCGTGCGCTGGTCGAGCGGCAATCCATTGACTTGTTCGGGGCTCATGTAGAGTGGAGTCCCCATCGTGAACCCACCTTGCGTCAGAATGACATGCTCGCCCTCAGACCAGCGAGCCAATCCAAAGTCGGTGACTTTGATGACACCCTTTCGAGTCACCAATATATTCTCGGGTTTGATGTCGCGATGGATGATGCCTGCATCTCCTACGGCTCCAAGTGCTGCGGAGATTTGGCGCAGAAGTCCGATGGCTTCGAGTGCATCCGGCAGGCCCTGCCGACTCATATGCTGCCGCAAGTTCATTCCATCGACGTATTCTTGGGCGATGTAGTGGATGCCTTGGCTTTCGCCGACAGACTAGATCTGGACCAGGTTTTCGTGGTTCAGAGCGGCGGTAGCGGTCGCTTCCTGTTGAAAACGCTGGAAATAGGTGGAATCGCTCATCCGGTCCGCGCGCATGACCTTGATCGCAACCTTGCGTTTCAGTGACGTCTGCTCCGCCAGGTACACGTCGGCCATTCCACCACTTCCCAAGCGTCGCAGCAGGCGAAATTTCCTAATTCACAAGGAATCAACTCGGTCTTGGAATTCTGAGAGTGCCGCAAAGCTTGAGTTTCTCCGGTCGGCGGATTGTCTGCGGCGGGTGACGAACCAATCGGCACATCAATCGTGTCACCCAAATGAGCATCACCCCCAACGTGATTTGGTGCAGCGGGAACGCCCGTGGGAGTTTTCGCGGTCTCATTGTCGGCTGAAACGTTGGCAAGACCACTCGAAGTAGCACCACCATCGTCCCGAAATGGCTCGCTCGGCTGCGGTTGCGTCCGCATGCTGGTTTGGTTCTTGTGTATGAATAATCGAGGTGTTGCCGATGTCACGGCCCTTGACGACAAACACCATAGCCCGGAGACGTCGATAATAGGTTGTCCTAGGAGCGGCGGCAAAGCCTCAATTCGAGCCGACGGCAAGCAAAACGCCACAAATTATTTCAAATGAACAGTTTACAACCATTCAGAGGAAACATAACTCAAGCAAATTGAGCCCGTTGACGCGCAGCAGCAAATGTGTCAATGATAGACGGCTTCAATCCTGTTTCCGGCCAACGATGGATTCTCATGAGCAACCTACCTGCAACGCTTGGCGACCTGAAGAGTTCGGGATACCAGCCTGTCGACGCCAAAACCGAAATGCGGCGCAACCTGCTGGCAAAACTGAAGACCGGCGATCCCTTGTTCCCAGGCATTTTGGGATACGACGAAACAGTCATCCCACAGATTCAAAACGCGATCTTGTCCCGCCACGACATGCTCTTTCTTGGGTTGCGAGGGCAGGGCAAGACAAAGATGCTTCGGCTACTGGTCGAGTTACTCGATGAGCACATTCCTGCGGTTGCGGGCTCAGAAGTGCAAGACGATCCGCTCGCTCCACTCTCGAAATACGCTCGCGACCTGATTGAAGAGCAGGGCGACGATTGTCCCATCGAGTGGATTCCACGAGCGGCGCGGTATCACGAGAAGCTGGCAACGCCGGACGTGACCATTGCGGATTTGATTGGCGAGGTCGACTTGGTGAAGCATGCTTCCGGACAGCATCTTGCCAGCGAAGATGTCATGCACTTTGGTCTGATCCCGCGAAGTCATCGTGGACTGTTTTGCATGAATGAGCTGCCGGATCTTAGCCCGAAGATCCAAGTGGGCCTCTTCAATGTCCTCGAAGAACGCGACATCCAGATCCGTGGATTCACGGTTCGGCTGCCATTGGATCTTTGTTTGGTATTTAGCGCGAACCCAGAAGACTATACGAATCGCGGTCG
The DNA here is from genome assembly GCA_002722955.1 of Planctomycetaceae bacterium. Classification (GTDB taxonomy): domain Bacteria; phylum Planctomycetota; class Planctomycetia; order Planctomycetales; family Planctomycetaceae. The sequence goes on along the minus strand of PBMZ01000051.1, from coordinate 23,453 downwards.
CATTGTTACTCCATTGAAAGACCGTATCGGCTCGGTGATTCGCACTCACTATCCAGTCAGTCGCGACATCGGTGTTCGGATCACGGATGAGAACGCGTGGCTCGAACGTGAATCCGAGGTCGACGTTCATGTCCCCAATTTCATCAAAGAGATCGTCGAGGAAACTTCGCGTTTGGCTCGCACTAGCCCGCACGTCAACCAAGCTTCCGGAGTCAGCGTTCGGATGTCGATTGCCAACATGGAAAACCTGGTTTCGAATGCGGAACGCCGGTCAATCCTCTGTGGCGAGACTGCAACGGTTGCTCGAATCAATGATTTGGCGAATCTTTCCGCCAGTGCTCGTGGCAAGATGGAACTGAACATGACCGAGGAGCCAGGAGAAGAAGATCGACTGTTTGGAAGGCTCGTCGAAGAAGCCGTCAAGAATGTGTTCGATCAGAGCTTCCGCGCCAAACAGTTCCGCAATGTGGTCGAGCATTTCGAGCTGGGTAACACATTGGATGTCAACGACAAGCAGTCGGCATCCGAAGTCCTCGAACAAGTTGATTCGGTGAGGGAGTTTCGCAATCAGATTCGCAACGTCGCCAAAAACCTGGAACCGGATTTGGCAACCGGCGATACGGAGTCTCAATTGGAGGCAAGCATCGCCGAGTTCATCTTAGAGGGGCTATATTGCCACAATCGTCTGAACAAGGCGAACAAGAGTTCGGCATCAACTTACGGAATGCTATAGATGTGAGAATACAAGTAAAAGATGCCCGGCTTCTTCGAGAAACCGGGCATCTAAACCCACGAAAAACGGCTCCACAATCGAAGATTGCGAAGCCGTTTTCATTAGGTGAATACCGGAGGTGGGACTCGAACCCACACGAGGTTTACCCTCACTGGATTTTGAATCCAGCGCGTCTGCCGATTCCGCCACTCCGGCGAGTGACTGCTGGTTGGCTTTGCCAGCGATGCAAGAGTATCTCGCAAGAAGTCTCGATTTGCAAGCGAACATATCTGGCATGCCGCGGGTTTTTCATTTTCGTTGTGACCAAGTGCTAATTGTTCCGCAACCGGTCAAATATCCGTATCAATTGCCGGGACTGACGCGCCAATCCGTCTGTTGATATCGCTGGCTGACAAGTGTGCCAGCCGCAGTCTCGACATCAGCACCAAAGTCCGATCCGATCACATCAGTTCCCATCATTTGGGCCAATTGGCCGACCACATCTTGCATCAATTCATCGACGGAAAACGGCGCCTCGACCAAGTCTTCGAGGCCCGGAAACTGTAGAGCATACTTCGAGCGCCGCAGCAGTAGACTTCCATGTTGTAAGATCGCGCCGCGTCGACGACGTTGTGCGCTGCCAAGCACTTTGTGGCCAGCGACAATGATGTCACGTTCATCGCCGCGTCCGAAACATAGAAACGGCTCGGACGCGGGATTCGTCGCCTTTGTAAGATCGACGTCTCCGCGCATCGCCGCGCTGATGTCAGCGTTTCCCAATGCGGCGATGATGCAATCATGCACTCGCGAATAGAGCTGGATCGCTTGCTTAGAAAGAGAGTGATCCGATGGCACGCTGAGCGAGTACGTCCATTCGTGTTCGTGCAAGATCGCACCACCGCCCGAAAGACGGCGGACAAGCGGCAGTTCCGCCAACAACGGATCGAGAGACGCTGACTCGGTCTTTTGAAAATAGCCAAGCGAAACGGTTGCCTCTTCCCATCGATAAAATCGCAGCGTCGTTGTCGAATTCTCAACGGCGGCCGTCAACAACGCCTCGTCGATGGCCATGTTCCAAGCACCACTGCGTGGCGTCGGCTCAACAACGACATGGGCGGCGTTCATGACTTGGCGTCTTCGATGGACTCACGGAGTACGGGCTTTCGATTGGCCTGAGTTTCATTCGGCCGGCTGATAGGCGTTGTTATTGGAGCGTTCTCCAATGCATCGGGTTTCTCGTCGTTGATGATCGCGAGGATCGCATCAACGAACGCATCCAATGTCGCCTTCGATTCGGTCTCGGTTGGCTCGATCATCATGGCCTCGTCAACCACCAAGGGGAAGTAGACAGTGGGGGCGTGAAAACCGTAGTCCAACAAACGTTTCGCGATATCCATCGCCGAAATCTTCTGGTTCTCTTTAATCTGCTTTGCGGAAGCAACGAACTCGTGCATGCAGTGTTTGCCGTGCGGCACACCCATGAGCTTGCTGATTTGTGACATCAAGTAATTCGCGTTGAGCACCGCGTTCTCGGACACGGCCTTCAATCCGTCGGCACCGAGCGTGCGGATGTAGCAATAGCCACGCAAGAGGATTCCCACGTTGCCGAAGAAACTGCGGACGCGGCCGATCGACTTTTCGGGTGTCAGCAGCGAGTACTCGTCTTCGGACTTCGCGACGATGGGACCAGGCAAGTAATCCGCCAAAAAGTCTCGCACGGCAATCGGCCCGGATCCAGGTCCACCCGCACCATGAGGCCCTGTGAATGTCTTATGCACGTTGTAGTGCATCATGTCGCCGCCGAAATCACCGGGCCGCGTGATTCCTAGGATGGCGTTCATGTTGGCGCCGTCGATGTAAACCAAACCACCGACTTCATGCAGCATGTCCGATATCCGTTGGATGTCCGGTTCGAACAACCCCAATGTGTTGGGATTCGTGATCATGAAGACAGCCGTTGATTCGTCCAGATGCTGCTGCAGCTCTTCAAGGTTGACCAAACCGTCGTTGGTATCTTCCAGTTGAATGCAATCAAAACCAGCAATCGCCGCGCTGGCTGGATTCGTTCCGTGAGCGCTCTTCGGAAAGATCACTTTCGTGCGATTTTCGCCACGCTCTTTGAAGTACGCCGAGGCAACCAGTAACGCTGTCAATTCGCCCTGAGCCCCAGCCGCTGGCGGCAACGATACGGCAGGCAACCCGGCAATCTCGGCCAGCATCTCTTGCATTTCATGCAAGATCGCCAGCATACCTTGATTGTCTTGGTCAGCACGGTAGGGATGAACGTCAACCAACCCGGGCAAAGACGCCAACCGCTCGTGGCGCTTCGGGTTGTACTTCATCGTGCAACTGCCCAGCGGATAAAAATGTGTATCCACGGACATGTTCAGCGTCGAGAGATTCACGAAGTGACGGATTACGTCGGGTTCGGTTAGCTCGGGCAACGGCGGCGCTGAATCGGCAAGTTGCTCGGCCGGCAACAATTGATCCCAACCGACATCGGGGACATCCGAAGTGGGAAACTCTGCACCACGCCGACCGGGGAGCGACAATTCAAACAACAGCCGTGTTGCGACAGTATTGCGCATTCAACACTCCAGATGCTAATTTGCAAGCGCCGCGACGAGCGCATCAATTTCTTCGCGAGTTCGCTGTTCGGTCACCGCAACGAGGACTCCATCAACACCAGCCAGCGTTTCCAGCGAGGGCCCGATGTCGAAACCCGCTGCCTTTGCCCGTTGGATGATCGCTTCCGAGCCATCTTGGCTGCGAATTACAAACTCTTTGAAAACCGGGCGGTCAAAGATCACATCGATGCCATCGACCTTGGCCAATTCGGCGGCTGCATAGTTCGCCTTGCGGCAGCAGAGCTCAGCGGCCTCTCGAATCCCTTCCTTGCCCAGCAGAGATAGGTAAACTGTGGCTCGCAACGCGATCAAGCCTTGGTTTGTACAAATGTTGCTTTTGGCTTTTTCTCGACGAATATGTTGTTCTCGCGCTTGGATGGCCAACACGAAACAGCGTTCTCCGTTTCGATCTTCCGCTTGACCAATCAAACGACCTGGCAACTGTCGCATGTATTTGTCACGACAAGCAATCATTCCCAAGAACGGTCCGCCGAACTGCATGGGCGTGCCTAAAGCCTGTCCTTCGGCGACCGCAATGTCGGCACCGATCTGTCCTGGCCGCTTCAAGATTCCACAGCTTATGGGATCGAAAGAGACGACTGACAAGGCCCCAACGTTGTTGGCCAATTGGCACAATTCTTCCGCCTGTTCAAGACAACCGAAGAAATTCGGATGTTGAAGAATCAAACATGCGGTCTGATCATCCAAGGCCGATTCAACGACCCCCGTGTCCGCCGTACCATCGGGCGTCGGGATGACGATGACTTCACAGTTAAGATGGCTGACATAGGTCCTTAGGACTTGCCGATATTCGGGATGAACCGATCCGAGTACGACAACCTTGCCATGCCGTTTCGTGATCCGCATGGCCATCAAAGCCGCTTCGCTTAGGCTTGTGCCACCTTCGTATATACTGGCGTTCGAAACGTCCATTCCCGTCAACTGACAAACAAGCGTTTGATACTCAAAGAATGCTTGCAAGCTGCCTTGGCTGGCCTCAGCTTGATAGGGCGTATAAGCGGTGTAGAATTCGCCGCGTGAGGCAATCTCGTCAACGGCCGCGGGGATGAAATGATCGTAGACACCGCCACCTTGAAAGCAGATGCCCGCGTCGCCAGCTGCCGCTTTTTGACGCATCCAGCGTTCTAACTCGGGCTCGGTCAACGCTGGCGGCAAGTCCAGAGGACGCTGCAATCGCATCGCTTCGGGAATTTGTTCAAACAGCGCGTCGACGGAATCGATTCCGATTTCGTCGAGCATCTCGCGCTTTTGTTGAGGGGTGTCGAAGAGATAAGCCACGTACGCATCTCCATACGTCGGTAAAAGGCAATCAACGTATACCTTACACCGAGAGAACTCGTAAGTCGAGCGGTGAGCAAGCTTCGCGATGACATCAGCGATCATCGCCGAGATTCATGACCCCGACGCCAAACGCAACCATCCATCGGCCTGTTGTTCTTTGTTTGCGAAACACAGAGGCGGGGCGTTGTTAAGTGGACCTTTTACGCGCAGTTCGATTTGAAAGCGAGCCGGCAATCCGTTCTTCAACGTGGCTTCGAAACGCCACGTCGGCTTCGTCGCTTTACCAGGAAGTAATTCGCTCAGCTTCCAATCCGTCGTCCAGTCGGCCAAGGTCTTTCCTTGGCTTTGCAGACGCAACTCAACAGGCCAATCATAGGGAAAGGGTGCGACTCCGCGATTTTCGACATAGACGTCTCCGGTTAAGCGTCGACCGGATGACGATGGCGTCAGCTCGAAACGTGAAACATGTAACTCGTACCCCAATTCTCGAGCCGCCTGAAGGGCGAGGTCTCGCTCTTTGCCCTCTCGACGATAGCTGAAGACGTGTTGGTTAATCAGCCAGCTACAGTGTGTCAATTCCACACATTGATCGTACCGCTTCTGAACGTCGGCTGATGTTGGCTTCCAAATGTCAGCTTGCAGTTCAGGTCTCAGTTCGCCACCAATAGATTTCGTCTTCCAAGCATCTAGCGTGTTTTGTCGTTTCATGACTGACAAGAAATGCCAGCCCTTTGTGGGCAGTGTGCTGAAAGCGAACGAGTCGTCATGGTAGCCAATAGGTAATTTCGGGCCATCAGCCATCGGTTGCCTCATCAAAAGCTTGGTCTTACGAAACGTCTTGGCGTAGGCGTGCAACACGCGGTTTTGGTTCTTCGTACTGGGAAACCAATCAACGTGCGGATACGTGTGCCACTCGCCCCAAAAGCCAATTAGCCCGATGGTGATAAATCCGATTCGAGCGTCGCCGTCGTAGCGCTTGCCGAATGCGGTCACAAATGTTTCCAGTGCTTCGTAGAGCCGCTCGTCTTCGTAGTCGGGACTAAGACCGCCGCCGTGCGCCGCGTAGCGCGTCATCTTCAAGCCAGCGTCGATCAAGTACTTGGGAACACCGGTTTGCTTCTTTGGGTAGTCCAGATACAAGCGCAACACAGCTTGATGACCACGGCTCGCGATTTCATCTAGTGCCGAATCCAGATTTTCCTCGAACAAGAAACTCTGTGGACCAACCATCAAACGATTCAGCGGTAGCGCGAGATACTCCATGCTGTGAGGAAATCGATTGCCGTAGTTTCCTTGAAAAGGCACGAAGCCTCTGAGCGGATTGTCAACGGGACTCGGCGCGTAAACGAGATCCTTGCGAATGGGCTCAGCCGCTTGCACAGCGTTGGCCAAGCCAAGAAAAAACAAGACAACAAGAAGCTTCTTCATATGGCCGTACCAATGTCGCCGTGGTCAATCGATGTAGAGAAAAGGGTTGAGGTTCAACACCACGAGCGCGAATTCCCGCAGCGAATTGCGCGAAAGAAATTGGCGCGACAACTTGGCCTCGTGATCTGTGGGAGCTCGACCGATCGCCAACTCCAATGCCCGATGAACCTGTCGATCAGGATCGCTGCCGGCGTCTTCTCGCAACCTGTCGGCGAACTTTTCCGCCAGCTCGTTAGCCAACTTACCGTTGAGCATTTCCAAAGCTTGTGGTGCATGCGTGCTGGAGACTCGGGCACCGCACGACGTTTGCAAATCGGGTTGATCGAAGACCTCAAGGAAAGGTAGCCGCAAGTTCCGCTTGGCGATCAAATAGATGCTGCGACGTTGGTACTGATTCGGGTGCGAGGCAACTTCCCATTGATCCGGCTTGTACAGCAGATTCACCAAATCCTCGTCAACAGGCACCATGATGCTCTGGCCGAATTGAGATTGATTCATCGACCCAGAAATCGACAACATCGCATCGCGAATCGTCTCGGCCGACAAGCGGCGGCGATTGAACTTCCACAGCAAGTGATTATTGGGATCAACCGACATCGCGGCGGGATTGCCGACGTGCGACCTTTGTTGATAGGTCGAGCTTGTCATGATCAAGCGGTGTAGGGCCTTAACGCTCCAACCGCTGGCCACCAATTCATTGGCCAAGAAGTCAAGCAACTCGGGATGAGACGGCTGACTGCCATTCATACCGAAATCGTTCGGCGTGTCGACCAAACCTTGACCGAAATGGTAATGCCAGACGCGGTTCGCCATAACACGGGCGGTTAGTGGATGTTGCGGGTCAGTGATCCACAGAGCCAATTGATGCCTCGGCCCCTTGAACTGGGACTGGGATGACGCCGGCTTCTTGTTTTGACGAAGTACACCAAGCACCGCGGCGGTCAGCGGTTGCAACGGCTTTGTTTCGTCGCCTCGCTTGAGGAGATGGATGGCCGTGCGTTGCGATGCGTCGTTCTTAACGGTGAAGATCGACGGGATTGGCGGCGGAATCTGTCCTTGCAATGCTTTGATTTGCTTGAGCAGCTCTTCCTTGCGCTTTCCGCTGGCGTTGGCTAACTCCTTTTTGAGCGGCTTGATCTTCGCGTCGATGTCATCGATAAGAGCTTGATGTTGATCAGCCTCAGTTTGGTTCAGAAGTGGAACCGAGTGCTCGTGAGTCTCTGCCAAGAACGCTTGCAATTGATAATAGTCTGTCTGCCGAATCGGATCGTACATATGGTCGTGGCAGCGAGCACATCCGACCGTCATACCAAGAATGGCGGAACCGATGATGTCTGTCATCTCCGTCAGGATCTCGTTGCGACTAAAGGCGACTTCCGGATTCCCCGCATTGCGTCGGACAGGCCCCAAGCGATGAAAGCCGACAGCGATCCACGGATCCAATTTCCCACTGGATTCCAGTTGCGCCGCGTCGGCCGTTGTGATCTGTGGTGGCTCGGCCAGTTCGTCGCCGGCCAATTGTTCGATTAGGAATTGATCGTAAGGTTTGTCTTCGTTGAATGACCGGATGACGTAATCACGATACCTCCAAGCTCCGGGCCGATGCCGATCGTACTCAAAGCCTTCGGTTTCGGAATAACGAACAACATCCAACCAATGCTGTGCCCAATGCTCACCTGAGCGTGGATCGGCCAGCATGCGTTCAATGGCCACGGACCAAGCCGTCGGCGAATTATCCTGAAGAAAACGCTGCAAAGATTCCGGCGTTGGCGGAAGCCCCAGTAAGTCAAAGTGGGCTCGTCGATAAAGGACTGCCTTCGAAGCTTGCCCTGCAGGGGCAAGCTTTGCGTTCTGAAGACCTTGCAAGATAAACGCGTCGATCGGATTTTGAATCCAGCGCTGCGAGGTCTCGTCATCGAAGCGAGGAATCGCGAGCTGAGATCGCGGTTGCAATGACCAAAACGAGCGTTCTTCTTCCGAGTAACTCGCTTCCTCAGCGGGTTGCTCGGATTCCTCGGCAGACACGAAGCCGCCAAACATCAGCATGGCGGCCGTCATGATCCAGCAAGTCTTGGGTTTTCGAATCATCTCACGTTGGCTCGGCCTGGGAATGCTCTACAGCTTTATAGCTGCGGTTGCTATCGTAACCCGCTGTCCGCTTACGTCGTTTAACCCGTAGCCGCAGGCGAGGATGATCGTACTCCTCGCCTGCGGCTACGGGTTAAACGAAGAGCGCAGACCAAGATGGTCACTTGTTATTGTAAGGCAGCTCAACATCGAACTCCACCGATGTTGGCGGCTTGTTTGCTGGAAGTGCGCGTTTATGAGATGTATTCGTTCGATGATCGACGTCTTCCTCACTGCCGCGCTGGCCGTTGTGCTGACAAGCGGCATTGCGTGTAACTCCAGCGACGAAGACACAACTCCAGACGAAGTTGAAGTTCAGGTCACGAATGAAGACAACGAAAAACAGTCTAAGCCAAGAGACGATCCGAACAAGCAACCCAACACACCAACGCCACCCTCGAACTCAAACAAAAAGAAAAGCCGAGTCGTGGGACCCGCGTCGGCATCGCCAACAGCGAAGCTTTGTTACGCACTGGGAGCTCGGCAAGTCAAAGCCGACGATGAAGATCGAGTCGTCGGTATCAACTTTGATGGCAGCGATTTAAACGACCTCGGCCTTCAACAATTGGGCAAGATCAACGGGCTCGAGGCTGTCAAATCGATACGCTTAAGCGAAGCCCCCATCACCGACGAGGGAATCCAACACTTGGCGGCGTTTTCGAATCTCAACGAATTGGTGCTGGACTACACAAGAATCAACGGCAGCGGTTTGTCGAAGCTAACGGGATTGTCCAAGCTGCGCGACTTGCACTTGTACAAAACGTCGATCAACGACGAGGGCATGGCCAATGTCGGCCAGCTACAACAGCTCGAAGGACTCAGTATTGGTGGTAGCTTGCGCATTACAGACGACGGAATCGCTGAGATCGCCAAGTTGTCCAAACTCAAAAAGCTCGTCATCGGCGGCTTGCAGATCACGGACAAGGGAATCGAACACTTGACAGCCCTCGACAAGCTGGAACGTGTTGGCTTAAGCAGTTCGCAAATAACCGACGCGGGTGTCTTGCATCTGGAGAAGCTGACCAATATCAAACTGTTGAGCCTGACAACTCCCCGCGTCAGCGACGCCGCAGTGACTCGTTTGCGATCGATCTTGCCCGATTGCAAAGTTATTCGCGCGAAGTAACACACAGACGCACCAACCAGACTCTCCACAAGGACTAGCAACGTGTCAGCAACAACTACCGACCTACCAAAACTCAACGAAAAGGCCGCTGTTGAACTCGTAACTCGGATGATCGCCATTCCTGGAAAGAGTGGTGAGGAGGCGGCCATCGCTGCGTTCATCCGAGAACAATTGTTGAACGCGGGAGCCTCGGACAAGCACATCTCGTTCGATCAAGCGAACCGGAAAAGTTCCATCGGCGGTCAATGCGGCAACCTAATCGTGAAGTTGCCGGGCAACGTTCGAGGACCTCGACGATTGCTGATGGGACATATCGACACCGTCCCGTTGTGCGTTGGATGCAAGCCGGTTCGCGACGGTGACTATATTAAGTCCGCCGACCCAACGACCGCCTTGGGTGGCGACGACCGAGCCGGTGCGGCGGTCGTCTTGAACTCGATCTTGATGATCCTCAAGCACGATCTTCCGCATCCGCCGCTGACACTGGTTTGGCCAGTTCAGGAAGAGGTGGGCTTAAAAGGGGCTGCGAACATCACCGTCAGCAAGCTTGGCAATCCGAAGCTTTGTTTTAATTGGGACGGCGGGCCTCCCGATCATGCCGTTGTGGGGGCCACAGGCGATTACAACATCGATATCAAGATCAACGGAATCGCCAGCCACGCAGGCGGGCTGCCCGAACACGGTGTCAACGCCGCGGCCATCGCCAGCGTGGCGATTAGCGATTTGGTGGAAAATGGATGGCACGGTCTCATCGTCAAAGGCAAGAACACGGGAACAAGCAACATTGGTGTTGTTCAAGGCGGTGACGCTACTAATGTCGTGATGCCGGAATTGACAATTCAAGCCGAAGCTCGCAGCCACGATCCCAAGTTTCGGCAACGCATCATCAACGAATTCCGAAAAGCCTTTGAACGCGCGGCCAAGAAAATCAGTGCTGTCGACGGAAGAAAGGGCAGCATCGAATTTGGCGCGCAACTGAAGTATGAATCGTTTCGAATGAAAAAGTCCGAGCCATGCTTGAAGGTGGCTCTCGACGCTGTTGCCGCGGTGGGATTAGAACCTGCAACCAGGATCAGCAACGGCGGCCTTGACGCAAACTGGCTCACGGCACACGGTTTTCCAACGGTGACTCTCGGATGTGGTCAAGATGCCGTTCATACGGTCAACGAAGTCTTGCATGTGCCCAACTTCTTGAACGCTTGCCGCATCGGACTCGTGCTGGCAACGGGTGCGGTCTGACAAAGTAGCCATCACTCTCCGAGTGATGAGCCTGCTGATCTCGCACCGTCAGTCCAATAGAGATCGCGTCGACAAGCCGCGTTGCACAAAATCACTGTCGCTCACTATTCAACACGAACACTCAAATGCTCATCACTCGGAGAGTGATGGCTACTATGGACGCACCGCGAATCTGCGCCGATTGCGTGCATCTCGCCATCGAAGTTCTTACGATGCAGTAGTTGCCCGTACGGGTTCAACTTGTCACAAATTACAAATTGGACAAGGCATCAAAGATCATGGCCAAACACAACCAAGGTTTCTTGAAGATCGTCGACGATGCACGCAGTCGCATCACAGAGTGTACGGTCCAAGACGTCAAAACAAAGTTTGATGCTGCGGAGACCTTTCACCTGATCGATGTTCGCGAGGAAAGTGAATGGGCACGCGGTCGGATCCCGAATTCGGTCCACTTGGGCAAGGGAATCATTGAACGCGACGTCGAACAGCTATACCCGGACCTCGACACGGTCTTGATTCTTTATTGTGGCGGCGGATATCGATCGGCGTTGGCTGCAGACAACTTGACCCAAATGGGTTATCGCCAAGTCATCTCGATGGACGGAGGCATCCGAGGCTGGCGCGAAGCTGGTTTCGAAATCGATGATTCCAGCGTCGATTGATGGTGTTGGTTGGATGGACTTGAGCTATGAAATTCAAATCGTAACCCGAAGCGTAAGCGAGGGATTGGTCACACGCACTAACGAACCAGCGTGTTTTTTGCAGATCGAATGACCAATCCCTTGCTCACGCTTCGGGTTACTATTCATGCTGATCTTAACCCACGTTGAATCACAAACATCACGTCCTTCGGAAGAACACTATGATCCAAAGTGGCCGATTCACGAAGCCGTTGTTGGTTCTGTTGACGTTGGCAATATTGCCTTCGAGTACTCTGGTCTCAGCCGAGCAGTTGCGATTTCAGGCAATGCTCTTCAACGGCACCATCGTCGATGGCAAGACGCTTCAAAACTGGTACGACGACAAGACACCACCAGTCTTAGACAAGACGCAAATCTTCAACAAAGCCAATCCAATTCGTTGGTTGATGGATCGCGAGAAAGAATTACCGCAAACACCGAAGGCGTATGTCGAGTTCGTTGGTGGCGATCGTCTGCCTGGCAAGATCATCGGTCATCGAAGTGGCAGTGAGGACCCGTTTCATTGGCGAGAATCTCACCTGTTGGTGGAACCGAGCATCGACTTAACATTCCCGGGTCGGCAATGGGACGTTCCACTTCGAGTTGGAACGCGTTGGCTTAAACGTGTTGTTTGGGAGAGTCGTGGCGGTGCCTCGATCCCATCGTCGACAGTACTGCTTAAGGATGGTCGTCAATTCAAGTTCCGCTCGCTGCGTTGGCGGAAAGAAGGTGTTGCGTTGCTGTTGGAAAACGGCATTCAACAGTTTCCTTTTGCAACCATCGCCGAAATTCACTTTCCCGCACGCGATGCTTGGCAGAGTTATTACGAGCAAGTTGCCGTGTTGACGCCGGAGACCGATTCGCACTTGTTGCAGATTGAAACCGTTGACGGCTTGCGTGCGACAACTTCCATGCAGCGATTTCAAGCACACTTTAGCGGTGACAAACGAAAACCTGAGAGCTGGCTACAAACTGTTCAGCCGGCGTGGAGTTTGGATCCCATTTGCGTGCACGTCACGCATGTTTGGATGTGGAGGTATTTTACGACTTTCCATGTCCCGCTCACTCTGATCGCCCCAACCAATGTGAAGCAAGAGTCGACCTTCGGTTCTGGATGGCGCTGGCAGATGAATCGAAGCGTCACCGGTGAAATCCTTGAAACCGCAAATCGGCAATACGGTTGGGGCTTCGGCGTTCACGCCATGTGCGAAATGCAGTTTCCGATTTCGGCAGCAGCAAACACTTTTCGATCTCGAATTGGACTGGAACAATCTGTGGGCAAGGGCGGTTGTGCCAAAGGCATCGTCACGATTTCGTCCAAACCGGATGCGCCCATTTATCAAACCGATGTGATGATCGGTACGGCCAACTTTCGAGATTCCGGGCATGTCTCTGTGGTGGGGCCTGACCAGACACAGCAGTTCCTGACGCTGACGGCGGATCCCGTTATCGAAGGTCGGCCGCAAGGAGCCGACCCGTTTGATATCCGCGACTCCGTGAATTGGCTCGAACCAGAGTTCCATCTCGATCACGGAAAATTCAAAGTCGAAGTCGCCAACCAATGGGCAACAAATCTGGCGCTTGGCGACAACTGGGAAATCGAAGGCCAGTTTAGTCGTATGAATTATTGGGATACGACTTACTCGACAGACCCACGTTACAAGAGTTGGATCTTGCCAAAAGACAAGTTCATCACGTTTCGAAGCGAAATCGACTTTGATCGCAACGACTCGTGGCTCTCGGTGCTTGCCAGCCGACCGATTGGTGACTTCACACCGTCGCACTGTATTGTTTCTGTCGATGGCAAAGCGTTGGCAGAGTTCGAGATCGCGTTGCGTGTCGCCAACCAGGAACCTCAACCAGTGACGATTCCCGTTCATCAGTTTCGAGGTAAGTCGGCCGTTGTCGAGATCACTCAAATTCCCACAGACCCAAAATCATGGGTCGATTGGCAAGCCATCGCCGTGACTGCTGAGCCGCCAGGCTTGAAGCGAGTCTTTGAAGATGAAGAACGATTCGTGAACAGTTTGAAACACGAAGATAACTCGGCCTCGGTCGACGAAGACTCGCCTCACACAGGCGATTCCGCAATAAAAGTATTAACACCCATGGTGACGCGAGAACGCCTATCGGAGCCAGTCGTGATACGAAACACACCGACGAACGGACAATTCCGCTACATCCGTTTTGCCTGGAAGAAAGTCGAAGGCGACACGATTGGTTTTGAGTTGGGACACGACGGGAGTTGGGGCGCCGAGGATGAGAATCCTGTCGATGTACCCATCGACCGCAATCAACACGTTGACGAGATCCGTAGACGCAACGGTCGTGCTTACGATGTGCGCGGCAACAACAACGGGTTTCGCTATGACGCGGGTAGTGCACCAACGGAATACAAAAAGCAAGTTCGTCTTAGCAGCACGGCTCCCAAAGATTGGACCGTCTTAACACGAGACCTTTTCACCGATTTTGGTGACTTTAAGTTGACGGGCATTCGCCTGCGAAACTTCGCTGGAGAGGCATTGTTCGATCACATCTATTTGGCCCGCACGAGCGATGATTTTCGCTACATCGATGAAATGCTTAAGCCCTTCGATACGCCGCCCGAGGATGCTCCGAATGTGTTGGCACGAACGCTGCATCCTCTGCGATGGGGAACGTTGATTTCACGAGTGGCACCAGGCTTCTCGGCACGCGTTGCGGGAATCAACGTTGAAATCCAAAACGATTTCCGTGGTCGAGACAACGTGTTGGTCACTCACCCAGTACAACAAAACACCCCCTGCATTCTTCGCTCGGCGATCGTCGTCCCCAAGGAAAAGAAAACTCGTTTAGAGATGACCGTGTCTCACAAAGACGAAGCCGACTGGCAGTTGATTGTGAAAGCAAACGGCAACCAACTGCATTCAAGCCTGGTGAATGCCGCCGCGGTGAAAGATACGGAAGGTTGGCTGGATGTGAATGTCGACCTAAGTGGACTTGCCGGCCAACGTGTTATGCTGGAAGTCCACAACCACTCGAACAACTGGGCCAACGAGTTTGCTTACTGGCACCAATTGAAGATTGTCAGTGAATAAACCGGAGTCTTCGTTTAACCCGTAGCCGTAGGCGAGGTTTATTGGCATGCTCCTCGCCTACGGCTACGGGTTAACGAAGATGCGCGGTTACGGTGGGACAATGTGATGATGTCACTGGGCGGCTTGCGCCGTGCCGCAAATTGAACTGAAATGAATGAATCAATCGCCACATTGTTGCCGCACATTGTTTTGCTGATCGCGGCAGCGATTGTTTTCATCGCTGGCCAACTTCGTTTGGGACAAGTTACTGGCGTTTTAGCAATCTTCGGTATCTTGGCCGCTGCCGGCGTGTTGGCTGTAGACTTTCCGTCGCAAGCCAAACAAACCGCCGCCGTAGCTCAATCCAACAAAGCCGACGTGGAAGGTTCAAACTACGGCCCGATCACGAAATCTGTCGAGTCGACCGAGTTAGCTGTTGGAGTTCAATGGACGTGTCTGGGCATCGGCTGGTTGTTTGCCATCATGGGACTTGGCAGCGAGCGTACTGGTGCCAAGTTCTCGTTGTTGTTGCTGTTGATCGCCGGATGTATGTACTTGGCAGTCGCGCGCGACTTGCTCGGCCTGTTTGTTGGTGTTGAACTAACGGGCCTTGTGGCCTACCAGTTTCTGAAATTGGGCTCGACCGAAAAGACCCCGAAGTCCGAACAGAACGCTGATGGCAACGCCGTTCGACGATACGTTTTCCATGATCTGTTTGCTTCGGCGCTGTTGCTGAACGGGCTAGCTCTGTTCTTCGGCTTGGCGGGCTCGACGGACCTGCAGCTTGCACAGCGAATTCTCAGTGTCACCTATTCACCCAGCAACACGGACTTCGCAATCGGTAGCGCTTCCAACTTGGGCGTGCTGGCGATGCTGCTGATTTGGACCGGCCTGGGAGCCAAGATCGCGCTCGTACCGTTTCACCTCTCGACTTTGGATCTGGCCGAAACGAATTCCAGTTGGAACATTGGCATCTTGACCACGTTGGTCAAAGGCTCGATGATTCTTGTCCTCTGGAAAGTGGTATCTCAATCCATGGTGGGATACCGCGAGACCGCTCAATTGATCGGAATCGTCATCGCCCTCGCGACGATGACTATGGGCAATGTGCTTGCCTTTCGAGAAACTCGGCTGCGTCCCTTACTGTTACACATTTCCATTGCGCACGGTGGCTTGATCTTGATGGCACTGGCTGCGGGCATCGGAGCGAACGACAATACGATCCGTTTGCTATTGCCGTGGAGTGGCCTGACGGGCAACCAATCAATGATGTTTCATCTCTTGGTTTACAGCCTGACCATGGCTGGGTTAATCGGTGTTCTGTCGTTCGCCACACAGCGCCACACTGATCTTCAATTCGTCGACGACTTAAGCGGACTCTTGAAGACTGAACCATGGGCAGCCATCTTGGCCATTTGCTTTTTGCTAAGCTTGGCGGGGTTTCCACCGTTTCCAGGGTTCTGGTCTAAGTTCTCGATCATGACCGCGGCCTTGAGCGTTCAGTTGAATTCGACGCCGGGAATCTTGCCAACTCCTCATCCGGCGTTTGTGTTGCTCTGCTTGGCAGCTCTGGCAAATTTCGTTTTAGCCGCCGCCGTATCATTTCGGCTGATCAGCGTGATCGCCTTCGATTCGCCCATCGCTCAGCCCGAGACATCCGGCGGGCAACCCGCACTGGCAGCTTCAATGCTCGCCGCTTCGGTTTCCTTGGGCTTCGGTATTCTTCCCGGACCGATCTTTTGGTTCTTGATCGATGCGGTCAGATAGCGCGGTTTGCATATAGGTAAGACGGATTTGGCGACTCGCTAAAGTGCCCCAGCAAGTGCAGGGCCATCTGCAAGTGGCCGTTGGCGTTGGGAAAGACACCCGGCGAGGTCCAGCGTTTCTCGGTCGAGTCCGCTTTGGCCTTCTGCGCTTTGAGAATGGAGAACTTCCATTCAGTCCAATGATCAATCAGCGGCGCCCCCATTTCGGCCGCCATGCTCTGAATGATCTCGATGTATTCTGGCAAATCCGGATACATCTTCGCTTGCTTCGCTGGTGGCGGCGGAGTGTTCAACAGCGCGATGGCACCAGCCTTCTGAATGGATTCGATGACCATTTCCAGGCGGCGACGAAACCGTCGTTGACCGCGTTCACCTTGAAGCGAATCGGCAAGGCCGACGGATATCGAGACGATGTCTGGCTGCAGCCGCAGAGTTCGCCAATCGAGCGACATCAGCAAATTGTCGACTCGGCCTTCGACGACACTGGTATCCACGACGACATCAAGCAAGCGGCGCCAACCCGTTCGGACGTGTTCCGAGATTAACTCGGAGTAGGTACGGTGTGCCAATGCCGTGTGGTTGTTATCAACGAGCCTTTCGCCCGTAAACACCCAAGTCAGCGGACTCGTCTGCTGAATCATTTCGTTGACATGATTCAGGGCCGCGCGCTGAGCCGGGGTTGGGTCGACATGCTCAATGGGTTTCTTGACGCGTTTCCGAACGGGGCTTTTCAGCACATGGCCGTTCGCCTGCTTTGAAGTGGCTGGCTTCGCAGGTTGCGGCGTTGCGACTTCTCGCTCCTCCGCGGGTTCAGCAATCGCTGTGTTGACTTCGTCCTCGTGCGAAGTTTCGTGGGCGTCGATGGACATCATCCGCCGAACCCGATCACTTCGGCTCGAACGGTAAGAGGACGATCGCATTGCTGGCTCCCAAATTCGCGGTTCAACGGGTCAGTTCGAAAGCATACCCACTCAGAATCACGAATGGGAGCGTCTCTGAATCGGCGTTCGTTTTTGTTCGATGAATCCGTGCGACAGGCGGTCAGAATTGGAGCGACCCGCGCGTTTTGCCTCCGTGTAACCGGTTTCAGCCGCACAGCTTTGGATCGCATACACACTTGTCGAGGCGGATTTCAAAAGAATTCCGATTTTTCCGGATTTTTCGGTTGCGAAAGTTGTAGGGATCGGATTTTCTTATATTGCCTATATTCTCCAACTTTGAGTTGACTTGCTTAAGAAGGACATTGGAACTATGCATTTGACCCCTTGGATTCAATCAATTCGTGAACGGCTTGATGCACCAAAGCGACGTTCGAATGGAAATCGAATTCGCGACGCGGTTGAGTCGTTGGAAGATCGAGCATTGCTAGCTGTCACCGCCAGCGTCGTCGCAGACGTCCTGACCGTGGACTCGGACGTGGCGGCGGACAACATTGTCATCGGCGCGGATGGCGGCGGATTATTGACAGTGACCGCCAACGGTGCTGCGGTTGATGTCGGGCCCGTGAACGCGAGCGACGTGGACTCGATCGTCGTTAACGGTAGCGACGGAGCGGACACGATCGATCTTTCGGGCGTTGATGCAACGTTCTCGGACTTGGATACCGTCACGATCGATGGCGGCAACGATGGCGACATCATTACGGGTAGCTCGATCGGCGATAACATTACAGCCGGCTCAGGTGATGACAACGTCACCGGTGGTGGCGGCAACGACGCCATCGTGGGCGGTTCTGGCAACGACACCGTCGCGGGCGGTGACGGCAACGACAACATCACGGGCGATTCCGGAACGGATAACCTCGACGGCGGCAGTGGTACAGATACGGTCGCTGGCGGCGATGATGCCGATTCCATCGATGGTGGTTCTGGCCCCGACAACTTGACCGGTGACTCTTCCAACGACACGGTCAATGGCGGCGACGGCAACGACACAATCGATGGCGGTTCGGGCGATGACGCGTTGAACGGAGACGGTGACAATGACAACATCACCGGCGGCGACGGCAACGACAACATCGACGGCGGTAGCGGCAACGACACCGCATCCGGCGATGACGGAACGGACACGGTTGGCGGCGGCACCGGCGACGACGTGCTCACTGGCGGTATTGGCAATGACCAACTCGACGGTGGCGATGGAAACGACAATCTCTCCGGCGGCGACGGCGACGACGCACTCAGTGGTGACGGCGACAACGACACGCTGACCGGTGGCGACGGCGCGGACAACATCGCCGGCGACGCAGGCGACGACAGTGCCAACGGCGGTCTTGGCGATGACGTGATCGACGGTGGTAGCGAAAACGATATCCTCGAAGGTGGAGAAGGCAACGACACCATCACTGGTGGTACGGGCGATGACATCGGTCGAGGAAACGCTGGCGACGATAACTTGACCGGCGGCGACGGCGTTGACCGCTTGGCTGGAAACGGCGGCAATGACAACATCAGCGGTGAGGGCGGCGACGATCGTCTTCAAGGAAATGATGGAAACGACACGATCTCCGGTGGCGCTGACAATGATCGCTTGATCGGTGGCAATGACGACGACGTCTTGACCGGCGGCGACGGCGACGACTTGGTCGCAGGTTCCCGTGGAGACGATGACATCGATGCCGGTACTGGCAATGACCGGGCCTTTGGTGGCTCGGGCAACGACACCATCAGCGGTGGCGACGGTAACGACCGCGTGGTTGGTCAGCTTGGCGATGACAACTTGACCGGTGGATCCGGAAACGACACCGTCAACGGAAGCAGTGGTAACGACACCATCGATGCCGGTTCCAACGACGACTCCGTCAACGGTGGAAACGGTGACGACGTCATTGTTGGCGGCACGGGCAACGACACCTTGGCCGGTGGTGGTGGCAACGACAGCTTGACCGGCGATGACGGCAACGATTTGATCGCCGGCAGCACAGGCAGTGACACCTTGGTCGGTGGGATTGACAACGACACCTTAAATGGTGGTCGAGGCAATGACATCATCGGCGGCGGTGCCGGACTGGACCGCTTGCGAGGTAACGCTGGCAACGACACGCTTGCCGGTGGCGATGACGCCGACAAACTCCTTGGCGGTGGTGGCAACGACAAGATCCTCGGCGAAGATGGCGATGACACCATCCGCGGCCAAGGCGGTGCCGATACAATTTCCGGTGGATCGGGCAACGACAGAATCTTTGTCCAAGGCGACTTGCAGGATGAAACCGTGACGCTGACCGCAACAGAATTGGCCGCTCTCTCTTAACCAGCTAGCGGCGTTACAACGAAAAAGGGCGAGGACTTCGGTTCTCGCCCTTTTTTCATGCGTACAGAGTCTCCGTGTTTACGGAAGCTCGCGAAGAACGCAAAGGTGCAAATTCAAGGCAACAGGTGTCTTCCTTTGCGAACTTTGCGACCTTCTGTTCTCAATCCAATTTGTTTCAAATCGAAATTGACCGCACTGAGCTTGATCGCCAAAATCCCGCAAGATCACGACAACGGAAGGTGCATCAATGGAGATCATACGCAAACAGGCTCACGCACGGGCAGGGCTAATTGGCAATCCGTCCGACGGCTACAACGGCAAGACGATCTCGATCGCCATCGTCAACTATCGAGCACAGGTCGTGTTGTACGAGTGGGAAGATGTCGAGATCATCCCCAGCCAAGAGGACCACAGCCGCTTCGATTCGATCAGCGACCTAGTCGCGGACGTCAAGCTTCACGGTTATTACGGTGGCATCCGCATCGTCAAAGCCACCATCAAACGGTTCGTCGAGTATTGTGCAGAGCAAGGCGTCTCGCTGCACGACCGAAACTTTTCCATTCGCTACGAAACCAATATCCCCCGCCAAGTCGGCCTAGCCGGTTCCAGCGCCATCGTGGTGGCCACACTGCGGGCCTTGATGGAGTTCTACAAAGTCGAAATCCCCCAGCATGTGCAACCGTCGCTTGTGCTGAGCGTCGAGAACATGGAATTGGGCATCACCGCAGGGCTTCAGGATCGAGTCATCCAGGTTTACGACGGGTCCGTCTATATGGATTTTGCCGCAAATCGTATGTTCAAGGATTGTGGCTATGAATGCGGCACCTACGAGTATGTCGAATCGCCGCTCTTGGCCCAGCTCTACGTGGCCTTCAGCACGGATGTCAGCGAGCCCACCGAAGTCTTCCACAACAACCTAAGGGCCCGGTTTGATTCGGGCGAGAAAGCGGTCGTCGACGCGATGACCAAGTTCTCATCGCTGGCCGAGCAGGCTAGGGCATCGCTGCTGGCAGACGATTACGACAATCTTTCCAAATCGATCGACGAGAATTTTGACACGCGGCTGAGCATTTGCCAGTTGCCGTCCGAGCACGTCGACATGATCCAGCGCGCACGTCGTAGTGGAGCGAGCGCAAAATTCGCTGGTTCCGGCGGTGCAATCATTGGTACCTTTCGTGACGACGCCATGTATACCGCGTTGACCGATGACCTCGCGCAGATCGGCTGTACCGTCTTTAAGCCGCAGATCACCAGTCCTGAGTGACGATCAGTCCGGATGCGCTGTTCGTGTGGAACATTGCTTGAGGCCCGAGCCCCAAGCCGCTCGAACTGCCGCGCGCCACAACCGGAACAACTCGTTCGACGAAAGCGATTGGATTCTAAGGGCCAACCGCTTTAACGCAAGAACGAACTGCTTCGCAAGATTTCTCGAAAATTGGTGCCGATAACTAATCCTGTCATCGCAAGAGTGACTCACTGATGAATGACTCAAGCGATGCCTTCGAGAAACTTCTCCTCGTGATAAGTGTTATCAAATGACGGGGCTAGGTCCTGATAACAACAACGTGTCACGATCGGATTTTTACACCATGAGATACTTGCTGGAGCCCCCTCTCGAAGGACTGACAAAGGAGTCGACCCGAGTCTCACACGCTCTCTGATTTGCCCCCCTGATCATGTGAGAGGCTCAAAATCGACACGCCACTATGATTGACAGCTAGATTGACTCGGATCGGTTTCCCCCAACTGATCCAAACTTTTGTCAGTCCTATTCCCGCGATCGCCGTTATCGTTCCCCCCCCTCTGAACGGTGACGGCGATTTTTATTCTTTGGCAACGCGGACGAAATACAAGCACGAAGCGCAAGCGAGTGAGTTCCCGTAGCCATGCGAAACACGTTCGCTTCAGGAACGGGCGGCGCAACTTCTTCTACGACGCGGCAACCAAATGTAACTCATCTGGATCAACCACCCACCCGCGGCATTTCTTGGTGCCGCACAAGCAGGGGATCGCGCTGTCAGCGGGCCAGCCATAATCGATATAGAGTTGCTCACCCTTCTTGATCTTCCGCATGGCACCAACCCAAAGACGCCCCTTCATCTCATCATGCTTCGGGTCGTCTTCGTCCAAGTCCCAGACGAATAGCTCACAATTGGGCTCGCAACTGTGATTCATGAAGCGGAAGGGAGCAGTTGGCTCCAGAGACAACGTATCGCCAAGGTCCATGCAATAGTTGGTCGAGTAGTTGGCGTCGTCGATGATCTCGCCTTTGACCTCGCCAAGCACATCGTCCTTCCTGAACGATTGAGTGGCGAAAACGCCTTTGCCGATGTCTGAATCTTTGACTTTTACTCCGGGGCCCTTCTTCTTTTTCTTCATCGATTCCGACTATTCTAATTTCGGCCGGAGCCGTTCGCAGGCTCCCACAATTCGATAGCACGGCTTACCCAGCCGATCTGTTTCGCTGCGGTCAATACGACCGGTGACGTATACTACATCGTTGTTGCGCAACACATCAAGCTTCGCGTCATCGACTAAAGTGAAGTCGCCACCGAATTCATCATCGGGCCGCTCGGAATACATCAGATGCCAAGTCTTATCAAGCTCGTCGTATTCCACCACGCCTCTTAACCATTTGTAATCCTGCTCGTCGTAAGCGAACGGATTGGGCACATCGCCGCGAGCCACCTTATCGATCTCGCGCGAACGTGACGCAGGTTGCAGCGAGATTGGCTCGGAAAACCCATCGCCCTGGTTCACATCACTGCGACTTGCGATGTCTTGAAATCCCGAATCCGAATCGTTGTATCCAGTGGACTCACCAGGAGTGTCCAAGACGCCAGGCTCAGGAACTGGTTTGTTGACGGTTCCATCCTGCTCATTTGCCGACCGATTGGGGACGGGTGCCGCCAGATTGCCGGACGCGTCCGGAAAGCCATTCCACGGCGGACGAACGATGTTGCGCGGCGGAACAATTGATGGGGTCAAGGCACCCGCGGAAAACTCCTGTGCATTAATCGAAGCCGGCGGCATTGCTGAACTTTGAGGTGCCACGCCAGCCGGCGGGCCTCCCGGTTGTTGCATACCCGGCCCAAAACCATGCGGGCCATATCCGTACGGATAATAGGAATAACATCCCGACAACATCACCACAGCAGCGGCAACACACAACAGGCTCCAGTTTCCGCACGTGAAAGAGAAAGTGTCCGGAATCTTCGCGGACCACAAATGCTTGGCAACTTGTGGTTTTTGCATGGCACTCACCTAGCTTCGATGGACGCCGATTCGATTGCCCATCCGTATAGTATCAGTTGTGATCGATCCACGCGGGATCTAGAAAATCGCGGGGATTTTAGGGATTGTCGAATCTGTGTCTAGACCAGATTGATGGTCGTATAACGGCGACAAAATCACAGTCTCGAAACATGTCTTCAGCTCTGCGTTTCACCCACCAGCCCGCTTTTGGTAAAACGGATAAGGAAAGTTGATCGTCACCAACGCGGAATTGGCATCCAACGTGAATGAAGAGACACCCAAACCCGATGCGAAATCGGGATCGAAAACTTTGACGATCTTGGGCTGCATCGTTGTAGCCGCGGTCGGTGTCGGAGCAGGAATTCTTCTCCGCCAAGACAGCCCGCCCTCGGAAGGCACGCTTCCTGGCAACTCGACTTCCACAAACGGATCCCCGAATCTTCCGGACACTCCACCACTGTTCGAAGACGCCACGAAGCGAGCGGGACTGGATTTTACTCACACTGGTGGCGGCTTCGTTGACTACTTTATGCCGTCAACGGTCACCGGTGGATCGGCTTTCTTCGACTATGATCGGGACGGTGATCTCGACATCTTCTTAATCAACGCAACGACCAACCAACGCGTTAAAGACAACAAGGAATCCGCGCCGTTCACGGACGAAGAAAAGTCAAATTTGTCGGCGGCCGAGATGCCCACAAATCGGCTCTTCGAGCAGCGGGCGCCAATGGAATTCGTCGACGTCACCGAAGCCAGCGGACTTGGTGATGCCGGCTACGGAATGGGCGTCGCAACTGGCGACATCAACAACGATGGTTACCCTGACCTATTCTTGACGAACTTCGGTCCTAACCGACTGTACATCAACAACGGCGACGGCACGTTT
>PBMZ01000050.1 GCA_002722955.1 Planctomycetaceae bacterium | reverse complement strand
GGCAACTGAACGTTGATCTGCTCATCCCATCCCTCTTTCTTGTGGGCGACGATCTTCAGTTGCATGGAACCATTGCGAACCAAAGGTACTTTGGGTTGCACGATTTCCAGGGAATACGGCACTTCTTCCACAACGGCGACGGCAAGTCGGTCGACTTTTCGACGCCAGTAAATCGATTGTCCGGGACCACCGCGAATGTAATCGGCGAGATTCTCATAACCCGACGGAATCTTTTGATTCTCATCGACGTGTCGAGCAGTAAAGTCGACCAAAGCTCCTGCCAACGGTGCGTCTGCGGCCGCTTCGATCACGACGGGCATGACGCTTAAGTTCGAGGCCATCGGCTCGGCGTGAATCGTCAAGCCAGCGGGCATGCCTTGTGGATTCAAGACCAACTCGCCACCAAAGTTGCGGCGACTGGCCGAGATCAACGTGGCGAACTTGTTGCCGCGAGGAACAACGAGCCACTGACGATATTGCGAGTAACGAGAGACTCGCGGAATACCCAAAACTGTTTTTCGTTCTGGTGGTGTCAATTCAATACGGTAGACGTAATCTTTGCCGCCGCGACCCAAGTGATCGGTGACTCGCAGCACGTATTCGCCATCCGCCGGAATAGTGACTCGGAAGAAGCTATCCGGTCCGCGGGAATCGTCGTTGCCAGTGATCCCGCGTCCGTTGGCATAGTACAGGTTCATGACCGGATCAAGGGCCGAGCGAACACGTCGAGCGTAACATTCGATGTCGAAAACTTGGCCTTTCTTCGCGGTGAACTTGAACATGTCCACGTCGCCAGCTTCTTGAATGATTCCGTTGAATGCCAACGGCAGTTCTGCTGGAGTTGCTTCGGCAAAGCCATTGTTGGGCTCTTTTTCCATCGCGTTGCCGTGATCGAACAAGCGGAATACTTGTTGCGAAGGAGCTGAGTCTTGCCCGATTTGCGGCTCAAGACCGAAATCCATTTCGTCTTCCGTCGGCAGCTTGAATTTCTGCTTGAACTCGCCGCCTGGAGCACCTAAGAACGCGACTTCGACTTCTTCGCCTTTCTTACCACCAGCCGGATAAACGGCGGTGGGTCGTGGGAAGTGGCCGACATGCAGACGGTAGCGACAGTTGCCGTTGCCAGCATAGGCACTTTCACGAACTTCAACGTAGTATTTACCATCTTCCGGCGCGATGACCGAAGCGATGGCATCTTGGAACGCCAACGGTGCGTCGTCGGACGAAGATAACTCGAATCGTTTCGAATCGAGGATCGCGACGTAGGGATCAAACAAGTAAGTGCCCAATCGCATGCCCTCGACTTCCGCCGAGACACGTTGGCCTTTCTTGGCTTCCACGACGTAATAGTCGACGTCCTCATTCTGGACGACACCTGAAACGGTCACGTTCATCGGAATTGCTTGAGGCGCCTCGAACTGAGTGTTCGGTTCGACTTCCGCGTGATCAGGATACGGACCGACGTAGAAGCTGCGGTAATCGGACAAGCCGCTCTTTGTTCGCACTTGGGCGACGTGTTCGCCACAGCGCGTCTTTGGATCGACTTTGATTGTCACCTTCAGCTGATTGGCGCCGTTAGGCTCAATCTTCGTGACAGTGAAGCCCTTCGAATAGAAGAGAACTTCTTCAGTATCTGCCAAGCGGGCACCACTGAATGTCAGCGTCGTTTCTGCACCGCGTTGTAATCCACGCGGAAGAATAATGCTCAACGACGGTGAGGCTGCTTGAACCAAATTGGCCAACACGAGGCTAGCCACGACAAACGCAAACGAGACACCGAGCCTAACTCGACGCATGCTACGTCCCCCTCAAATTGAGATTTGGCGAATTCCCGATTTCGCCCTTATCGAATCTGTGTATTTAGAAAGCGGTCGACTGTTCACACAGCCGACCGCCTTGAATCTTAGGTTGTCGCCAATCGCGTCAGGCCAACAACTCTTGACGAACTTTGCCGCCATCGACGATTTCGATCGGACGATCGCCAGGAGCCATCAACTCCTTGTCGGCGACGATACCGATGCACTTGTAAATCGTGGTTGCCCAGTCTTGAACGTTCAGGGCGTTCTCTTCGGGCTCGCTGGCGGTCGCGTTCGACATACCATAGATCGAGCCTCGCTTGATACCACCACCGCCGAGCACAACACTGAACACCTTCGGCCAGTGATCTCGACCAGCACTGCCGTTGATCTTTGGAGTACGACCGAATTCGGACGCGATGCAGACCATCGTTTCGTCCAACATCGAACGGTCTTCCAAGTCGCTGATCAAAGCGGCGAACGCTTGATCCAAAGCCGGCATTTGACGATTCATCGAACCAGCAATGCCGCTGTGCATGTCCCAGCCACCGTAAGTCAACGTAACGAAGCGTGTCCCAGCTTCCACCAAACGGCGAGCCATCAACATGCGTTGACCGGCAGTGTTACGACCATACTTGTCGCGAATCGCGGCGGGCTCAGCACCAATATTGAATGCTTCGCGAGCAGCAACCGAGCTAACCATGCCGTAGGCACGTTGATAGAACGTATCGACAGCGTCCAGCGAGTCGGCTTTCTCTTTCTTGACGAAGTGATCATTGACGGCTTCCAAGACACTGCGACGTCGACCGAAGCGAGCGTCATCAACGCCACCGGGCAAGTTCAAGTCGCGAACTTTGAAGCCACCACTAGCCGGATCGGAACCCAAGCTAAACGGAGCGTAGGCAGAGCTGAGGTAGCCCGTACCCGCGAACGTGTTCGGCTGATTCGGAATGCACACGTATTGGGGCAGGTTGTTCCGCGGTGGAAACTCGTGAGAAACGACCGTACCCATGCTCGGAAACTGCAGGGCGGGGCTGGGTCGGTAACCCGTGAACATGTTGTGAGTGCCACGCTCGTGAGCAGCTTCACCGTGTGACATCGAGCGGCAAATCGTGATTTTATCGGCGATTTTTGCCGTTTGTTTCATGTTCTGATTCAGGCGTTCCCCGGAAATCGAGCAGGGAATCGTACCCATCGGACCACGATACTCGATTGGGGCGTATGGTTTGGGGTCGAAGGACTCTTGGTGAGCCATACCACCGGGCAAGTAAATGAAGATGACTGACTTAGCCGTGCCTTCTTTACTTTCGTAGAACTTTTGCTCGGCTTGAGCAGACTCCATTCGCAGGAAGCTGTCTAACGAAAGGCCAAGGCCACCAAGAAAACCAACATGCAAGAAGTCACGGCGCGAAGGTCGAAACATTCCAATTCTCCTTGGGAAAATCCTTCATAGGGATAGTGTATTGGGTCTGCAGTACTCGGAAGGGTCCGAGTGACGATGGCAGTATACGGGTGGGTTTATGGCGGGGTTTCTCGCAAACAATTGTGTCCTCTAACGAACACCATCATCACTGCCCTTGCGATAATGATTCTTCAATATCGGCGATACAGCTTACCTAACATGAAGAACCGTTGATGTAATAATGATAATGGACGCCAATTGACTACGCAAGGCTTCACTTAGGTCAAGTGCCTGAAATTGAGATTTTCGGGAATCGGCAAAACGGGCCGATTTTCGGGCATCTCGCGCTTGCCGGGACGAGAGATTAGTCTCTCGCCCCGTCGTTTATCGCTCAAGCCAAAAGGGCTATCTCTTCGACGGCTTCAGGATCGGAGAATCGAAACCGACGATGTCTGCCGGCTTAGCGTCTTTGATCGACGGCTTGAAGCTGAAGGTCGTCGGGTTGTAAGGTCCGACGAACGAGACATCCGCGTCAGCCTTGATGTGATCTTCCATCTTCATGCACCAAAGAGTCGCGTTGACGATCATTCGTCGAACGCCTTCGCTGACGATATCTTCAGAGGCGCCTTGTGTGCTGCAAAATGCGCGACCTTCTTTGCCGCCTTGGAATTTGTAGTTACGCACCCAAGCGGCCGGCTGCGGCGCTTTGTCCGGAATCGGCTTGGCGCCGACTTCCATCGACTCGAGCACTCGATTCGTTGCCAGAATGGTGGAGTTCGGCATCGGGCGGGCCGAGTAGGCTCCCGCCATCGCGTGCATGTCTTTGACGCCACGCATGATCGGATGTTCGTTCTGATCGGACACAACGTGCATGGCAGTCGCGAACTTGTGATTGCGTCCGTAGTGACCTGCACCGAGACGAGGATTCCAGGTTTCGCCCAAGACCTGACGGCCGAAGCCTCCAGCGAAGTCCTCGCCCTTGTTGTTGTAGTTGTGATAGGCGTACGTACCCTTCAGTCCGTTGAATGCATGCGTTGTGGTTCTCAGCCCAAGCACTGGACCGCCACGTTTTAGATATGACTCGAACTTTGCCATCCATTCATCATTGGGACGCACGAAGCGAAGAAACAAAAACAACATGTCCGCATCGTCAATGGCTTCGATGCCCGGAATATGACTCGAGCCAGGCTTGATCAGCCCCTCAACCGTCTGACCGAACAGAACCGTGCACTTGAAGCCGTAACGTTTCGCCATAATCCGAGCGATCGCGGGGCAAGTTTCTTCGCCACGGTATTCGTGATCTGAGGCGATGAAAAGAATGTGCTTGCCTTTCCCTGGCCCAGCCTCACCTTCATAAACAACGCGGTCGACGGCATTTGCCTGCGAGTACATGATGGAAAGGAATCCTGCTGCTGCCACCAAGGCGATTCGTACATTCATTGTGTTGCCCTTTTGTTGCTCTGTCATTGCGTGCGGACAGTTGGAATGCAGGCTTTAGCCGCCAATGGAACGACTCGGCTCATTTATACGCCTAAAGGCTGGACTCCAACTGTTCGTGCTCAATGCGGGCTAATTGTCTTTTCTTAACCACCGAGACTCAGAACGAATCCCGAGCGTATTATCGTGGCATTCTTTCCCGATTTTCTCAAAGCAAGGCCGGACTTTTTTGAGTGCCATGTGTTGACCCAACAACCAACGCTTTCATCGCACCGGTCGTCCTCAAAACTTTGTCCCGCGCATGTTCTCACGGCACTGGATGCGATTCTTATCAAATCGTTCGAGATCTTTTGCCAGCCGTTCGTTGGCCTTGTTGACAAGTTCCTTGTCGCCTTTGGCTTGCTGAATTGATCTGGCGTGAACCGTGCGAGCACCGGCTTCAAAACTGTCGAGTTCGGCAAGCCGAGCCTTGTAGACGTCCTGGATATTCTCAGCATTGATCGACTTCAAATATTTGGACATGACGGTTTTCAACTCGCGAGCCTTCTCGGGCAATTCCTTGATGAGATTCGTTTTCTCGCGGTAATCGCTGGCAACATTGAAGAGCTTTTGTTCGCCCGTCAAAAGATGCTCCATCAGTTTGTATTCGCCAAGCCGAATAACGCTTAGTGGTGGTGCAAAGTAACAGGGGTAGTGAAAGACAAACCCGTCAACAGGTCGAGTGACGTGCCCCTTGTTGCCGTTCTCGAAAACTTCCCTCAAACTGCCGCCATCAAGTTTCTCCGGCAAGGGACCATCACTACCTGCATAGTCGTACAATGTCGGCAACAAATCCCATTGTGCGATCGGGACGTCACACTGAGTCTCTGCCTGAACACCAGGCCCAGCAACAACAAATGGAACGCGCAGCCCGCCTTCGTAGAGATTGGCTTTGCCACCACGCAGAGTTCCATTCGGCGCAAGTCCGCCTCCGTTATCCGAAGTAAAAATGATCAACGTGTTGTCGAGTTGACCTGACTTCTTGACCACATCAACCATCGCACCGAGTCCTTGGTCTACCTCGTCGAGCATGGCGGCGTATTGCAAACGCCAGTGACTGATCTTCATGCTCTTCGAGATCTGATCCACTGGCAAGTAGTCCTCATCCCTCAAGTACTTACCGCGTGGCAGCTTTCGATATTTCTCGATTAAGTCCGCGCGAGCAGCGTGCGGCACGTGGACGGCGTAGTGCGAGACCATCATGAAGAAGGGGCGCTTACCGCTGTACTTGTTGATGAAGTCCACAGAACTCTTCTGCAGCGACGCCATGCGTTTGGGGTTATCGGGCGGTAAGGGAACTCGGTTCTTTAAGCTGACAAACTCACCGTGGAAATTCCCGTTATCGGCATGGCCATCGATTTCATCGGTGACATCGTAGCCGATCGTCTTCATCTGCTCTCCACCCATTCCTTTGCCGAAGTGAGCAGTGATGTAGTTGGCGTTTGCAGCCTTCACGATATCGGCCAGTGAA
The DNA here is from genome assembly GCA_002722955.1 of Planctomycetaceae bacterium. Taxonomy (GTDB): domain Bacteria; phylum Planctomycetota; class Planctomycetia; order Planctomycetales; family Planctomycetaceae. The sequence continues at coordinate 44,378 of PBMZ01000050.1, read as the reverse complement.
GTTTCATCTTGCCATTTCAGCTTTCTCTGCAATGCCAAGACATCATGCACGAAAGTGTATTGAAGTCGTCCTGGTGTCTTTCCGAACTGGATACTCTTCCGAGACGGCGTACAAGTAGGAGCCGGTGCATAGGCACAAGAGAACTTCGTCCCTCGACGAGCCAACTCTTCGAGGTGAGGTGTCTGGTGAAAATCACTCGCCGATTCGGGATCACCATCCATCATCTGCACCGAGGTATCCGCCCAACCAAGGTCGTCAACATAAATGATGATGATGTTGGGGCGTTCAGCAGCAGCGAAGCTCGGCAGCGCAAAAGTGGCCAGTAACAACGTAACGAGAAATCTCATGTTTCAATCCAATTGTCATCAACCATCGTTTAAGCCGTAGCCGTAGGCGAGGTCTTCGTTCCTCGCCTACGGCTTAAACAATTCAGCAACATCTTGATTGGCAAGGCTGCGGAATCCAACCGCGAATCACAACCAAGAGACTCTCAACGATGTTACTCATTCAATCACGAACAAAAAAAGGCTCTCCACAGATTTCCAGGCCGAAAATCAGAGCAATAATTCGTGGTCGTCTCTGAAGACGATGGCGCACAAAAAAGCCCGACACCTTTGAAAGATGTCGGGCTTTCCGATTTTGGATCGTGTTAGCGAGCCGCTTACTTTTCAGCGACGTCCCACCACCAGCGGCCTTCTGGGAGCTGTCGGGCTCGGCCACGGTCGTCGACGAATTCGAGCCGCTTCGATTCTTGCAGCTTGCCACTTTTGACCACTGAAGCCAAGTCAGCTCGGACACCACCGGCAACTTGCACGACGATGTCTCGACCACGGTAGACTCGATGATTCACTACGGAATCAACAGTCTTCGGCGTGTTGTATCGAGCCGGTTGGTACTCGCCCGTCGAGGCGAAGACACCCAAATCCCAACCCAGTCGGTCGGTGGTCTTTTCGTGTTGCAAGATCGCGGCAACCAAGCCAGCGTCGAAAATGTTTTGCATGTCAGCAAAAACCAAATCGCGTTGAGCCAGCTTTGCGTAGTGCTCGGTGAACGCGGCTGCGAAGCGAGCGTTCGTGGCGTCGGCTTTGCCGGTTTGGATTTGCTTACCTTGTGCGGTGATGAATTGATTCTCGGACTGGCACAGCACCGAGGAACCTTGCAATTCAAACGCGTTGCGATCCAGCGTGTGAGCCAGTCCGGCGTACTTCATGGTCAGCCACCATCGAAGTGCATCCAGCTTGCCACTGGTTTGCTCTTCTTTGGTGAACAGATCGAAGATGCTGGGAATCTCGGCACCTTCCATGCGGTCGATACCGATCAGCTTCATTCGGTAGTCAGCTTCAACGATGACGCGAGCGACTCGGGATTCGGCGGGAACACCATAAATCTCGATATCCTGTAGGCCCAATTGAGATTGCAGTTGATCAACCCAACGACCAACTCGACGCGGGCTCAGCGGGCTGCGAGAAGCTTCAACGAATGCCTTTAGCTTCGCAAGACCTTCTTGTCGAGGATTGATTGAACACCCGAAGATTTGCATGCCGTCTTCCGAGTAAGTTCGCAGCAATGTCACCATGTCGTCCAATTGCAAGACTGGGCGACCGCTTTCGGCACCGATGGGTTGGCCGGTTTCGTTGTATTTCCAACCTTCAGCCGGACCAGCGATGACGATCTCGTTCTCTTCAGGGAAAACGAATACGTATTGGATTTGATGAATACCAGCCATCAACTTCATGGTCTTGGCGATCGAACGTCCGTCTTCGATGCATCGAGCCACTTCGCGTTCTAACCGAGTCAGCGAGACCATTCGCATTTTGCTGGCTTTGGCCAAGTCGGTGTTGAGGTCAGCTTGGCGAGCTTCAATACCCAAGGCTTGAAGTTGTCCTGAATGATCAGCCTTCGAAAGACGCGAAAGCAGCCCCTTCGGATCGACATAGACACCTTGGTTAAACTGAGAAACCGTACCGCCAGTACCTTCGTCATCGACCCAAGGTCCCGAGGTTTCTTGAATGATCAAATCAATCAGCGGCTGGAAGTCAGCTTGGGCTCCACCAGCCAGTGCTTGTTGGTTCATGCGGTCGCGTTGTGCACCGTCACGGATTTGTCCAACCGGCATTCGTCCAACCGTCGCTTTGGCGGCATCGAAATCACCAGCGGCGATTTGGGCCAAGGCAACTTGACGCAACAAGGTGGCTCGTTGTTCGGGAACTTTGACCGATCGCGCCAACTTCTCGGCCGAGACGAACTCGCCGAATTCCAAGTGAGCTTGCAGTTGGTCTTCCAAGGAGACGGATTCGACAACCACTGCTTCCTTCGGGGCGGCAGCAACGACGTCTTGCTCATCATTCGTGGGCAAGGCAACGTCGACTTCGTCCTCTACCTTTTGGATGATGACTTCAGACTGAGTTTCCGGAGTCGCTGCAACCGCCGGAGTTGCCTTCGGTGCAGTACCGGCGACAGATTGCTCAGCACTGGACGTGGACCACGCAAAGTAGGATGCTGCGACGACTGCAAAGCAACCTAGCGTGACCATGATCTGCAAGGTCGTCCCACCTCGGCGGGAATGCGTTGTGAGGGATTGGCAAGTTCCGCGTTTCATGACGGCCATCTCCTTTGGAGTGATTCTAAGGGCGTCAGCAGTACTGACTCGTTGGCCCAGCTCTTGCTAGATAGTAATGGATTGTGAGGTCTAAGGGGTAAACAACTTAAGAGTCAGGTTTTCGATTTCCAATTTGCGAATCTCAGATTGTGGATCTCAAATTGGAAACGAGCCACTGGATCTCTTCCGCCAGTACCTCTTTCAGTAGCATCGTCTACCATCGAAAGTCCGTCAACAAATTTCCTATATTTCGTCAGCTGTTGCTTTTCCGCAACTGGCGCAATCGGTAAAGACCAAACAGACCTCCGCCCAACTCCTAGGACCTACCCTCTAACCATGCCTGAACTACCCGAAGTTGAAACGATGATCCGAGGAATTCGGCCGCACGTGGAAGGCCGCACGATCGAGCGGATCAGTAAATGCCGTTGCTCTTGCAAACCCATCACAATCACTCCCAGCTGGTCATCGATCACTCGCCGAGCACGCGGCCGCACAATCATCGAAGTCCGCCGCCGAGCAAAACGGGTCGTGCTGGAACTGGATTCGGGCGACTGCTTCGTAATCGAGCCAAGAATGACGGGTCTGATGTTATTGAGCGATCCGCCCGACCCCGGCCACTTGCGAATTCAATGGGACTTCCAATCGCCGTGCAACTACAAGTCGCTCTGGTTCTGGGATCGCCGCGGACTCGGAACGTTGTCGCTGTTCACTCCCGACGAGTTGTCACATCGCCTCGGCCCCAAGTTCCTCGGCCCCGACGCATTGGAAGTCGACGGGGCTGGCTGGCACGCGATGCTCAAAAAAACTCAGCGAGAGATCAAAGTCGCGATGCTCGATCAAAAGATGATCGCCGGAATCGGGAACTTGTATGCCAGCGAGATTCTGCACCGAGTCGGAATTCACCCGCAAAAGAAATGCTCGCGCGTCACAAAAAAGCAATGCGGCCTAATCGCCGAGCACACCGTCGCCGTCCTGTCCGAAGCAATTCGCTATGAGGGCTCGACGCTCAGCGATGGCACATATCGCAATTCGTTGAACAAAGAAGGCGGCTACCAAAACGCGCACTTGGTTTATGATCGCGAAGAGCAACCCTGCGATCGATGCGGCGATGTACCGATCAAGCGAATCGTTCAAGGGCAACGATCGACATTCTTTTGCCCGATCTGCCAACGCCGGTGAGTTGCAATGCTTGAATAGCAATTGCTTTTAATTAAATGACCAATGACCAATTGAAGACATCCGATGGCTCATCTTCCATTGGTCATTGGTCATTCCGACTTCGCTTCACTTCCAAAATCAAAAATCACCATTCATCAATCGCTATTCCCTGAAGCTAAGGTAACTCCGGCTTCATCGGCTTCCCGCCATCTTGCTTATCAAGCGGATAAAGCGTGTCATGCGCTTCCGTCAATTTAACCAGCTGTTGCATCATGTGCTTGAGTTCTTTGGGATGCGACTTCGACAAGTCGGTGGACTCAAAGGGATCCTTGGCCAAGTTGAACAGTTGATAGTGCGAGTTATCCGATTGCTTCGACGGATGGTAGTGATAGATGACCTTCCAATCGTCGTCTCTCAACACGGTGAAGTAATTGCTGCGGTGCGGCCCGTGAGGATAATGCATCAAGAACTTTTGGTGCCGCGACTTATCGGACTCGCCCGTGACCAACGACTGCAATCTTTGACCATCAACAATGTGTCCCTCAGGCGGCGTCATTCGGTGCAAAGCTAAGATCGTCGGAAAGATGTCTTGCACGGCAGCAACTTGACTTTGCAACGCGCCGGCCGGAATCTTGAGCCTTTGCTGATACGGATTCGAGCTATCATCGGCGGCCCAAGCAGCAATGAAAGGCACTCGCATTCCACCTTCGTAGTGGGCTCCCTTCTTGCCTCGCAACGGTGCCGCACAAGCGACTTCATGCTGATGCCCCAACGGAGCATCTGAGCCGTTGTCGCCTAAGAAAATGACCAGCGTGTTCTTTGCGACGTTGCGTTCGTCCAAATGATCAAGAATGTCGCCAAGCGATTTGTCCATGCCCTCGATCAATGTCGCGAAGGCTTGCGCGTTCTTTGGCTTCCCCGAATCCGCGTAGTTCTTCGCAAACCGTGGATCGGATTCGAACGGAGCGTGAACGGCATAGTGTGACATGTAGAGGTAAAACGGTTTCCCCTCGTCGATTGCTTGATCAACGCGGACCTTGGCTTCAATCGTCAGCGCCTCGGTCAAGAACGTGTCGCTGCCATGATACTTCTCAAGATGCGGCACTGCGTGATGAGCTCGACGAGTGCCAAGCCCAAACTCCTTCTCCGCGTAATAACTGCCCGGCGCACCGAATGACGCGCCGCCAACATTCCGATCGAAGCCCAAGTTCAACGGCTCACTGCCCTCGGCACCATTCGGACCAAAGTGACCTTTGCCAACGTGAATCGTTCGATAGCCGGCCTCGCGCAAAATTCCGGGCAACGTCACGTCGCCTTTCTTAAGCCCCTTCCAATTCCAATTCGGCGGGCCAAGCGAACCTCGATTGTTGTTGCGAGGATTGATCCAATTCGTCGCATGATGCCGCGCCGCATTTTGACCAGTCATGATCGAAATCCGCGTGGGCGAGCAAACACTCATGGCATAAAAGTTGTTGAAGCGGATTCCTCGAGCCGCCAATCGCTCCATCGCGGGCGTTCGATAATAGTCGTTCAATGGATACCGCTTCGGCTTGCCGTTTTCGTCAGTCAAGAACGGCACGGACGTGTCCATCACCCCCATGTCATCAACCAAAAAGACGACAATATTCGGCTTCGCGACGTCCTCGGCCCGAGTCGACGAAATGACCAACGTGAGGACAAGAAAACAGCAAAAAACGGGATATAAACGTGTCATGGGAAGCCTCGAATCGATCTTTTAGCGAGTCATGTTGTGAGCCACATCTTAGGGTGCCTTGCGAGCCACCGTCAACGCGCTAGTGGCGTAAGCTTCCAACTTGCGATGCTGTCAGGTCCGCAAGCTGGAAGCTGACGCCACTTTCCCATTTCCGGTTTCAACATTCCCTTCCGATTCCGCCGATACCAAAACGAGTGGCGTCGAACACATCAATCGATTACGATATTTACACGATTACACAAATAGATTCGTTCTGAGGCACCCGAATGAGCATTCACAAGAACTGCGAAGGTTTCACTCGCCGCGATTGCATTAAACTTGGCCTGGGCACGATTATGGGCGGCGGGCTGGTTGACACTTTGCGAATGCAAGGTCTCGCAGCAGAAGCCATCAATTCGCCGGGTGCCAAAGCTAAGAGCTGCCTTCTTGTCTGGCTCGATGGCGGTCCAACTCACTACGAGACATTCGATCCCAAACCCGACGCTCCGGCCGAAATTCGCGGCGAGTTTGAAGCGATCTCGACCAAGTTGCCCGGCGTTCAGTTTTCAAAGCACATGAAGCGGACGGCGGCTATGGCCGATCAATTCGCCGTCATCCGTTCGATTCGACACAACCAAGGCAATCATGGTGCCGGCAACCACTACATGATGACCGGTGCTCCGCCACGAATCCCGGTCGGTTGTGGTGCGTTCGTCAGCTTTCATCCTAGCGTCGGATCAATGGTTGCCAGCGAACGCGGCGAGAACAGCGGATTGCCCAACTATTTCTCCATCCCACGAATGTCTCGTTCCGGCGGCCCCAACTTCTTGGGAGCAAAGTTCGCCCCCTTCGTCGTTCCCGATGATCCCAATTCATCCGGCTTCCGTGTTCGTGACGTCGCCTTGCCCAACGGCTTAACCAATAACCGCTTCGACCACCGACGCGATTTGCGAGGTCTCGTCGACAAGATGGTCCGCATCAATGAAAAGGTTGCCGCAGACCCCGTCAATTCGTTGGATGATTACTACAAACAAGGCTTCGATTTAATTACCTCGAAAGAAGCACAGGAAGCTTTCGATATCCACAGCGAATCGGATGAAGTTCGCGAGCGTTACGGCCGCAATTCATTCGGTCAACGCGCATTGCTTGGTCGACGGTTGGTCGAAGCCGGCGTGCCGTTTATTACTCTCTACGAAGGTGGCTGGGACCATCACCGCACCATCTTCCCTACCCTCAACGGTCGTTTGCCAAACGTTGATAACACGATAGCAACACTGCTGGAAGACCTAAGCGAACGTGGCATGTTAGATTCCACGCTGGTCGTCGTGCTTGGCGAATTCGGTCGCACACCAAAGATCAATACACGCGGCGGTCGAGACCACTGGTCGAACGCAATGTCCGTGATGATGGCTGGTGCGGGAACTCCTGGCGGTACGATTGTTGGAGCAACAGATCGCGCTGGCTACTCGGCGGTTGAAAACGTCAAATCGCCTGAGAACTTCGTTTCAACCGTGCTCTTGAAACTGGGTATCGACCCGAACAAGGTGGCTTACACACCGCAGGGACGCCCGGTTCACTTGGTCAGCGATCCAACCCCAATCACAGAGTTGATGGGTTAGTCGATCTTGACGACACAAAGCGTTCGATCGTCGGCCTCTTCTGCACCCGCGATGTGCAGTGAATAACCGTGCCAGATAGCGTTCAGCGTATCCATCGCAGCGCCGAGGTTCTTGCCAGCAATCGATCGAATGACGCCCTCGTTGCCAAACAAATCGTTATCATGATTTTGTGCCTCGATGATGCCGTCGCTAAACATGATCAATTGATCGTGCGACGCCAACTTCAAAGTCGATTGCCCGTATTTCGCTCCGTCGTGAACTCCTAAGATCAGCCCGTGCGAGTTCAACGCTTGGACCTGATCGTTTCGAACATGAAGCGGGGCAAGGTGTCCTGCATTCGAATACTGAAACGTCTTCTTGCGCGTATCCAAAATCCCGCACAAGAAGCTCATAAATCGGTGAGCTGGCGTGATCTCATGCAGTGCTATGTTGATCCGCTCGATCGCCTGCTCAACAGTCAATCGGTGCCGAATGATGTCTGGCAAAAGTGCTCGCAATGAGCCTTTAACAGTCGTCATCACGATGGCAGCCGGAATGCTGTTGCCGGAAGCATCTCCGACGGCAATCAACGTCTGGCTGTCGTTGAGCTTAATGATCTCACACAAGTCGCCGCCCAGCTCGTATCGACTTTGGCACAGTGCCACAACGTCGCAGCCGTTGGGAGTGTCGAATTCGATGATGCCGTCGTCATCGTCTTCTGTCGCCTGGTCTAAGTCACGCTTCAACCGATGTTGCGTCGCGCTCTCTCGCAATAAGACCACTCGCTCTAGAATCTGAGCCAGATGTGTCCCCAGCGAGAGCAACAGTTGCAACTCGCGATCGTTGGGCGTGCGTCGGCGACGGTCAAACACCCAAACAGTTCCCAGCGGCACGTTTTCCGATTGAACAGAAATCCCAAGCCCAATCGAATAACCATCCGGCAACCACTCGGCCGCATCCGGTTGATCTCGGCTCAGCAAGACCGACCCATCGGTCAACACCTTGAGGTCGGGTGGAATCTGGGACAAGTCGCGTTTGCGGTATGGAACTTGGGTCGAATCAAGCTCGTAGGCACCTCGAATATTCAGCGAATTGCTCTTGGGATCCAACAAGAAGAAGCACGCTCCGTGAAATTCCGTCAACTGCACACAAGCTCGCAGAATTTCTTGCAGCGTTCGCAGCAGACTGCCTTCGTTAGGAGTCGAAAGTGACAAGCGGACCAGCGTCGCAATGTCACGACTTCGTAGTTCCAGCAACTCATTACTTTGTAGAACTCGATTCACGAGTCCAGCGACCAAATCGGCCAATTGCGTCACCGCCAAGAACTCGCTGTCCTTCGCGGGAGTGTCGGGAAGCCCCAGCTTGAGGAATCCCAACCGCCACTGTCCGTTTGTGATTTCTGCCGTCCAGCAACTGGTCTCTTGATGGTTACCGCCCGACTCGACGGGAACGAACTCGAGTGACCAACCAGTCGCATCTTGGAATTGCGCGCAGGTTGCCTTGAACCATTCTGGTGAGTCTTGACGGCCCAATCGTCGCTCACCTCGGTGGGGCGAAGCCTGCTGGTTCGATATACTGCTGCGCATAGTCTGCCCTTGGATGTCTCCTTCATCATCGACACTGGGGTGAACCCTCACCAGTTTCCCCCCAAAGGGCAGGGTAAGGGGGATGCTAGCGGTTCGACCGACAACCGAACTCGGGAACCCGTGCTGGCAGGTTTTTTCGAACAGCTTTTCCTGAACTGCCAGTTTGGCAGCGGCGCCGGACAATTGCGTCCAGCCATAAACTGTTACCCAAACTGAGCTTACACCTTCGAGTAACGTTGGCACACCGATTGCTAACTTCGGTTCCTCACACTACGCTGCCGCGCAGACATAATGGCTGCTGGCAACGCAGTTCAAAACGACAAGTATTCGACTCGCAAGCTTCGTGATTGACCCAACTTATTTGGATTCAATGGTTTGCGATTATCTGCTGGAGCCCAATCTAGTGATTGAGGAGAAGCTGTGGCAAAACTGCTGACATTTGATGAGGATGCTCGGAAGAGCCTGCTAGAAGGCGTCTCAAAACTTTCCCGAGCCGTGAAAAGTACACTTGGCCCCCGTGGTCGCAACGCAGTCTTGGACAAAGGCTGGGGCGCACCGAAAGTCACCAAAGACGGTGTCACCGTTGCGGAAGACATCGAAATGGAAGACCCATTTGAGAACATGGGTGTTCAATTGGTGAAGGAAGTCGCCTCGAAGACAAGCGACGTCGCCGGTGACGGAACGACGACCGCGACCGTCTTGGCCGAAGCCATCTTTCGTGAAGGTTTGAAGTTCATCGCTTCTGGAGCCGACCCCATGTCGCTCAGTCGCGGTGTTCACAAAGCCGTCGACGCGATTGTCGAGAAACTCGGCGCCATCTCGAAAGAGATCAAAGCCAACGACAAGAAAGCCGTCGGCACGGTCGCTTCGATCGCTGGCAACAACGACAAAGAGATCGGCCAAATCTTGTCTGACGCTCTGTTGAAAGTCGGCAAAGACGGCGTCATCACCGTCGAAGAAGGCCGCCAAGTCAACACGGAAGTCACGTTGGTCGAAGGTATGCAATTTGAGCGTGGATACCTTTCACCTCACTTCGTGACCGACGAAGACAGCCAAGAATGCGTCATGGAAAACTGCCGCATCTTGATTTACGAAGAGAAGGTCAGCAACGCCAAGGACCTTGTCCCGCTGCTGGAAGCTATCTCGCAAAACAACCACCCGCTGATGATCATCGCCGAAGATATCGAAGGCGAAGCGTTGGCAACGTTGGTGGTCAACAAGCTGCGTGGCATCTTGAACGTCACTGCAGTCAAAGCTCCGGGATACGGCGATCGCCGCAAAGCGATGCTCGAAGACATTGCTGTCTTGACCGGCGGCAAGGCCATCTTCAAGGACCTCGGTGTTCAACTTGAAAACGTTCAAATCTCCGATTTGGGCGTCGCCAAAAAGATCATCATCGATGCCGAGAACACGACGATCGTTCAAGGTGCCGGCAACAAGGGCGCCATCGAAGGTCGTGCCGAACAAATTCGTCGCGAGATCGAAGTGACCGACAGCGAATACGATGTTGAGAAATTGCAAGAACGCTTGGCCAAGTTGGCTGGCGGCGTTGCTCAAATCAGCGTCGGTGCTGCAACCGAAACGGAAATGAAAGAACGCAAAGACTTGATCGACGACGCTCTGGCAGCGACCCGCGCGGCGATCGAGGAAGGCATTGTTCCTGGCGGTGGCGTGACCTTGCTCCGCTGCGGCGATGCACTTGATGGCCTGAAGCTGAAAGGCGACGAGGCCTTTGGTGCCGAGCTTGTTCGCAACGTGCTCGACATGCCACTGCGAATGATCGCTGAAAACGCTGGCTTGGACGGAGCCGTTGTTGCCAATCGCGTCAAGAAGAACGAAGACGCTTCTTACGGCTACGACGCTCTGAACGACAAGTACGGCGACATGATCGACTTTGGTGTTGTCGACCCGGCGAAAGTTGTTCGCTCGGCATTGCAAAACGCGGCCAGTGTCGCGTGCTTGTTGCTGACGACGGATTCGATCGTTGTCGAAGAACCGAAGGAAGAAGAAGACGATCATCACCACGACGACCACCACCACGACATGGGTGGCATGGGCGGAATGGGAGGCATGGGCGGCATGCCAGGCATGGGCGGTATGGGCGGTATGGGCGGTATGCCCGGAATGATGTAAGCGTCCGCTTGCCTCATCCAAATGACAAATGACTAATCTCAAATAACTAATGAAAAATAATCTGATCAACTGAGAACAGCCAACGCTAAGTTGCATCGCACATAGATCAGCGAAAACAAACCTACGGAGAAGATTTCCAATGAACCTCAAACCTCTTGACGACCGAGTTGTTGTTCAGCCCCTTGACGCCGAAGAAACCACTGCTGGCGGTATCGTTCTTCCCGACGCCGCTCAAGAAAAACCGCAACGCGGAAGCGTTCTGGCTGTTGGCCCCGGCCGACTGTTGGAAAGCGGCGAACGATGTGCCGTGAGCCTCGAAGTTGGCGACGAAGTGTTGTTCGGCAAGTACGGTGGAACCGACATCGAAGCTGATGGCGTCGAAGTCAAAGTTCTTCGCGAAAGCGACATCTTGGCCAAAATCGTCTAGTTCGCATCTGTAGTGGTGGCTTCCAGCTGCCAACAGTTTGCGGTGGCGGCTAGAAGCCACCACTACGAAATAAATCATCAACTGAGGAGTTCAAACGTGGCCAAACAACTTTTGTTTGAAGACCGGGCGAGAGTCAAGCTGCAACGTGGCGTGCAAACACTTGCCAACGCTGTTGCAGTCACCATGGGTCCCACCGGCCGCAACGTGATTATTGATAAAAGCTTTGGCAATCCCGTCGTCACCAAAGACGGCGTGACTGTCAGTAAAGAGGTCGAGCTGGAAGATCCCTACGAACACATGGGGGCCAAACTGGTCAACGAAGTGGCCAGCAAAACCAGCGACATCGCCGGCGACGGTACCACCACCGCCACCGTGTTGGCTCGATCGATCTACGAAGAAGGCTTGCGAAGTATCACGCTCGGAGCGAACCCGATGATCGTTCGCCGCGGAATCGACCGCGCCGTCGACGCTGCTTTGGGAACGCTTTATGAGATGGCCAAGCCGGTCACGGACAAATCCGAGATCGCGCAAGTTGGTTCCATTTCCGCCAACAACGACAACACCGTTGGCGACTTGATTGCCGATGCCATGGAAAACGTTGGCCGCGATGGTGTCATCACCGTCGAAGAAGGCAAGGGCAGCACCACGACGCTTGACCTGGCCGAAGGCATGCAGTTCGACAAGGGCTACATCTCGCCGTACTTCGTCAACAACCCCGAAGAGATGAAGGCGATCCTTGAAGACGCTTTGATCCTGATCCACGAAAAGAAAGTCTCGAACCTTCGCGAGTTGGTGCCGCTGCTGGAAGCAGTTGCCCAAACTGGCAAGCCGCTCTTGATCATCGCGGAAGACGTCGATGGCGAAGCCCTGACAGCTCTCGTCGTGAACCGACTTCGCGGCACCTTGAACGTCTGTGCCGTTAAAGCTCCTGGCTTTGGCGATCGCCGCAAAGCCATGTTGGGCGACCTCGCGACATTGACCGGTGGCAAGTTGATCTCGGAAGACATCGGCGTCAAATTGGAAAACGTCCAAGTCTCCGATCTCGGCCAAGCCAAGAAGATCGAGGTCTCGAAAGATTCCTGCACGATCATCGAAGGTGCTGGCGACGATTCCGCCATCCAAAATCGCGTCCAACAAATCCGCAATCACATCGAAGCAACCGACAGCGATTACGATCGCGAGAAGTTTCAAGAACGCTTGGCCAAGATTACCGGCGGCGTAGCGATCATCTCGGTCGGAGCGGCCACCGAAGCGGAAATGAAGCAAACCAAGGCTCGTATGGAAGACGCCTTGCACGCAACTCGCGCTTCTGTCGAAGAAGGAATTCTTCCCGGCGGTGGAGTGGCCTTGCTGCGATGCATTGAAGCTGTTGAAGGCGTCAAAGGCAAAGGCGACGAGAAGATCGGTGTCCAAATTGTCGCTCGCGCTTTGGAAGGCCCAATTCGTCAAATCGCGACAAACTGCGGAGTCGATGGCTCGGTCATCGCCGACGAAGTTCGCGACCTTGGCACGAACACCGGCTTCAACGCCAACACGGGCGAGTACGTTGACATGTACGAAGCTGGCGTCATCGACCCAGCCAAGGTTGTCACCAGTGCCCTGAAGCACGCGGCGTCGATCGCCGGTTTGATGCTGACCACACAAGTCCTCGTCACACGAACGGACGACTTGGAAGGCGGCGAAAAGCCAAAGATCGAAGGCGCGGTACGATAAGTAGGCTGTAGGCCGACGATTGTAGACTGTAGTTGCCATTTACGGGCCACCCAAGGGTGGCCCGTTTTTAATAGGTTCTTCACTGAATACCGGGGTGGCTGGGGTCGAAGACTCGTCTCCAGCCACGAAGTCGTCACGGTAACCCGACGCGACTCGATACCTCGTCTTACTCCGGTTTCCGGTTTCGCAATTCCGGTTTCAAGAAATGCCACGCGACTACTACGAAGTGCTCGGTGTCGAGCGAAACGATTCCGCGGACGTCATCAAGAAGGCGTATAAGAAGATTGCGCTCGCCAATCACCCGGACCGCAATCCGGGTGACGAGGAAGCCGTCGAACGTTTCAAGGAAGCTGCTGAAGCTTACGAGGTACTCAGCGACGACAACAAACGGGCTCGCTACGACCGCTTCGGGCACGAGGGCGTCAAAGACGCTGGTGCTCGCGCCGGAGCCGGTGATGTCAGCGACATCTTCGAGATGTTCGGCGACTTGTTCGAAGGCTTCGGCTTTGGTGGTGGACGTCGCGGCGGCGGACGGCGAAGTTCACGCGGAGAACACGTTCAACAAGCAATCTCGATCGAACTTCTCGACGCTGCCAAAGGCTGCAACCGAACGCTCGAGTTTCGACGTCGAGAGCGCTGCGATGATTGTGGTGGTTCGGGAGCCAAACCCGGCACGCAACCCATCAAGTGCGATTACTGCGGCGGTCACGGTCAGATCGTGCAGTCTCAAGGCTTCTTTCAGATACAACGAACTTGCCCGGCTTGCCAAGGCGCTGGAACAACGATCGGCGAGAAATGCGCTGGTTGCCGCGGCGATGGCAAGGTCCTCAAACCCGTCAAACTGGACGTGACGATTCCGGCTGGCATCGACAACGGCATGCAACTTCGCTTGTCCGGCGAGGGTGAAGCCGGCAGCCACGGCGGCCCGCGCGGCGACTTGTTCGTGGATATCAAAGTCCAATCCCACCCACTTTTCGAACGCGATGGCAACCACCTGATTTGCGAAGTCCCGATCAGCTACACACAAGCCGCGTTGGGCACGGATCTTGATGTCCCCGTATTGGAAGGACGCCACTCGCTGAACGTTCCCGCCGGCACGCAACCGGGCAAAGTGTTCGTTATTCGAGGCGGCGGCATGCCCGACCCTCGCACGCGACGAACCGGCGACCTATTAATCCACATCCAAGTCGATGTGCCCACGAAACTTTCCGAAGAACACGAAGAACTGCTGCGAAGCTTGGCGGAGTTGGAAAACACGCACGTCTCGCCGCATCGAACGTCATTTCTTGAACGATTGAAGGAATGGTTTGTTCCGCAGGATGATGAATCATGACGACTGAAACTGAAGAAACCCCCGAAGACATCGCTAACGACGCTCAAAACGAAGCCGACGCGGTTGAGGAATCAGGGCAAGACGAAATGTCCGAAAAGCCATTGGATCAACAACTGCAAGAAGCCGTTGAAGAATGCAACGCCGCCAATGAGAAGGCGCTGCGTGCTCAGGCCGAGCTGGAAAACTATCGGCGTCGAGTTCAAAAAGAGACCGAGCAAAACGCCAAGTACGCCGGTATCTTCTTGATCCGCGATATCTTGCCCGGCTTGGACAACTTGGCCCGCGCAGTCCAAGCCGCCGAATCGACCGGCAACACAGCCGATCTGATCCAAGGCGTGCAAATGGTGTCTAAACAGTTCGAAGACATCCTGTCGCGGCACTCGGCCACGCCGATTAAGTCCGAAGGCGAGGCCTTTGATCCCAACAAACACGAAGCCATCCAGCAAATCCCGACGGACGAGCATCCACCGATGACGGTCTTGCAAGAGGTCGAGCGTGGCTACGTCCTGCACGATCGAGTGATCCGTCCATCCAAGGTTCTCGTCAGCGCCCCACTGCCTCAAGCGGCGGCTGAAGCTGATGGAAGTGCTGGCAACGCCGAGTCTCAGGAAACAGAAAACGACGAGTAATCCATGCCGACTTACGATTACGAATGCCGCGAGTGCGGACACGAATGGGAATTGTTCCAATCGATCAAAGCCAACCCCATCCGTAAGTGCCCCGATTGTGGCAAGCTGAAAGCCAAGCGAGTCATCGGCCCCGGCGCCGGCATCATCTTCAAAGGCTCGGGCTTCTACGAGACCGACTACCGAAGCTCGTCGTACAAGAAAGGCGCCGAAGCCGACAAGAAGGCCAAGGAATCAGCCAGCAAGAAATCCGAATCCAGCTCAAGCAAATCGGAGTCTAGCTCCAGCAAGTCCGAATCAAGCTCAAAGAGTTCGTCCAGCAAGAAGGATTGAGCTGCAACATCGCGCGCCTTCGTTTAACGCCCAGCCGAAGGCGCCGACGGCCAAGAAGCATTGCACGCCATTGAGCTAAAGTAGGCCGGACCAAGCGCAGCGCTTGTCGAAAACGCGGATTCGTCTGTCGAAAACGCGAAATTGTCTGTCGAAAACGCGAAGAGGTCTCCCAAACGTAAGCCGAAATCAAAGTAGGCCCGACCAAGCGGAGCGCCGTTCCGGCAGAACGCGGTGAGGCGAAAATCTTGTGACCACCATTGTGCCGGAACAGCGCTGCGCTTGGTCCGGGCTACTCCGAGTTACCAGATCGTGCATCAGCAAGACTCGGAATCGTACTCAACAGAATCTCGCGAATGGCATCGCGATCTTGCTCCGAAAGATGCGAGAAGGCCTCACTCTGATCCTCGCCCGAGACAACTTCCCACACTCGTCGATACACGCGTTTCTTCGCGGCGACCGGAAGACTTTGAAATGCTTCCGAGTAAATCAAGAAGCTGCACGGATAGCGAAACAGTCGTCGCTTTAGATCAAACTGCCGCAGCGATCGCTCTTGTTTGTCAAATGGGCCCCGCTTCGCGAACTCGGTCTGAAACGTCGACGTGCCTTTGACGGGATCGGTGAGCTTCGTCTCGTCAACGAAGAGCAGACACTTCACCAGCTTTTCCACCGCGTTGTAAATTCGTCGCAGAGTCGACTCGCTGATGTAATCTTCCGGCCGATCCAACGCGCGATTGATGATGGCTCCGTGGTGAAGAGCAATTCGCGTTTGATAGTTGGCGTAGGCAATGTAATTGTGCATGTCCGTCTGATGGTCGAGCACCATCAGCGCGACAATGTCACTGTGCGGAGTAAGGTATCTCTCCACTCGAGTCAACTTGCTCAAGTCGGTCACATTCGCGCCGCCTTCCATGTCCAACGACACGCGGTCTCGGTCGGCATTGATGGCGTTGCCCATATGCCGCTGCTTGCCATGAGTGCCCGTCACAAACCAACCGCCCCACCGCTTCTTCAGCGGACTGGAATGACTAGTGCGAAACGTGCCCAATCCAAAGTGAGGCAGTCCATTGCTATCGGGATAAACGGACCGAACCAAATGCCCAGGCACGCCGTGAGTACGACCGCTGGCATGGCA
This sequence comes from Planctomycetaceae bacterium, assembly GCA_002722955.1. Lineage (GTDB taxonomy): Bacteria > Planctomycetota > Planctomycetia > Planctomycetales > Planctomycetaceae. The sequence goes on along the minus strand of PBMZ01000050.1, from coordinate 28,047 downwards.
CGAGAGGCAGTTGCCCTGATCTCGCACGAAGCGTGGTTTCTTGGACTCATACTGAGACAACGTATAAAACGTCGCTCCAAGCTGCGGATCGACAGCACTAATCTCAAGCGTATCGCTGCCCGGAATCCAGCCAACATAAACGTGGTCATTAAAATACAGAGCCCGCGGCGTACGCGGCGAGATTCTTCGAAACTGAAGGCTTGTCTTAGAAAACACCAACAACTGAGACGCTTGCGAAACGCCGAACGAATCCAGCACGGATTCCAGATAACCTCGATCGGAAGTGTGCTGCAGCTGAACCTTCCCCTGATCGATCTTACCCTGCAACCGATTTACAGGATCATTGGCGGCCGAGGATGAATAGCTAATCGGAGCATTGTCAAACTCGAGCTGCGCAAACAACTCCGACGAGCCCGCTAAGAAAATCACACATTGAAACGCGACAAGCGCAGCAACTCGCAAAAGAAACCGAAACACACAACACCTCAACTCGTGAACTGACACAAGACGAGTATATCATGATGTGACGCATGCGGCAGGGTGCGTCTTTAATTGCGTTGTGGCTTCTCTTTAGCTGCTGGCAAGTAGACGGTCAGCGTGACTTCCTTGCCTTTGGGAAGCGGGGCGAAGCGTTGTGGCGTTTGGTTGTAGACCACGTAGGTGAACTTTTCGTTGCCGGCCTTCATGCCTTGCTTGTATTTGACGACGTATCCCGATTTTTCCAGGATCTTGCCGGCATCTTTCCAGTAGAAACCGACGACAGAAGGAACTCGCTGTGCGGGCTTCTTCTCGATAATCGTGTAGCCCTTTTGCGGGAGTTGAAATGGATCAGCGTTTCCGAAGAACTTCTTGACCCAACTGCCGGCTTTGTTGACTTGTATATTGTTGAAAATAAATGTTGTTGTCTTCGTGCCAGCAGGATCAAACAAGCGAACTGCCGATGGCAGGTAAGTTTTGTTGCTCAGAATAATCTGGGCAGACTTGTAGCTGGCGGCGTCTTGTCGCCATTTGGGAAATGCTTCGATCCAGAAACGGCCACCCTGATCGACGCCCATCAGTTTCATTGAGAAGCGATCCAAAGTGTCCTTGACCGGCATTCCAAACAAGAACGGCAACGGACCGTTGATGATGTTTTTCCCGCGAGCTTCCGGCGGGATTTCGAACTGATCGATCGTCTTCTCGGTTTCGTTGATTTGATAGATCGACTTGCCGTTGCAGATCCAACGTTCTGGTCTGTCCGATTGAACTTTGTAGCGTTTCTCTTTCTTCGTCTTGGGATCAACGATGGTTGTGAATGTCCCGGCCTTCACATCACGGTTGCCCAGCAGGTCGATGCGACCTTTATCCGGGGCCACGTAGTAGAAGCGTCCCTGAGAACGCTTCGCTGTGAAGAACACATCGTCGTACACGATTCGTTCGTGTTCGCCTTCGAGGGAATTGATCTTTTTCGAGGATGCTTCCCATTTCTGCAGAACCTTCAGCAATGCAGGTGAGACTTGCTCTTCAGGAGCTGCAGGGCGAGCACCGGGTTTGTTACCACCAGTGGCATTGCCACCAGCCGGTCGTTGACCTTGCGCAGCAGCAGTGGAAGCTGCAATACACAGAATGCAAGACACGCAAATGAAGATGTGTGCGGATTTCAAACGAGCGACCAATTGGACCATTTCAGACCGGATCCTTCCTGCTTCATGTCCAAGGAGTTCCTTGCATAAGCGGCGAATTTTAGCAGTTGACCAGAATCCCGCCTAGCCGGATGTTGTGGCACACGCTTCACCCCTAACACCTTTACGCGCAATCACTTGCAACCGCGAGACAGCTGGTCGATCAAGGCAGCAGCAGCAGAGTAATCTCTCAACACCGAATCCGCTTCGCTGGCAAATTCAGGCAAGTCCCCCGGAGCGAAAAGCACGGTGTGAATCCCCGCCCGCTGTCCGGCTTGGATATCGAACCCAAAGTCCCCAAAGAACAAAACCTGACTCGATTCAACGCCCCATTGCTGGCAGATCATCTCCAGACCACTTGGATCAGGTTTGGGTGGAGCGTCCTCACGGGTTAGTGCGATCGAGAAATTCAGATCAAGACGTTCGAACACGATGCTGACGGTTTCCCGCGAGTTTCTCGTCAAGACGGCGGTCTTCACTTCGCGAGCCTGCAAGTCGCTCAGAAAGTCGGTGACGCCTGGTATCAATGTTGATTGGTGAGCGGACCGCAGTTCATGCTCTCTGAGAATCCGTAGGCAGTCGGCTTGACGTTTGGGGTCGTCCATCTGTTCGATTGACTCCAAAATCAACTGACCAGGTTGCAACCCCATGTCCTGACGAATCGCATCGAAGTCAAGGCCTGAGCGAATCAGCGTGTCATCAAGATCAAAAATGATACCGCGAATGTCCATCGCAAGGACCGCTCAATCAGGAACTAAAGCATCTCGAAGATGAAACGTCGAGTTCATCGTGATCAACGTCGTTTCGTCGTTCCGGTATTTGATGACATTGATGCAGCAGTTCTCTTGCCGCAATCCTTTACCCTTGCCGATATCGATGCCAAGCAACCCGGCCAAGTAGACTCGATTGACAACGTTGTGCGCTACAACCGCAATCGACCTGCCCACGTTTTTGAGCAACAGCTGTTGAAGCACGGGCTGACATCGATTGTACACATCAATGTAGGATTCACCGCCGAGATACGCATTCTGACCAGGGTCAGACATGAAAGATTGATACTCGACAGGGTCCTGCTGCATGATCTTTTCCCATGCCATGCCCTCCCACTGGCCAACGTTGACCTCAAGAAGTTCCTCTCGCGTTTGCACTTCGTGCCCGTGGTGGCCGGCGACACATTGTGCGGTCTCAACAGCGCGCACCATGGGGCTGGCGTAGACGGCGTCGATCGCAAAGTCGCTCAGGAATTCGCCAAGCAAACTGGCTTGACGTTGGCCCGTTGAACTCAAGCTGCCGTTGACGCCTTGACCTTGGAGGATATACGGACGACGTTCGTTGGCGTCGGTCGACCCATGACGAATGAGGTAGAGCCAAGTTACGTTGGATGGTGGTGATGTATTCATAGAATCTGAAAAGTTCTCAATCCAAAACAGGTAGGCGAATTCTTGGAGCTTTGATGGAGTCGAGCTGGCTTAGCTCGGAATCCGCCATCCGAATGCGGCCTTCCGTTGTTGTGTGCGTCATGATGACCAACGGCACGCTGCGTGTTTCGCCGCCAGTGGCCTCAGGTGCCTCGTGCTGAATGACTGAAGCGATACTGATTTCGTTTCGTCCCAGAATATCAGTGATGTCTGCCAACACATGAGGTCGATCGTCCACATTGAATCGCAAGTAATAACGCCGAGTGATCTCTTCTGGCGGGCGAACTTGAGGTCCCGTATCGCCCCAAACACTCATCAAGGGAAACGTCAATTGGGCACGCCCGATAACAACATCCATCAAGTCGGCCACCACTGCCGAAGCTGTCGGCATCTTTCCGGCTCCCGCACCCGCATACCACGTCGGGCCAACCGCATCGCCGTTCAGAGCGACAATGTTCAGGGGTCCATCAGTTTTTGCAATCGGTTCGTCGGAATGCACCAGTTTCGGCTCGACATGTAACTCGAGCGAATCGCCGACTAACTGTGCAACTGCCAGCAACTTGATCCGATAACCAAGCTCGGCGGCGTATTTCAGATCGGCGAGTTCGAGCGAATCGATGCCTTGCGTTGGAAAATCGCTTAGCGAAACTCGTTTACCAAATGCGAGCTGGCACAAGATGACCAACTTTTGGGCAGCATCTGTTCCCTCAACATCCATCGCCGGATCAGCTTCCGCGTAGCCAAGCTCTTGGGCTTCGGACAGGATATCCCCGTACGAAGCACTTCGTTTCAGCATTTCCGTCAGGATGTAATTGCACGTCCCATTCAAGATGGCTTGGATCGACGTGATCTGATTGCCCGACATCGACTGGGACACAGCTTCGATGATTGGGATGCCGCCAGCAACCGCCGCCTCGAAGGCAATACAGCGTCCCAATTCGCGTGCCTTTTCGAACAATTCGGGGCCATGATCGCAGAGCAACGCTTTGTTTGCCGTTACAACATCCTTGCCGGCTTCCAACAGCGAGAGCATCACTTGGCGAGCGGGATCTGTGCCGCCCATCAATTGAATCGCGACATCAATGTTCGGATCGTCGATTACTGATTGCACATCATCCGTCAATACGCCATCGGGCAAATCAATGCCGCGAGGTTTACTCAAGTCTCTCACCACTGCTTTGGCGATATGGATCGAACGTCCACTGCGACGGGCGCAACGTTCGGAATGCTCGGTTAAGATTTGGGCAACTCCACCTCCGACCGTACCCATACCGATGATTGCAACATTAAGCGGCGATGTCATATTCCGCGCTCTCCTATTTGCCGAGCCAGCTCACTATCTGCGTGTTTATGCCAAAGGCTCAATGGGTCGAGATGGCCGAAGTTTAGCAAGCAATCCAGATTGCACCAGGGCTTTCGCCGCAATCTTTCTTCAGCCATAATTGATCACATGCGTGCTTCGTCAAACATCGATCGGTCAAGAGTCCGCGGCTTTACTCTGATTGAGACTCTTGTTGTCATTGCCGTCGTCGCGACATTGATCGCCTTGCTCTTGCCTTCTGTTCAAAACTCGCGGGAAATGGCAAGACGAGGGCAATGCCAACATCGAATGGGACAAATCGGTCTAGGCTTGAGGGCCTACGCAGCCTTCCACCAAGTCCTGCCACCAGGAGTCGTCAATGTTGGTGGCCCCATTCGCTCGGTTGAAGACAAGTCGCAATTGCACATCAGTTGGATCGCTCAAATCCTTCCGCACATCGATCGCAGAAATCCCTTTAAGAAAATGGATTTTTCTGAAAGCGTTTATTCCGACCGCAACTTAGAGATTCGAAACGTCTGGATTCCCGCGTTGACTTGCTCGTCATTTTCAAATTCCAATTCAGATGCTGGCCCTTGCAACTTCGCGGGAGTCCACCACCACGTGGAAGCGCCGATTGATGTTGATAACACAGGCGTCCTGTTTCTTAATAGCAGCGTTCATCCAGACAAAATCCAGGACGGAAGAGCCCACACGATGATGGTCGCCGAAAAGGAATCGCAAGCCGACCATCTTGGCTGGAATTCGGGAACGAACTCAACGCTACGCAACACTGGCTATGCAATTGGGACCGAATTCGAATACGACCGACCAGAAGTTCCACCAGAAACGAAAGACATCCGACTGATCGTGGGTGGTTTCAACAGTCCACATTCGAACGGTTATAACGCGCTCTTTGCCGATGGCCACGTCATGTTTCTGAACATGAACATCGATCAGAAAGTTCAGCAGCGGATGGGGCATCGAAGTGATGGGGAGCTCATCGGAAACTTCTAGATTCAAGCGACCGACTGAAACTGGTTCTCGCGAAAAAGAGTACTTCAGTTAGAGTTCGTCAAGAAGACAGCCCGCAGCCAATCGATCAATTCGAGAATTATGAGGACCTGTGGCTAAGATTCCTCGACCGAATTCGAATACTCCGAGCGGCATGTTATGATCGATACGGATCAACGATGGTTATCGATATGGGGTGAAGTTTGACTCGGCAGGTCACCAACGATTCCGCTGAACCGATTTTCGAGGACGACGCTCCTGAAGCGCCCGCGGAGCTTGTGGACTTCAAGCAAGCAAAGCTAAAACCGCTACCTTTCTGGCAAAAGGGAGCGGATTCGGAATCCATCGACGAGGAATCACCGACATCCAACGAAGCGGAAGCCACCCCCGCCCCGGCACTCGTAAAACCAAAAGCCGAGCCGGTCGAGATCAAGTATTTCTTCAGTGATGCTGAGGAGATCACGGACTTTTTGCCCGTCGATACAGTTGGTGCCATTCCACCATTTCCCCATCCATTTTGGCACCCCTTGCGGGCGATCGCGTGGGTGGTCAGGATGATGTTTGGGATCGCCAGTTTGGTTGTGTTGCTGGCGGTGATCGCTGCGATTCCGATCGTCAATTTCCTGGCTCTCGGATATCTGCTCGAAGTCGAGGGCCGAATGGCTCGAACAGGCCGACTGCGTTTTGCGTTCCCGTTGTTGGATTTGGCTCCTCGAATTGGCTCGATCGTCTTAGGAATCTGGGCCTTCGTGATGCCGCTACGACTTCTTGCCGGAGCAGCCGCCGATGCTCGAATGATCGATCCAGGAAGCCGCGCCGACTTAGGACTCCATACCGCCCTACAAATCGGATGGATCGTCATTACAGGTCACATTTGCTTTGCGATTGCTCGCGGCGGCAGCGTCGGGTGCTTCTTGAGACCATTCAAGAACGTGATTTGGTTGATTCAGAGATTTCGCGCGGGCGACTATTGGGAGACCGCCAGCACTCACATCAAAGAATTCATCGCCCAGTTGAGACTGAAGCATCACTTCTGGTTGGGAGTTCGAGGGTTCGCAGGTGCGTTAGCTTGGCTGTTAATCCCAACAGCTTTCTTCGCAGCCTTACAAGATGTCGAGAACCCCGCGCAAGTCCTCTCGACGTTGTTCGGCGGGACCATTCTGATTCTGCTGTTCAGCTACATTCCATTCTTGCAAGCACGCTACGCGGCCGAAAACAGATTTCGCGCGATGTTCGAATTAGGCCATGTCAGGCAACTTTACAAGCGGGCGCCCTTTGCCTGGATGTTCGCCATCATCATCACCTTCGTGCTGACGTTGCCATTGTATCTGTTCAAGATTTACTTGCTTCCGCAAGACGCCATGTGGGGCGTCACGCTGGTGTTCATCGCGACGATTTATCCAACTAAGGTCCTGATTGGTTGGTCATATCATCGAGCGATCAAGAAGACAAAACGCTCTTGGTTCGGCTTCCGCTGGATGTGCCGAGCGGTCCACTATCCACTGCTTGGGCTTTACGTTTTCCTGCTATTCTTCACGCAAGCCATCGGCGAACACGGGCGCAACGTCTTGTACGAGCACCACGCGTTCATGCTGCCGATTCCGTTCTAGTCAGTGAAAATGTGGCGTACACTTCGAGCTTGCGAACGTGTAACCATCGCAAGCTGGAAGCATACGCCACAAGTCTTTAGCTTCGCGCGACTAGGTGTACTCGTCCGCCAGTTTGTCGCGGACGCTTTCGAGTAGCGCTTTTGTATCGCGGACGCCTTGGAATTGGTCCTGGCCACCTTCGGATTCGATGCCAACCCAACCGCGGTAGCCAGCGTCAAGAACGATGCGCATCATCTTCAGGAAGTCAGTTTCCTTATCATGACGCTTGTCGACGGTGACAAACGGCCGTTCTGAGTCGAAGGCATGGGCCTTGGCACTAACGGCCTTGGCAAACGGCATCAATTCCTTGACGCCCAGATAGCGGTCGTACCACTCGTCTTTGTTGCGATCGATTCCGAAGTTTCCGAAATCAGGCAACGTCCCACATCGTGGGTTGTCGACCATTTTGATGACGCCAGCGAGCCACTTGCCGTTCGATGACAGGCCACCGTGGTTCTCGACGATGACATTAATGTCGTGCTTCGCTCCGAATTCCGTCAGTCGTCCGAGCCCATCCGCTGCTAACTTCATTTGGTCGTCATAGCTCAGCTTGGCGTTGCTTCGAGCGTTAACGCGAATGGAGTGGCAGCCAAGAAACTTCGCGGCCTCGACCCATTTGAAGTGATTCTCGACCGCCTTCGTTCGCCGAACATTGTCGGGGTCGCCCAAGTTGCCTTCGCGATCGATCATGATCAAGAGACTCTCCACACCCTCGCTAGCGGCTCGTTTCTTCATCTCGGTCAAGTACTTCTTGTCCTTGGCCTTATCGATGAAGAACTGATTTACGTACTCGATCGCTTCGATGCCAAATTGACGTGCCGTCTTGGCGAAATCCAAGTTGCCCAAGTGCGGTTCCTCTCGCTTGAAGAATCGTCGGTTCAGCGACCACTGAGCCAAGGATATCTTGTACAAGGGCTTCTTGTTTCTTGCACCACTCTTCTTATCATCAGCGAAGCTAAGTGCCGGCATAGCAATGCCCGTTGCTGCGGCAGCCGCAGTGGTGGAAAGGAAGTCACGGCGATTCATTTTGTCAATCATCTCAGTCTCCAGCGCACGTTTCGCGTGTTCGCTTTAGTCGATGTTCAAGTAGTCAATCTAAACGACAGCAATTCTTCAATCGCTGTCAAGTCGATTCATTGTAGGCATTCGGTATTCGTTGCGATAGAATCGATGAAGAATGAATCCCGGCAATTCACCCAAGGGGCACCGCGATGCTAAGCGCTCAAACACGGGAAGAACGGTCGTTAGAGGCGGCTCGCGGATACTTGATCTTGAATATGGGCAATCACGCCCTGCGAGAACTACGGCAAATCAATGAGCCGCTGGAATGTGCCTACGAACGGCACTGCTTAATGGGCGAAGCACACCGTTGTAACAACAACATCATCGACGCCCTCGCTTCATTCGAAAAAGCTTAGCAAGAGTCGCGTCAATCCACCGAAGCACTGATTGGAATCGCTTGGTGCCAAAAGCGAATGGGAGACATCGCGGCGGCCATTTCGAGTACTGAACAGGATTATCACATCGACTCGAAAGACGCGTTGATCCAATACAACTTGGCCTGCTACCTGGCGCTCGCCGGAGAACGCAGCCGCGCACTATCGTGGCTAGGCCGATCACTCAGACTTGATCCACAGCTGGTCAATTTGATTGCCGAAGATGAAGACTTTGACTCTCTGCGACACGACTCGGGTTTTCAAATGATTGTCACGGCCGTCCAAGGGGCTGTCTAAACCGAGCAATCTAGCAGCTGCGAAAAATCGGGTTTGTTGCGAATTCAGAACACGGCTGATGAGCAGCCACAACAATACCCACACCGAAGTTGCTGTAAGTGCTTCTTGCATAGTAATTGGCGATTTCTTGAAAAATCGGCACGAAGACTGTTTCGAAGTTCTGTATCTGGTAATCGCGTCGACAATGCTCGCAGTCGACTTTGTATCAAATCGTGGACCTGTAACCACGTTTTGATCTCACACAATTCATTAAGCAAGAGCTAAAAAATGCGATACGCATTCGCTACGCTCGCCGTACTCTCGTTGTGTTTTGTGCACGACGAAGCCGAGGCTGGGTTCGGATACTATCCGGACATTTATGATTTCACTGGCAAGGGTGGTGCTTCCATTCAAATGGAAGTCATCAACTACCGTGATCAATACACCGGGTTCCACGTTCGCAACAACAGCAATGCCGGCACGGTCACGCGGATTTATTTCTGTGACGATGACCTGTTCAACGACACCAGATTCCATGTCTACAACTACACGCAAACACATGGCACGTACTTTACGATGACTAACGCTCATGAAGCGGTGACAAGTAATGTCAAGTTTGGTTTGGACAAGGGCGAACGTGTCTATGTTTGGCGACAAAACGCCGACGGGGTCGACTTCGCCGAGGTAATCCATCAGCTCAATTGCGGCCCATTCGCCGTTAAGCTCGACTTCAACGGTCAAATCATCACGTACACTCACGAGCCAAAGCCATGTGACGATCATCCGCCTGTCGTACCAGAGCCCTCTGGATTAGCCCTCGCCGGAATCGGTGTCGCGTTCGCCGTTTGCCATCGCCGACGCAAGAACGCTCAGGCAGATTCTGAGCCGACGACATAAAACTCTGTTGCACCTAAGAATGCGAAATACCCCAGAAAGAGTCGGTCAGACATCCTGACCGACTCTTTTCCTTTCTTTGTGGGAACTCTTTGTGAGTCGAGCACGTCTTCACCTACAACAATTCAAACAATTGCAGGGGTCCTTTCGGTGAAGACAGAACTTTGCGCGCTGCTCGCGGTTGTGCTCATCTCGACAATTGCCAGTCAAGTCTTTACTGAGCCCAAAGAATCCACGAGTAAACCCAAACCTGCGAACTTGTAGGATGCATTGAACATTGGACAACCAATCGCCGTGGATCTTGTCTATTCGCCAAAGGGCATTCACCCACAAGGTCGTGTCCGCGCCCTCGTTCGGAACGCGAGCGACATCACTGAGCTTCGTGATCTTCTGCAACGCTTCCAAGCCAAGAACGATACGTTCGGTGATTTTGACTCAAGCTCGAGACATTGGTTCATCGACATCTACGAAGAAAAAGGACGTCGGACACTGGAGGTCTACTACTCGTCGCTCAAGTCACCGCTAAATGCAAGTGTTGTGTCTACCGGTGATGATGAAATCGATCGCCAGCTGCTTCCTATGCTAAAGAAGATCCGCGAGTCGGCACGAATTTCGCGACGTGCGGATTCGTCTAAGAGAAATCAAGCGTGAGAAATCGAAATTGCGGTCGAGAATCGCTCAAAACAGCCGATCAAGGTCTATCGCAAGCTCCCGCTGTTGTGCCTGAAAATGACGCTATATGGTCCAGGAGGCAAACGCGTTTCACTCTCAGACGCATACCCGCGTCGACGAATATCTGGAATCGGCTAAGACGATTACGAAGTGCTAGCTCCTGGTCAAACAATGGTGTTCAACCGGCTTCCGATCTCGCTCAATCAACCGCTGCCCGGATCGTGGACTCGCAAGCACCCTGCGGACAAAGCGGGAAAATACCAGCTCAACGTGACATACCGCCACCGATTCGGCAGCGCCCCTCTGGACGCCGTGGACCGCCTTAAAGAAACGTATATTCGTTTCGAGCTCACGACACCAACACGAACGGAAACAATGGAAAGCAGCCTTGACGATTGAGAGGCGAATCGTCAGCGACAAAAAGACGCGTTCATCTTGCAGGGGCTAGAGAAAATGCCACGTCAATTAGCGTTGGCCTTGATGGTGTCGAACAGCGCGGGGCCGGTCATTCGGAAGGCGGCGTTGTGAGGGCAGGCGTAGACACAGCTAACATCTTCGCCCTCGCCAACGACATTGCGGCATAGGTCGCAAGTTGTCGCCTTTTGCTGAACGACGGCAACATGCTTGTTTTTGCCGTCGTCTGATTCGACGGTTGGCATCACCGGATCCATTCCGTGCATGTTGATATTGCCATAGGGACAATTGTTGGCGCACTGACCACAACCGATACAGTGGTTTTCGATGATGATTTCCAGCGAATCATCACGGTGAATGGAATCGACGGGGCAACCGACTAAACAGTACGGGTCGGTGCATGATCGGCAAGCACTGGCCACCAAGAACTTGTCATATCGCAAGCCATCGCGAACCAGACGAGTCACACCGCCGTGCGTGTCTGCACAGGCGCGGGTACATTCGTCGCAGCGGGTGCAGGCTTCCAGATCGATAACCAGCAGACGTTGGGCATTGAACAAGCCCTGGTCTAAGAACTCATCGATCGGCACATCGACTTTCTTTCGCTTTTCCTTATTCGTCGAAAGAATCTGCCGCGAGTGCTCGATAAAGCGGTCCTTGAGGGCTGGGAATTTCTTGGTCAGTTCAAAGAAGTCGCGTCCTTTGACGCGTACCAACTCGACGTCATCCAAGGCTGTACAACTGGCCGTTCGGCGCCGCCATAGATATTCCGGGACTTCCTGCTTTTGCAGCTCTTCGATCAGCTCGGGGAAGTTCGAGACCAAGCCAATCTCACCAAAGTGCGTGTCCGGTCTTAGGTAGGCCAAGACTTGTTCTTGACCGAGGAACGATTGGTGCACTTTGACGTGTCCCAAACGGACCATGTAAAAGTCTGTCGCAGCTTCACCCTGCCTGAAGATGTTCTGTCCCGGATCAACGCGAATAAGGTCAACACGATCCTTCAGGTAATTGACGCACTCGTCTTGCTCGCCCTTCGACAATTCCGCGAACAACGAAATCTTCTTCAGGTGAGAGAACAACGCGCGTTGTCGATAGACCGAATCAAGTTCTTCGCGCGAGACCGCGTTTCGCTGTAGCACGTAAAGCACGTTACGGCGAATCTCGAAGATCTCACCATCTTCCATAGCGGCAATCGTACCAGTCCGCGGCTGGTCGCTCATGCACGTCATTTCGCCGACGATCAAGTCTTCGGGGGTCATCGTAAACAACGGATCGCCGGGCGGCACTTTGCCGCGTCCCAACGCGTCGTTGTCGATACGAGGACTGGCGCCAAACAATCGCTGTAAGAAGTTTCGCTTCTTACGAGTTTTGATCAGTTGGCCAGCGTACGGATCCTGCAGCCAGACTCCAAAGCTTCCTTTGTTCAAGATAAACGCGGTCGCACCGTATTCTCCAAGACGACAAAGCACGTCGCCTTTCTTGACGGTTCGCCGAATCACAGACGCTACATTCCACTGCAACCATTTATGCGAGATCGCCTTGAACAAGCGATGCTGCTTGAGTTCCTCGACCGTGACTTCTGTGTTGGCGGGGTCCTTGAGTTCCTCTTTGTACCAGTCAGAGATGACTGGATTGCGGAACGTCAACGCATCCGTCGGGCAAGAGACCATGCACTCACCACAGGACACGCAAGAGGAATCGGCCATCTTGTTGTTCAGGTCGAATCCGATTGTCGCCGTATAGCCCTTGCCTGTACGACCGATAACCTTGTTCTCTTTAATCTCCGTGCAAGCCCTAATGCAACGATTGCAAAGGATGCACGAATTGTGATCGACGGAAATCAGCTGAGAAGAATTGTCGCGGCCACGGTCATGACGTTCGCGCGGTGTGAAGCGTTTTGTCTCGCAACCCATGCGGTCGGTGAGCACTTCTAATTCGTTGGGAACGCCGTTGCTCTCTTCTTTATGCAAGTGGTCGGATGCAAGCAGCTCGCCCAAGACCTTAATGGCGCGACGCATCCGAACACTGCTTTCCTCCTGCGGAGAATCGATCGTGTGCACGATCATGTCCGGCTTGACCGGATGGTGGCACGCGGGAAGAAGTTTACCGCCGGGAACTTCGCGGTCGCCCTTCATCCGACAAACTTCGACCGAGCAAACACGGCAAACGCCAGCCGGGTGCATGTGCTCTTGATGGCAAAGGATCGGAATCGGATTGGTGCCGCCTTGTTGTTTCACGAACAGCTCGTCAGCGGCGTCATAGATTGTGGTCAAACGCGGAACAGTCCGACCGTTCTGATCGAAGAGAATGTTTCCTTGAGAGTCGGTCGATGGACGCGCTTTCTTGACCGTGATCTCTTGACCATCGATCTTCATCGTAATGTCCATCGTGTAGTCACTCTCGGTCGCTTTCTCCATGCGCACGAGTTGACCATCGACGTCACGAGCAAATAGACCTTCCTCTTCCCAAAGTAGTGCTACTTCATCCAGAAAGGCATCTTCGTCGGCCATTGAGACTCTCCAGTTGTCACGTTATCACGCCCGCATCCTCAGCAGACACAGGCTTGATCCATTTGTCTTACTTCTTCTTGTACTTCTCGACTTCTTCCGGGAAGTGGCGGAGCAACGTTCGCAGTGGATTCGGTGCGACCGTTCCCAAACCGCAGATCGCGGTGATCTCCATTACCTCGGCCAATTCCTCGACCAAATCCTTTGTCAAATCGACCGCACCCGAATCAAACTCTTTAGCGTGAATCCTAGAGCCCAAATCGACCAGCTTTTGCGATCCGATCCGACATGGCACACACTTGCCGCAGGACTCGGCGCGATAGAACTTCAGGCAGGCCAAAGCCTGCTCGACCATATCGGCGTTCTCGCCGTAGACGACCATGCCCGCACCCATCATCAATCCCATTTGACGGGACAAGCCGATGTCCAGCTGCCAATCCAAGATGTCGAAGTGAGTCGTTCCTTCGGGCAAGGTATCGGCAAACCGCTTGCCCAAGTACTCGACCGGCAACATCCTCGGCAAGAAACCGCCTGACGGACCTGAAGCCGCGAACGCTTTCAACTCTTGTCCGTCTTTCATGCCGCCGCAGTAATCGTTGATCATTTCGCCCAGCGTAATGCCAATCGGAACTTCGTAGGGGCCCGGCTTCTCCAAATCACCACTGATCGAGAAGAACCGTTTTCCCTTGTAGCCAGGCTTGGCCTTATCGGCGAACCATTGACCGTTGTCCTTCAGAACGATCGAGGGTACCCAAGCCATCGTCTCGACGTTGTTCAAAAGTGTTGGCTTATCCCAGAGGCCATTCGTTTGCAGTTCCGGCGGACGATTCCGCGGCTCCGCACGCTTATCTTCCATGGCTTCAATCAAGGCGGTCTGTTCACCGCAAATGTAGCCACCAGGGCTGGCGAAGACTTCGACCGGGAAATCAATGCCCGAGCCCAGAATGTCTTCCCCACAATATCCCATCTCTTCGGCCTGCTTGATGGCGCGGTTGCAGGCGTCAATTTGTTCTTCGAACTCGTGACGGATGTAGATGTAACCTCGCGTACCGCTGAGAACTAAGCCCGCAAGAATCACCGCTTCGAGGGTTAGGTACGGGGTGCGGAGTAGTAACTCGCGGTCTTTGAACGTCCCCGGTTCACTCTCGTCACCATTGACGACAACGTATTTTTCCGTACCGACCGCGTTGTAGACGTCGCGCCATTTCTTATAGGCACGTCCACCGGCACCGCCCATACCGAGCAAGTTGGCGGTTTCTAATGCACCGATGATTCGGTCACGTTCAGCATCACGATCTTCGGCTTCGATGTAGCGTCGAACCGCGTGAAACTCGGGTTTCAAGTCGTAAATGTCGATGTCCCAAGTCGTCGAAAGATCGTTGTAAGCTTCATCGGTATCAGCGGGCGGATGACCTCCGGCCAAGACCTGTTGCACCAATTCGATAACGTCCGTCGCTGACGGAATCATGTAGTTGTGATGGCCGATTCTGGTAACCGGCGCGCGGTCGCAGCGTCCCAAACAAGAAACTCCGTTTGCACTCATTCGCTTGCCATCGCACTCGGGCAACGCTTGCAACTTTTCGATGATTTGGTCGGAGCCGCGCAGATGACAAGTCATATCTCGGCAAACGGTCACCTCGACTTGTGGTGGCGGTTCGCGCAAGAAGTGCGGAAAGAAGCTCGACACTTCTTCCAAACGATAAAGCGGCGTTCCGGTTCGATCGGAAAGCGATCTCAGTTCATCATCCGGAAGGAAACCGTGAATGTTTTGGATTCGATGAAGTTCTTGAACGATCATCTCGAGGTGCTTATCACTACTGTTGGGAAACTTGCTTCATTAACTGACGAACTTCGCCAACCACTCTTTGGAAGCTTTCAACTGTTGGGTCGAAATCTCTTGGACTGTCGTAAGATTCCGTGCTTCCATCATCGGCCGATACAGGTGCTGGAAAATCAAGGAACACGGCAAGTTCCTTCATCTTCGCGGCGAGCGCTTTATCGTTATCATTCTCATCACGTGTTGCTTTGATTGCGTTGTGCGTGGACATGATGGCTAGGTACCACTGAGCGACATCGCTCCAAATTACCCGAGTCGTTTCCACATCGAACTTTGACAAGGACTGCATCAGACCACTCGGTTCGACCGGGTTGGCCAGAATCTGCGAAACCATACGTCGAGTCGAAGGTATCGCTGCCAAAGCCGCAACGCTGGCGTCTTCAGGTTTACCCCACCACGGACCCATCGTCTCTTCAATCTTTGCGATGTTCTGCCCAACTGTGGGCATCTCAAGATGCGTCGCCAAAGCCTTCGCCATCGGCGTATACCAAGGCTCCCAAGCACCCTCGCCACGTTTAAAGCTAATCTTCCGCTGACGGTAGCTGTCCGCTTTCAAAGCGTGGTGACATTCATAGCACCCACGTTCGGCAAACTCTGGCCACTCTTCCTTGATGCCCTCAACCTCAGCCTGGGCTCGAGATTGAAGTAACAAGACGCGAGAAAGCAGCGACACTGATTGACCAACCGACCAGACTTCGGAATGGAAATTCGACCGTTCTGCCCGTTTGCTATCGTCCTTGCCACGATCCTTCGTTTGGAAGCGATGATCGTCGTCTTCGTCCCAGTGTTTGGGAATGTTTTCCATATATGCCGCCAACTCGAAATCCAACGGCGGATGGCCGGCCGCCATGATCTTATGATCCAGGTCGCGCCACGGCCGCCCTTGCGAATCCGGCGAACCGATGTGACAGTCCGAGCAAACTTTTGCTCGCGTCAACAAATCACGCGTGTCGGTCATCTTGTACTTGCTCTCCGACTTAGACCATGCGGCGTCGGAATCGCTCAATTGCCACTGCGTGTATTTCTTGCTAGTTGGGTATTCCAGCCAGTCCAGAGAAGTGTGCTCGGCCAGCCAATCGCGAGCGGCTCCGTGGCAAGATTCGCAGCTTACGCCATCCACCAAGACAGAATCAGGGGAATTCTGTTCGGGATCGTATGTCGCGTGACACGAAGTGCAGTATTTCTTTAGTTTCGTCAAATAGAATTTTGAATCATCCAGCTTCGTTTGGTGCTGAGCATATTGCTCTTCCGTCGGCAAAATCGGCATGGTCAAGTAGCTAATGATTTGGCGCGAACGGTCGCTCCAAAGTACTGAGTAAGCATCGGCGTGAATATCTTTTGTGGCCCAGACACTATAGGAGCTGTTCCAGATGCCGCGTTTCTGATCTCCATCGCTTTCAATCGGACCACCATGGCAACCGCTCGCCGCACACGAGCTAACACCCAAGTAAGCTGAGCCCACTATTTCTGGCAAGCTTTCCTCTGGGTCGGGATCCGACGGCGATGCTACTCCCGCATCTTTGTAGCCTGTGTGCTGCTCCGCTTCCTTTTCCTTTCCCGACCAAAATCGTGAAGCCACGACGATGCCAGCGAAAACGATAACTGTTGTGACAAATTGCTTCATGAATCGATTAGTTTACCGATGAATTCCGCAAGGACGAACCTTGTGGCCTTCTGGGTGATAGTTTTCAGGGGACGACATCAACACCCCCGTGTTCAGTCGCCTTTCAAGAACTCCTCGACTTTTCGCATGCTGCTACCAACACGATCCTTGGTACCCATGCCGTGTAGTGGGTCGTCGCCACCGTGGTAACGATGACACTCAACGCAATCCGAACGAGCTCCACCTTGCATTCCATCGTCTGTTCGGCCGGAGTGGCATTTGACGCAAAGGTTGCGCCCCGGAATCAGTACATCCGTGTGACGTTTTGAGTTCGCGGCACCTGCGTGGCAATCTTGGCAATTGACCGCACGGTGAGCCGTATGATCAAACTTGGCATGCTTGAACCAGACCTTCGGAATGTTGGCAGGTTGAACCGCCGACAACTTCGACGCCTCTTCGTTTTCGAAATAATGGCACTCGTTACAGACGCGGCGAATGTGCTTCTCGGCATTGGCCACTTGCTGCGCGACCGCCTTGTTGGCTTTGATCTTATCCGTGGAAAGTTCGGTCTTGCCCGGAACACGCCGTCGCGGCACTTCTCGTTCGGAAAGCGCGGGATCGTTCTTCAAGTATTCGCGAAGATAGTAATCCTTGACGAAGCTGAGCACTTCTTCCGGTTTCAAACCGTGAGGAACTTGATCCTTTGAGCCTGGAGAAATCGACAACGGATGACAGGCTTGGCAATCCATTTCGTAGCTCATCGGCAACATGTATTCGCCACCGGAGCGAAGTGGGAAGATGCCAGTGTGATGACCGTCGCCCAGAGATTCCTTTAGGTCTTGGCTATCGAGCTTATGGCAATCGGCACACGCTAGCTGAACAGCGTCGTCAGGCGATTGTCCTTCTTTCATATACCGATCCGCGTGGTGTTTCGCCAAGCCTGACAACTTCAGCTCACCGCGGTCTCGCTCGCCAAGCTTAATGCCAGCGGTCAAGTGACGCTCGTGCGGGAACTTGATTTTGCCGGGGTCCGTTTTGATCGAGCGAAACTTGGGATGGCTCGAGGCAAAACTCAGCACAACGTGCTCGATGGGATCATCGGGATAGATCGAATCCCCGCCGATGTGGTCAATCAAATCGCTATGGCACTCGATGCACTTGGCATCCTCTGTGCGGGCTAAGGCGAACTCGCGGCCCTTGTGCTCCAAATGGCAGTGAGCACAACTTTGGATGTCCGACGCCTTTTCGTTGCTATGATGAGCCGGGCCCTTATGACAGCTCATGCATTTCTTGTCCGAGGCCCGTGCAGGATCATCGCCAGCCGTTTCAGGCAAGAGCGAGGCCAACCAACCGTCGGTGGAAGCCCAAGCGTCCGAGCGAATCGGCACAAAGTCGATGTGACAAGCATCGCATTCCTTTTCCCAAGTGGCATGAACAGCCGCCACCGGCCCTCGCGAATATCGCTCATCGCCAGTGCCACCCTCGTTGGGAATCAGGTCAATAAAGAAGTACGCCGCCGCCAGGACCGTGGCTATCAACGTCCATGTCAAACGCGAACGAACCAATTCGTCTTTGCGTTGATGGTGTGTTAGCGGCACGCGCAGAGCACGCTGCTTACCGGTCATCTTCAGATTCATGCGCACGCTCCGCGTGTTATCAGTCCATCGCTTGGCTTTCGGCAGAGCAAGTTCTCAATACCAAAAGGACAAGCAAACAAAGTTTCCGCTGTTTACCAGTACTTCAAAGCCACAAAGATATGCACGAACATCAATATCACTAGTGCCATCGAAAGCGGCAGGTGGATCGCCAACCATCCGTGGAGCATGCGATGCATGCGTGCTTGCCGGTCAAATTGACGACGGTGCTCGCACCAGCTCTCCATCGCGTCAACGACTGGAAAAGCTTCCTCGGACAAGCGTGCCCGCAACTCGCGAAATAGCTCCAACGAACGATCACGATATCTCAAAGGCGAAGTCGATTTAGCACCTTCCGACAAGAATGGGCGGATGGTGGTGTAAAACATATTGCGAAGTGCTTCCGGGTTATTGATTTGCGTTCCCGCTAAATCGGCTGAGAGCTGAAATCTCAAATCGCGTCCGAACGCGTTGCCGACTGGCCGTTGAAAACCTTGCACGACAAGACCTGGACGCATGGCCGAGGCGCTTGTAGCGACTGCTTCCGTTGGCTGGAAGTCCGAGTCATCCGGTGCAGGACCACAAACGGCCAAAACCAACTTTTCGGCGTCAGTAGCAAGTTCCTCGGAAACGTACTCGATTTGCGAGAAGATCGTCTCCGCTGGCACGTTCGCCAAGAGGTTCTTAGGAATGACATTCTGAGCCACCAGCCCGAAGACGCCGCTGCCGATCACGATGATATAGAGCCAAGCCAGGATGGTGCTAAGTTGACCGCCCCAGTTAAAGTCGCTGTGCAGCCAGATGAGGGGGATGGTGAGCAATCCCAGCCAGATATGAGCCCGCATCCACGCTTGCGCCTTGCCGATTCGCCAAGCTCGGACTTTTCGGAAGCGCCGTGGCCACAGCATGAACTCGAACAGAATGATTGCCCCGCCTAAAACGCCAAGGACAATACCAACCTCGCCACTACCACCGGGCGTGCGTTCGTTCTGTTGATACTCGTGATAATAGTAAAAGATTGATGCGGCTGTCCCTACCACGAAAATGATGATCCAGAACAGATGCATCCGAAGGTTCTTACGATCGACTAACATAGATATGGCAATTCATCAGGAGAGGTACTATCGATTGTTGATCTGCCAGATCAGGCCCGCAAGTCACAGTGCTTGGCGTCCAGAAGACACCGGATGAGTAAATCGTGATGTGTAAGTGACTCGCTAGCCAATTATTTCTTGAACTACTGCGGAAGCAACGAATTTCGCTGGATGACGAGGCTCCTTTTCTAAAATCGTCCGATCTAAGACACGGCAGCTAGCGCTTTATCTGCCGTGAAAACTTAGTGCTACATGTCACCGAATGAACATGAGTAGCATTTGTCGAAACAGAATCTCTGTATTTATATCCGCTTTAGCTCCAAGTGGTAACATCGGTTGATCGGAAAGTCAATCACGTAATCTGAAATAAGCTCGTGAATTACCTCGGCACACCAATTTGATTTCCTCAAGCGTCCGAGAAATCCCACTTCTGCGATTTCTGACCGTTACATTTCGCGGACAACTGCGCCAAAGTATGAACGTTGAACCTATTCACATTCCCGTGTCCGCACCATCTTAAGTCGACTCAATTAACATCGGAGAACTTCATGAGATTCTCAGTCGTACCGGCCATCGTCATAGCGATTTGTGTCGGTTGCAGCCAGTAAGAATCGACTCAAACCACATCGAATCCAATTTCTGAGGTCCCGCAAGCCAACAACAATAAGCAGATGGAACCGGAACGGGAAAAGCATTTGCGGGAGAACATCGTCTCAATCGCCGAGGGAGAATTTCCTGACGAAACAGGCCTTGAATGGAAGATTCACGCGTTCGACAACCAAGCTCATCGCACCTATGTCGAGGTGGAGCCAAAACCAGACACCGTAGGCTACCCACGCTTCCAATTCGTCCTATCCTTTAACGATGAAAAATCGCCGGTCGTGGTTGCCACGTATTGTCTTGACGGTCAGGACTACACTTTGCTCAGCACGGCGGAGAACTCAACAGAGAACTTGCCGCAGAAGTTGCCATAAAGCGAGTTACGGAACGATCACCTCAAGCGCACCAGGCAACACATTGATTTCAGCGGGAGTCCAGCCGGCGGGATCGCCGTCAGCTTGAATAGGCACAGGCACTTCGGACTCGACGCGAATTCGCTCAGCCGTCAGACAAGAAACGTCGCTCAAGCGTTCATGCCGTCCACCCATCACGATGTTGCTGATGTATCGGAGCATGTTCCACCGCGAGCCGCGTTCGAACAGTCGCAAATCTAAGAGCCCGTCGTCCCCACGAGCCGATCGAGCGAAAGGCATCCCCAGTGCATAGGCGGGCAAGTTCACAATTTGGACGGTTTTGGCGGTGACTGGGTCTTCGGAGCCGTCCAGATACAAGCTCAACTGCGGATATTTGTAGTCCTTCAGACTTTCCAGGATCGGCATCAGGTAGGTCAACTTTGAGATGTGCCCGCTCCGCCGTGCGTCGGTTTTGTGAACGATGTCGGCGTCGATTCCGAAGCTTGTCATCAGAGAAAATCGGCGACCGTTGAGCTCGGCAAGGTCCAGCTTGCGGACGTTGCCCTTGGCAATGATATCGGCGACGAAACTGCCCGATTTTTGAATACCCAGGTACTTCGACAGCAGGTTTTCAGTGCCAAGCGGCAAGACTGTCATCCGAACGCCTGGATGTCGGTTGATCACATCGGCCACCGTGCCATCACCACCGGCGGCAACAATGCAGACCAGGGCTTCGCGAGCCTCGGCATTCTCCAGTCGGCGTTTCAGACGATCACGATTGCGAAACAGCCGCGTTCGGATGTTGTGCTGCTTCAGACCGTCGATCAGCTGGATCAACAAATCACGCTTGGGTCCGGCTCCCGAAGACGGATTCCGCTGAATGGCGACCCATGGTGACATACGGACCGATTCCCTTACTCGTAGTCCACTTCGCGAACTCGTTTTCGTTCCCGCAACTCCTCGACGTGAGTGCGGATTTCCTCGCGAATGACGCTCGGATCAGCCACGGATTCAATCACAAACTCGGGCGTTGTGCGGTCCGAGGTTATCATCACCACACTTCCCAGCGAAAACATACGCTGAAAAAATGTCTGAACCAGCAACGTGTCCTTAACACGATACAGTTCGATGTCGTCAGTCTGCTGAGTAAAGACTCCACTGGTCACCCGTAATCGCTGATTCGTCAGCTCATAATTGAGCGACCGGACCTCGAACCACTTCCAGATGGCCCAGAAGATGGGGACCACCAAAAACGAAAGCAACCCGCAGATGAGGAACACTTTAAGATTCGTTAACTGCGAGGGTGTCCCGATCCAGATCGTTTGTTCGTCCGCCATCGGTCTACCTTGGTGATTCGAGGTCGATTCCCAACTTTTGATTCCGCGTCTTAGATATTCGCCGAGAAGCGACTTTCATTCACCAAAATCGAGTGTCACCTCACAACATCTATGGCACTGTACGCAATGAAGGACGGATTGGCAATCCGTCCTACAATTGGTTCACCTATTCCGCGGTTGCTTGATCGACAAGCTTCAAAATCACGCTAGCGGGAACAGCCCAAGCCGTCTTTGTCCGCGGCGTAACATTCTTGGGTGTCACGTTCCAGTGCTTCAGCCGTCCCATCACACCAACCAGCGAACCATCATGGGCCAAGAGCGCCGAGCCACTCCGCTCGGGTGAGAGAGCACTTGTTCCAAGATCAATGACTTCGCAAAGGTCCTTCGTGGTCGCGACTTCCTTCGCCGATTTATGAACTCGAAGAGGCCGCGTGTACAACCAAGTTTTGCGACCATCCCGATAGATCGTATGCCAACTTAGACGACGTTTCGCAACCAGCGGCGATTTTGAAATGGACAAGGGCCGCAGGCCTTCCGAGTCGGCACGAAAAACGGCTGTTCCGTATTCTGCCGAGTACGACAGCAACTTGGCGGCTTTGCTAGTCCCGTCGAGCATCAACACGGCTCCGGAATCCACTTCCAACTCCTCTTTCGCCCCTGGAGCATCAACAACGGCGACGATCAACCCATCGTTCGAGACAACGACGCCGTTGGCGTACACGATCTCGGCCTCGGCACTACCACGTTTGGCGATAACCTCCATTTGCAGCACCGACCGAAACACTTGGGGAGTCGAATCGGCTGAGGGGCTGTGATAGACGTTTTTGTATTCTTGAGACGCGTTGGTGTTGGCCTTCACCTTTTTCTTTTGGGCAAATGCCGGAGTCACGCAAAAGACAAGAGCCGTCGTAAGAGCGATCAGACGTGTCATTTTCTTTTCCCTGTCAGCTTGGATGCAGTTGATTGTCTTCGGGCTCTCAAGCCGTAAGGCAGGCGCCTCGAAGACTAGCCCATATATCTTCAACATAACGGAATTGCGTTACAAATCACTCAACTGATGATATCACGAATCACGTGTCCGTGAACATCGGTTAGCCGGAAATCTCGTCCTTGGTAACGATAGGTAAGCCGTTTGTGGTCAATCCCCAACAAGTGCAAGATCGTCGCATTTAAGTCGTGGATGTGCATTGTTCCCGGCGTCCACGTCTCCTTGTTCGGTTGAGGATCCATGGGGTTGCCGTCTTCGTCGGCAATGTTGTACCCGTAATCGTCCGTCTGGCCGTACGTGATCCCCGGCTTGATGCCTCCGCCCGCCATCCAGGTCGAAAAGCAGCGAGGATGATGGTCTCGGCCGTAATTTTGGCGAGTTAGGTCACCCTGACAATATGCGGTACGTCCAAACTCTCCGCCCCAAATCACCAAGGTCTCGTCCAGCATACCGCGTTCTTTCAGGTCCGTGATCAGCCCGGCGCATCCTTGATCGATGTCCTTGGCCTGAGACCCATGCTCTCTGGGCAAGCCGCCATGAGCATCCCAGCCGCGGTGGAAAATTTGAATGTTCCGCACGCCACGCTCCGCCAATCGGCGAGCGTTCAAGCAGCAGGCGGCAAAAGTCCCCGGCGTCTTCGCCTCTTCACCGTACAAATCGAAGGTGTGCTTGCTCTCTCCCGACAAGTCCATCAATTCGGGGACGGAAGCTTGCATGCGGTAAGCCATTTCGTGCTGACGAATTCGCGCCAGGATCTCTGGATCGCCGAACTCCTTGAGCTGCCCTTGGTTGATGGTCGCCAAAACATCCAATTGAGCCCGCCTGTCCTCGCGAGTCACTCCGGCCGGGCTGCTGAGATACAACACCGGGTCGCCCTGGCTACGCAGCAAAATGCCTTGATGATCCGATGGCAAGAAGCCCGTGCCCCACAGCCGGTTGAACAAGCTTTGCTCGGGGTGGTTGGTTTTGGCGTGCATCACCACATAGTGCGGCAAGTTTTCATTCATCCGCCCCAAACCGTAGCTCAACCAAGCCCCCAAACTTGGCCGCCCAGGAATCTGGCTACCCGTCTGAATATAAGTAATCGCCGGATCGTGATTGATGGCCTCGGTGAACGTGCTGTGAACGACACACAGCTCGCTGGCTACTTTTTGAGTGTGCGGCAACAGCTCGCTGATCCAAACGCCGCGATCGTTGTTGTCACATTGCGTGAATTTGTACTTGCTGGGACACACGGGCAAACCGTTCTTTTGGTTCGCAGTCATCCCCGTGACGCGTTGCCCGTTGCGAATGTGATCAGGCAACTGCTGATTGAACATGTCGTGCATTTTGGGCTTGTAATCCCACAAGTCCAAATGGCTCGGCCCGCCACTCATGAATAGATAGATCACGCGTTTGGCTTTCGCCGGATGATGAGTGGCTTTCAGCACGCCACCCGTGGCGGCTTGCATTTCGCGTGGCAAGAGCCCCGCCATCGCCGCGGTGCCTAACCCCAACGCGGATCGGCCAAACAACTGGCGGCGAGTCATCATCAAGTCATATTCACGCAGCGGGTTATTCATGATTTTCGTTTCCTGCATAAGAAGTCGCCTCCAGGATTCTACCGTCGCCTGGCTCGGTGAAGCAATTCACTGTCGACTTCACAGGGAGCTACTTATACACGCTCTTTCGTCTCGAAGTGATTGTGGTCCTGCGACTCCGTCTCAGGACGTCCCGCGAACAGAGTCGCGGGACCACAAAAAATCACAGGCTCGGACACCATTGAATGTCCAATGTCCAACTTCGCCTAGAGCTATTTCCGCTTTGGCGGTAGATTTCCCGCCCATTTTCACGATTTCCGCGTGCCGGAAATCATCCATCCCTTACAACCGAAATGGGTGTTACGCTCAGGCCGGTTCTTGTCCATCTTGAGAGCAGTTCGTCTTAACGCTGGCGTCGTCGCCTGCCTAAGCTGAAAAGTGCGGGCGCGGTCGTTCTTGTTGGCCGAGTTTCTCTCACACCTCTTTATACCGCGCTGATTTGTCATCCCAAATTGGGACTCATCCAGGTCCAAGTCATCGCGGGCGTATGGATCGAGGTCCGCAATGCGCTTTACACATTGGCTTGAATCGCTCCGGCAACGGGTGGCCAAATCCGCCAGACGCCGAAACACCAAGAGACAAGCACCAACACTGGAATCTCTAGAGGCCAGAACCCTCCTGACGACAGCCCCCGTGTTGGAAACGATCGCCAACGTGCAAATCTTGGGTGGCTCGCCGTTGCACATTCCGCTCAACGCCAGCGACGCCGAAAACCAATCGCTCACGTTTCAAGCATCCAGCGACAGCGCCGATTTGACGACTTTCATTCCTGAGGGCAACCGCAGCATTCGCATGGAAGTCGAGAGCTTCGGCAACATGACTTTCGAACTGTTCGAAGGCCGAGCACCTCGGGCCACCGACCAAATTGTCAATCTGGCCGAATCCGATTTCTACGACGGGTCCATCTTCCACCGAGTCATCAATAACTTCGTCATTCAAGGCGGCGATCCTGTCGGCAACCCGCCGGGAACAGGCGGCTCGGCCCTTCCCGATTTCGACGATCAGTTTCACGTTGACTTACAACACAACACGACCGGCCAGTTGTCGATGGCCAAGACAACTGACGACACAAACAACTCACAGTTCTTCATCACAGAGGGAGCTCAAAGGCACCTGGATTACAATCACACCATCTTTGGCCAAATGACCGAAGGCGAAAGTGTCCGCGCGGCGATCAGCGACGTCGCCGTCAACGCCGTCAACAATCGGCCGCTCGTTGATGTCGTTGTGAATAGTGTCGAGGTCTTCGTTGACAACGAAAACGGCGTCTTGATGCTGAAAGCTCCGGAAGGCTTCTCAACAGAAACAAGTCCCGGTTCGGACGTCGACAATCCAATCACCGTGACCGTCACAGTGACCGACACGGATGGCAACGAGGATACTCAAACCTTCCAAGTGACCGTGCGACCGGATCAGATCAACAGCAATCCGTTCTTGGAAGACATCCCGGCCATTCAAACCTTGGCGGACACAGAGATCACTTATCAACTCTCCGCCATCGACGCCGAAGGCCACACCAACGCGCTGTTCTTGGACGAGAACTTGCTGGTCGCCAACAATCAGCAAAACGACATGCCTCGTGACGAGAACAATCAACTGATTCTCTCGCCGGCGGAATTGAACTATTCGATCAACGCCACCTCTGGTTTGGCAACGATCACGCCAGTTAACGGGCTGACCGGAACGCACCCGATTGTGATGTCGACGGGAATCTTTCTGGGAATCGTCGACTACCAAGTTGTTCCAATCACAATCGTCGGCTCGGCCAGCGAGTTGACTGTTTCCGCTGCTGATGCGCTGTTTACCAATCAAGCCGACGATGGAGTTGCTGACACGTTCACCGTTGGCCAGGTGGGCGATGTGATCGAGACACTGGTCAACGATGTCGTTGTCTCCGTCACGCACCGTTTGTCGGTGAGCGGGATCACCATTAACGGATCGACTGATGACGACAGTTTGGTGCTAGACTTTACCAACGGCAATCCGTTGCTTGCGGGTGACATCACGTTTAATGGTGGCGGCCAACAAACGGCGACTGGTGATACGCTGACGATCTCGGGCGGTTCGGCGACCTCGATCACTCACAATTTCACGAACGCCAGTGATGGGTCGGTCGTGAGTGATAACTTCACCGTGAATTACACGGGACTCGAGCCCATCATCGACAACACCGATGTCGTCGACCGTGTGTTCGTCTTCGCTGGCAGCAATGACATCGTTCAGTTAGGAGACGATGGAACGGCCAACAATGGCATTTCTCGCATCTCCAGTACTGGCTCCAGCGAGACCGTTGACTTCACCAATCCGACCGGTTCTTTGACGGTCCGACTAGGTGATGGCGACGACGAAATCACCGCAGCGGCCCTCGATGGACAGTTTGCGGCAACAGTCACGATTGAAGGCGACGGAGGTGCCGATGACCTCGACGTTCGTCAACTGGGACAAGGCGCGAGCCTCAACGGTGGCATAGGCGACGACATCTTGCGAGGCAGCGGCTTCGACGATGTATTGGTCGGAGCAGCCGGAAGCGACAAGCTGTTCGGCTCGAACGGCGACGATCAACTAAGTGGCGGCGCTGATGACGACACTCTGAATGGCCAAACGGGCAACGACTTGATCATCGAGTCAGCGGACGTCAACTACGTGTTGACAGGACAAGTTCCCGTCGACGGCGACGGCAACCCAACAGGACCAATCAATGGCCAATTGACGGGTTTGGGAACGGACCGAGTAACCGACGTTGAGAACGCTCAATTGTCCGGTGGCATCAGCGGCAATGACATCGATGTCCGCGGCTTCGATGGTCGGACGACTCTATTCGGCAACGGCGGCGACGACACTTTGCGTGGTTCCGTTCGCCCCGATGAACTGATTGGCGGCGCTGGCGACGACAAACTGTTTGGTTCCGCCGGTAAAGACACGCTCGAAGGTGGAGCTGGCGACGACACCCTGAACGGCCAAGGCGACAATGATAAGTTGGTCGAATCCGGCGACTTCAACTTTACGTTGACCGATACGCAGATGGCCGGCAACGGCACAGACCGAGTTGTTGACATCGAACGCGCCGAGATCACCGCGGGTGCCAGCGACAACGTTTTGGATGCCAGTGCCTTCGATGGCAACGTCACGCTTGATGGCGGTGATGGCAACGACACAATCACCGGATCGCCTCGACGGGACAGTCTTGTTGGCGGCAATGGCAATGACATCATCACTGCTGGTGGCGGCAACGATTTGCTCGAGGGCAATCTTGGCGACGACACAGTGGACGGCGGTGTCGGCAATGACAAGTTGACGGAAACGGGCGGCGGAGACTTCACGGCAACGGACACGTCGCTTATAGGTGCTGGCACCGATCAGCTAATCAGTCTGGAGAAACTGAAGATCACAACAGGCGGCGGCAGTCAAACCATCGACGCCACAGGTTTCAGCGGCCTCACTGTCCTGAACGCTGGTGATGACGACGACATCTTGCGAGGCGGCAGCGGCGTCAGCATCTTACTGGGCGGCGCGGGTGACGACGAACTGGAAGGCAACGACGGCAACGACAAACTGTTCGGTGGTGAAGGCAGCGACACGATCAGCGGAGGCACCGACTTCGACAAGCTCCGTGGTAATGAAGGCGGCGACGTTCTGGCTGGCGGCGAAGGCAACGACATCATCGATGGCCACGAGGGTCATGACACCATCGACGGTGATGGCGGCAACGATACGATTCGCGGCGGCGACGGAAACGACACAATTCGTGGAGGTGACGGCTTCGATATCATCGATGGCGAAGAT
>PBMZ01000049.1 GCA_002722955.1 Planctomycetaceae bacterium | reverse complement strand
TCGTTTGTTGGCGAGGGCGAGTACGTGATCAGCCGCCCTGTCGAAGGCGACTTTACATTGACCTGCAAGGTTGATCATTGCGCCGGGATGAAAGGCGAACCCGTCAACGGTAGTTCGTGGGTTGGCCTCTCTGTTCGCGAGCATCCCGAGCGGAACAATTATCGTTGGGGGCAAGAGTTCGGTGTGATGCAAGTCGCTAAGAACGGCGTGCGCACCACGCCCGACCACGGCGACGGCGCAGGGACTCGGCAGAGCTATCAACGGTTGCCGGACGGGCATTCGTGGCTGCGAGTTGTTCGTCAGGGGAAGTCATGGAGTGCGTGGACGTCAGCGGACGGAAAACGTTGGCGGTTCGGCAGTGTTCACTACAAACGCATTCCGCCCAAGGTCGGCGCGGGCGTGGTCTTTCGTGCTTTACCACAAGACGCCCAGATGTATTTTCGCGCGTCGGTTTCGAACGTCACGCTGACAAAAGGCGTGCCCGACGACTTTGCTATTGAGCCAACTCCCGCGACAGGGATCCAATCAGTCGACATCACGGGCGTGGTTGTTGCTCCCTCGAATCCGAAAATCGTCGTTGTTCGGACGACAGCTCGCGGCTTGTTGAAGTCGACGGATGGCGGGAATACTTGGAAGCGAGCGAATGGTTCGCTCACAGGCAAAGCGAACTCGGTACGCAGCATCGCGAATCATCCGACCAATCCTCAAGTGATGATGCGGGGGACAAGCGACGGTATTTATCGTACCTGTGATGGCGGGCAGATTTGGCAAAAGCTGTCGTTGGATTGCGATTTTGACGGAGCCGGTCCCACCGCAGTATGCGGTGAAGTCGTCGCGTTTGTACCGAGTAAACCCAAGATGGTTTTCGCGGCGGGCGAAACCAAAGGACTGTTCCGTAGCGACGACGGCGGTGACACTTGGACGCGAGTCATCGACGCAGGACATCGATTCACAGCGATCGACATCAACCCGTACTTCCGCAACCAGTTTGGCGACACGGTGATACACGCGGTGACTTGTCCTGATCGATTCGTCGGCTTCTTGGGACGCGGTAAATCTTCGTTCAAGGCAACACAACAAAACGCTTTCGACTTCGTCTCATTCGACGACGGCAAGTCATTTAAAACACACGTCGAGCGAGCCGAGTTGGGTTACTTGAACACAATGTCGTTACGCTGTAACCAAAGCGTGCAGCTTTACGGAACGACACACGGTTTGATCCATACGTTCTCGTTTGGCATGGACAATTGCTTGTACGCCACATCTTTGCCACTGGAGTCGATGCGTCCATTCACCGCCATCGGCGGAAGCGTCGCCGGACAACAATTTTGTACTCGCAAGTTCGTCCAGGCGATTGCCCCGGTGACTCCTACTCGCCTTTCGCGAAGCGACCTCGGCGGAGACGTCTGGTCATGGACACAAGCGAAAGGCGAGTTCCCCAAGCGCGTGTTGAAGATCGTGCCCGCAGACCCGACGAACGCCTCAACCGGCAAAAGTTGGTGGCTCGTGGGCGAAGACGCCTTGTACCGTTCGAATGACAACTGCAAGAATTTCCGCAGAGTACCAATCGATGAGTAGGATCGCTCGATCCTAACGCAGCGAAGCTGCAAACGTAAGACGGAATTGCATTCCGTCCGGGACGGATTACAAATCCGTTCTACAACAGGGCGAGGAGAAACGGCATGTTCCCCGCTTCCGGCTACGGATTAAACAAGACATCCGGACCTCGTTGCGCATCGGCGTTCATTGTTTGAGTGCCAAGCAAGTCTGCGGTCGCTCAAAGCCTCCCGCCATCTTCCGATTTACTGTACAATGCTGACTAGCCAAAGACGGTGACCGCATTCATTCTCACACATCACTTCAATCCCATTCGTTTGAGATCCTCGATGAAATCGTCACCACGATCCCTACAGGTCGTTGCGATGGTCCTCTGGGCAAGCTCCCTGAGCGCGGCAGATCCCGATTTCACGTCCGACGATGACGGCTATCGTAAAATCATTGTTCCCTTCTTCAGAGCATTCTGCATTGGTTGCCACGGTGCTGAGGACGCGGAAGGCGACTTTCGGATCATTGAAGATCTGAAGAACGATTTTCTCGACCGATCCACAAAGTCACACTGGGGCGAGGTCGTCAATGTTCTGAACAGTCACGAGATACCGCCCGAGGGAGAAAAGCAGCCGCGAACCACTCAAGTTGGACGTGTCGTTGACTGTATCACTCAGCAAATGGCGCGGGCCGAGTTGTTCCGCCGAGACACCGCAATCGTCCTGCGGCGACTGAACCGCGACGAATATCAAAACACAATGCGCGATTTGTTGTATGTCGACTATAAGCCGCTCGAGTTGCCGCAGGATCCGCCAGCTGCGGGCTTTGATAATAACGGGCGAGCGTTGACGATCTCGCCGTTGCATTTGGAGCTGTATTACAACGCGGCTCGCAAGATTCTGGACAAAGCAATCGTTACGCATGCCAAACCGCCGATGTTGCGATGGCGGTTCGAACCCGAGTCGGGCAATTCCGACTCGAACCGTGTTGTCTATGCGGGGCAGCGAGTCATCGTCAACGGCGGCATCGACAAAGTTGAAAACGGCATGAAGGTGATGCGACATTTTCAGTGGAATCGAAAGATCAACGCTCGCGATTTCGCCTTGCCGCATGCTGGCGAGTACGTTGTCCGCATTCGTGCCGCCGGACGAGTTCCCAATCGCGACAGGGTCGTGGCGTCGGCGAAGCACTACATGGAGCTTAGGCTGCAAGATCAAATTAAGAAGAGACCGAACGACACGCGGCATCACGAAGGCCTGCGACGCCAAAACGCTGAGGCCCTTGATCACTTCAACAAGGACCGGATGTACGATTACGGATCGCCCCGACTACGAGTTGTCCAAAACCTCGGTGGCCAGCCGAAAGTGATCCAGGAGATGGACGTCGACGCGAAGATCGACTCGCCCAAAATCTACGAGTTCCGTGCGAACTTCACGACACTCAAGTGCGGCATTACGCTCGAATATGCTTACGACATCGCGAAGGTGCTCGAGAATTTCTGGATGCAAAGCGGTGACGACACCTGGCTGACTGGAGCGGATCTGACGGCAGTTCCTGTCAGTGACTATTCCAACACTGTCTCGGCTGACCAAATCGCTTCGATCATGCATGGCAAGCAAACTCGCGTGCCCTCATTGCAATTGTCGAATGGCTCGGGAACTGGCAGTGCCGGACACAGCCACACGCTGTCGTTTGATCGTAGCGGTACGCCTTTGCCTGCGGAGAACTCACCGCGGCGTTTGTTCGATCGGCTGTTCGTCCCTGACTCCGCGACTGATCGCGCTGCCACCTTGCGACGGTATGCCGAGACGAAGTCGGTCCTCGACAGTGTTCTTGCTGAGGCTCGAGGCTTGCAGGCGAAGCTGGGAACCAACGATCGCAAGAAGCTGGACGAGTACCTGAATTCAGTACGCGAGACCGAACAACGGGTCGGCCGCCTTGAAGAATGGGTCGATGTTCCCAAGCCCGAAGTGCCGCCGACGGACTTAGAACTTTCCATGCAACCCGGCAGCGCCCATGACCGCCCGATGTGGATCGATGTCATGATGGAGCTGTCTTACTTGGCATTCCTAACCGACACCACCCGAGTGATCACTTTCGAGTGGTCTCGGGAGGTTGGCGGTTACGGTGGCGGGGGAGAGAACCATCACGAGCTATCGCATCATGGCGGCGACGCACAGATGCTGGCCGGCTTGGCAAGAATCGACCGCTTCCACATCGAGCGGCTGGCAAGATTCATCGACTTCCTAAAGAAGACCCGCGATGGCGAGAAACGCATGATCGATAACACCATGATCATGTTCGGTTCAGGAATGAGCTCGGGCGACGGTGGCGGCCACTCGCCAAAGAATCTGCCACTATTAGTCGCCGGTGGTCAAGCCCTGGGACTAAAGCACGGTCAGCACTTGGCATTCGATAGAGACAACCACCCACCGCTCGCGAACTTGCTGCTGACGATGATTCAGAAGATGGGCGTCGAGACCGACAAGTTCCAAGACGCAACGGGCACTCTTGACGGACTGGTTTAGAAAACTCTTTGGCACGATCAAGAGAAGCCCGGCTTTTGTGAAAAGCCGGGCTTCTAGTTTTTGGCGGTGTCGTTTGTTTGCATCAATTCGTCAAGCAGTAGTCTTCGATGATGCCCCAGTCGACGTCGACGCCTAACCCTGGTTCGTCGTTGATCGTGACGATCGGGCCTTCGATTGATAGCGGGTTAGTGACGACTCGGACTTCGTGGTATTCGGGGCCTAAGATGTCGCCGGGATACGGTTCGACTTGGATGTTTTTGCAGGCGATGACGGCATGGCACATGGCTGCCGTGGCGATGTCCCACTCCAAATTAGAACCGATGCTGCAAGCGATGCCGTGAGATTCCGCGTACTGCGCGATCTCCAATGTCTTGCGGATGCCACCGTTCTTGCCGGGGTAAAGACTGATGACGTCACAAGCGTCGTTACGGATGCATTCTTGAGCGTGGATCATGTTGAAGACGATATCGTCCGCCATGACCTTGGGTTTAATCTCGCGGCGAACTTTGGCCAACGCGGCGTAATCGCCATCGGGCGTCGGTTGTTCGAATAGCGAGACGTTCAAGTCTTCCATTTTGTGGACGCTTTCGATGGCGGTGTCGGCGTCCCAACCACAGTTGGCATCGATGACGATTTCGTGGTCGGGACCGATGACCTCGCGGACGATTCGGACTCGTTCGATATCCTCAGTTGGATCCGTTCCCACCTTTACCTTGAATGTGTGAAAGCCTGCGGCTAGCAATTCTTCGGCTCGTGTGCGAGCGACGTCAGGAGTGTAGGCACCCATCGAGAATCGGCAGCGAATGGGCAAGGGCCGCGCGGCGCCGCCCAAGAGTTCGTAAACCGGTTTGCCCGCAGCCTTGCCTTTGAGATCCCAACAAGCCATTTCGATGGCGGACTTCGTGAACCAATTGTGTTTGACCGAGACATCCATCCTGGCATCAATGGCCTCGATATCAGTGGGGTCGGCGTCGATCAACAGGGGCCCCAACAGGCCGTCGATTAGAGTTTTGCAGCTCCAGACGGTTTCGCCGCTCCAACGCGGCATCACAGTGGCCTCGCCGACGCCGACGATGCCTTCGTCTGTCGTGACCTTGACGACCACATAATCGGAGACGATATGTTGTCCCAGCGATGATCTCATGCGGCGAATCGGTTTTAGTGGAATGCGTACGGGAAAGGATTCGATCCGAGTGATTTTCATTGATGTCGTATCCTCAGTAGAATGCGTTGGTGATTTGATTGTGTCGATGGCGGCCGTCGTGCCCCGTCGAGTTTATTTGGTGCACAGTGTGCGCATGTTGGAAGCCTGACTCTTCGAGTCGGGCCGGGAATGCCCGACTCAGAGAGTCAGGCTACGTTTGGATGCGGCTACGCCGCGTTAGGGGTTTCGTGACTCGAGGATTCTTGACGCTTTCGGTGCTCAGCACCATCTTGTTGGCCATTGTTTTCATGCTTGGCCTAAATATTGGTGACGCATCGGTTGCCGAACCAGAGGTCCAAAACGCCGTGTCCCATCACTTCTTGTTGGCTTGTGCCGGGTTGGCGATGGCGATGTTGGTGCATGCTTTGGTTCTGACCTATTTCATGGGCACAGGCCGCTGGCTTGAGGAAACTTCGAAGGCGTACAAGTTGTCGGATTCGTACCGAGCTGAGGGGCAGCGATTGAAGTACCGCTCGCTTCCAATGATGGTCGCGGCGATCTTTATGTTAGTGATCACGGGCGGATTTGGAGGTGCTGCGGACCCCGCATCACCTGTCGGTTTCCAGGGTTGGCTGGGAGTCTCGCCAGCAACACTGCACCTGATTGTGGCAACGTGTACTTTGGCAATCAACGCCATCGCCAATCTGATGGAGTTTCGCGCGTTAGAACGCAACGGGGAGATTGTTCGATTGGTTGTTGAAGACGTGCGTCGGATTCGGGAAGAACACGGATTACCGGTTTAGATTATTCGTAGGACGGATTTCTAATCCGTCCCAGACGGAATAGAAATCCGTCCTACGTTTGCGGCTTGCCGCGTTTGGCCCACGGAGTTTTGACGGTTCAGGAGTTGCCATTTATGGCCATTCAATTTCAGTGTCCCGCTTGCCAATCAGTCATTCAAGTTCCGGACGAAGCTTCTGGAAAGAAAGGCCCTTGTCCTCAATGCGAGGCCAAGATTCGCGTGCCCACCATCGAGATTCCTCCGCAGCAGGCCGCACCGCCGCCGGTCGCACCGCAGCAACCAGTCGCGCCAACTGAACTAGCTCCGCGGATGTATCAACAGCATCAGCAACCCGCGGCTCCTGAGTATGCTCCGCCAACGCAACAGGCTGTGCCGCAACAGCCCGTCGCCCCGATGCCACCGCAACAACAGGCGCCGACCGGCTTCGATCCCAATGCGGTGCCTGGGCCGTCTGACTTTCAGGATCCTCAGGCAGCTGTCCCACAAGCGGCACCTCAGCAGCCGACGTTTCCCAGCGCTGATGAAGCTGCTGAGCCGATCAACATCAATCGCAATACTGTTCGCAGACGCCGAAAGCGCAAGGGCGGAAATCTGATGATTCCGTTGGTGTTTGGCGGGTTGCTGTTGGCTGGTGTGTTCTATCTGTATTGGCAGTCGACTCCAAAGTTGTCGGGCGAAATCACTGCCGTGCCGGTTCCGATGTTGGAAATCGAAACCGTCATCATCAAGACGGCCGAATTAACAGTCGCTCCCGCCGCACGCGACAACGTGCTCGAAAAATTGTTTAAGGACTCCGAACGACTCGAAACAGCCATCATGCATACCGAGGTTGGTGCCGACGACGATGGCCTATTCCTGGACCTCGCGTCAGGCGGAAAGACTCGCTTCTATAAGATCAGCATTGTCGACAATCCGGGGCTCAAGTTTCACTACGATGAAAACATCAATGCCATCGCGACCTTGCATGAGGAGATGCTGATACAACATCAGAACGACTTCTTCAACGACTGGCTCAACGTGATCAATAGTGGCGAACCCATCCAAGTCGAGAAAATGGTCGAGCATCGCGACAACTTGCTCCTGACGAAGCTAGGCGGACTGTTGGGCTTTCAACTTCAAGCTGTCGTTGGGGAGCAACATTTTCGATGCGTGTTGGAGTCGAACGACGAGCTCTATTTCTTACTGCATGACAACATCTCGCAATTCCAAGTCGAGGGACGTCAATTGAGCGACGGCAGTATTCCGTTTCCCGGAAGGTTTACAGCGGTCATCAAGAGGCCCTGAATTGCGTGTCTTGCAGAACGTGTCTCGCAAATCTGTACGGGAAATTCATCGCCCCTGAGTTGATCTCAGGGGGCCTCGCGTCTCTGCACTACACGACCTGTAGAAGTAGCAAGATTTGAAGTGGTGCAAAGACGTAAAAACTCCCGACGTCAAGTCGGGGGCGGGATTTACGCTGCTAGCGTTTCTCGCTGCTTTAACGAGCTATTTCCGAGCGATTTCTGTACGATCTGCGAATAGAATCGCCCTCTCGGCGTGCGCGTAATGATGCCAACTCGAAGCTCACCATGGATTGCTTTCAAAGGAATTTGCAATGATCGACCGCATCTTAACCGCTTTCGTTTTAGCTGGCCTTTTGGCATCGCAACTGTCCGCATCCGAGCCCGCTCGTGATACGTCGCGCGGCGACAAGATGATCGCCGCTTACTTCGAAAGTGAAACCAGCAAGCTCGAAAAGAATTCGCTGTCGAGCATCAAGACGCTCAAGGATTGGGAAGCGGCGAAAGGAAAATACCGCCAGCAAATGTTCGAGATGCTCGGCCTCGACCCGATGCCCAAACGCACGGACCTCAAAGCAGAAATCACAGGTGTGACCGAGCACGAGGATTTCGTTGTTGAAAACGTGCACTTTCAGTCGCGACCGGGATTGTACGTAACAGGGAACTTCTACCGGCCGAAGGAACAAACTGGGCCGTTGCCCACGATTCTCTATGTTTGCGGTCACGGCCGGGTCAAGAAGAACGGAATTAGTTACGGCAACAAAGCTCACTACCAGCATCACGGAGCTTGGTTTGCTCGAAATGGTTACACGTGTTTGACAATCGACACGCTGCAGCTGGGAGAGATCGAAGGCATTCATCACGGCACATACAGCCATGGCATGTTCTGGTGGAATGCTCGCGGTTATAGCTCGGCGGCCGTTGAGGCGTGGAACTGCATTCGTGCCCTGGACTACCTAGAGACGCGAAAAGAAGTCGATGCTGAACGGTTTGGCGTTACTGGACGATCTGGCGGCGGGGCATACAGTTGGTGGATTTCCTGCTTAGACGAACGCATCAAAGTGTCCGTGCCGGTTGCTGGCATCACCAGTCTGCGCAATCACGTTGTGGATGGATGTGTCGAGGGCACTGCGACTGCATGTACATGGTCAATACGTACCGCTGGGACTTCGCCCAAGTGGCCGCATTGGTGGCGCCGCGTCCGCTACTGATTTCGAATACTGACAAAGATCGCATCTTCCCGCTTGATGGTGTTGTTGACGTCTACACCAAAACGCGTCGGATTTACGAGCTTTACGGAAAGCTTAATCACATCGGACTACAGATCACCGAAGGGCCTCACAAAGACACGCAAGAGCTGCGGATTCACGCTTTCCACTGGTTCAATCATTTCCTCAAAGGCGAAAAGCCGCTGATCGATACGACCGCCGTAAAAATGTTCGAGCCCAAACAGCTCAAGGTTTTTGACAAGCTTCCAAGCGACGAGATCAATACCGAGATTCAAGAATCGTTCACTAAATTGGCTGAGCCGGCTGCAGTCCCGGTATCGGCAGACGAGTGGAGCCAGCAAAAGCGACAGTGGATGGCGGCGCTAAAGTCCCGAAGCTTTCGTGGCTGGCCGGATGAGCCAGGAGAGCTGGACGTCAAACTGGCCTTTGAAGCAGAAAGCAATGGCATTTCGTTCGCTGCCCTTGATTTCACAAGCCAAAACCACATTCGCTTGCGAGTTTACTTGGCAAAGCGAGACGGTGTTGCCAATCAGGATTTGGATTTGATCGTGTTGAATGTTCTGGATGAAGAAGATTGGGACGAATTCTTGGCCATGATGCAAGTCGGTTTTGCTGATCAATTGAAAGGCGAACACTTGCCCAAGCCAAACGTTGAGGAGTTCAACAGTCATGCCAAAATGTTCAAGGCATTCAAATGGGGTATGGCCTATGTAGCTCCGCGAGGCATCGGGCCGACAGCATGGGACCAAAGCAAACGGAAGCAAACACAACACCGCCGCCGATTTAATTTGCTCGGACAAACACAAGACGGCATGCGAGTCTGGGACGTTCGTCGCGCCATCCAAGCTTTGCGAGTAGTTCCCGATGTCAACTCTGTGCCCCTGTGGATTCAAAGCGAGCGAGCCATGGCGGGCGTTGCCCTGTATGCATCGTTGTTTGAACCGAGCATCACCCGTTTGGACTTGCACTACTTGCCGACGAGTCATCGTGAGGGCCCCATCTTCTTGAATGTTCAGCGATTCCTGGACATCCCCCAAGCCATCGCGATGGCAACCGAACGCTCCAAAGTTCGCATTTACCAAAACGGAACGAAGGGTTGGTCGTTCGCTCAGGACGCGGCGAAGAAGCTTGATTGGCCAGAAAAACAGCTGCAGGTTCGCGACATGACGCCGAGGAAAGAACGGTAGGCGGCAAGCAACATGCCAATGACATATGAAGAAAGCATCGAGTTTCATCGCGAGCAAATCGTTGGCTCGACCGATGCTGCTTCCGATTGGCGCGAACAAGGTGACCTTGGTTGGGAACTCTTTTGCCTGTTGAATGCTGTCCAAGATTCAATTGCCGTTGCTGTATCGGATTACTCCACGGCGGAGGCAGCTTCTGAATTCCTCGCCACAGAATTTGCCCGAAACGTATTCGAGCGCACCTTTGAACTGATCCGCATACTGTATATCGACAGTGATTGTCCACCCGTGGAAGCTCCACC
Organism: Planctomycetaceae bacterium; assembly: GCA_002722955.1. Lineage (GTDB taxonomy): Bacteria > Planctomycetota > Planctomycetia > Planctomycetales > Planctomycetaceae. Next base: position 18,588 of record PBMZ01000049.1, on the reverse strand, counting down.
GTCGAGAGGCTTCACACTTGGCCGTTCACGCTGCGTGGCTTTTAGGTCGTTTCGATGACGCGAAACGAATCGCCTCAATCTGCAGCAAACCCGAACACTTCGAGCACTTTCAATCGGACACCCTCTGGCAAGACTATTGCTCCGGGCTTTTTGCTGTCGCCAGCGGCGGCTCGTTTGCACCGGTCGATCGAACATACAAGGCTATGATCAGCAATGCGCAACATATTTGCCCTTGCTCGCAGCCCTTTCGAATGGTGACGACCTGTCGCCAGCACTTGCTGTTGTCGACGAATCGTTTAACCAACGCAATCGCGACAAGCGCCTCATCGGTGATGGCCTCGATGGTGCTGGAGAATTCCCAGTGAAATGGGACTTCAGGAAGCATTCACTCTTACTCGTAGCTCAATACAATTCCGAACCAGGGCCGAACGGTTGAAAAAGGCGGAGCCGTGAAGCACTCATGAAACGAATTAGCTTGAATGACAAGTACGAACTGCGATTCTACGGTTGCGATCAGGGACGCCATCTCGTGGTTTGGCGTAATGATTCAACAGTACGTTGTCGAAAGGAACGCATTCGGTCTATCCGAAGCTTCCTTGACGGTGACATGGAATCTCTTGGAAAAGGCAGTCTAACGCTGCGGCGCGACAGTGGCGCAAACATCCAAGTTTTACGGAAAGAAGAAAGAATCGGCACGATCTCAGACGACGTGCTGGAGAGTGCTTTGGAAGATTTGTCTTCTGGAAAACTGAGCGTGATGGGTCGTTCTGGCTAAGGAGGCCCGAGAGAATTGACAAGACATAGTGCTACATGTTGGGAGTAGAAAGTAGGTCAGGCCTGGCGAATTTCTAAGCGGACGGCTTCCAACGGCCAGATTGTCTTTTTGTCGGCGAATCTGAAAAAGCTTGTTTTGAGTCGACGTCACTTTGTTCGATGTATTCAAGCGTGTGGCCGATCTCAGATTGGGGCATTGGGCAAGCATTCAAGGTTGTAACGCCTACACAACCGCACAGAATACATAAATCAATTCGAATTTAGTTTATCCCGCTTTCTGACGCTTGTTGGCACAGTTGGCGAATTGCTACTTTTCCAACTTGACGTGTGTCACTTCGAACTCGAAAAGCCGTTTCGATTTCAATTTGTCCTCTATGCCAAGTCACGCTGGGACGTTGCCATGATTCAAATTGATGAATCCTATGTTGACTCTGCCGCGCCCAATGCGTCAGGAATCAAGAACGGACGCGGGCTGGTCATCAAGAGGAAGTTCGTCAAGCTCAACAAGTCGAAAGACGAGTCGATCATTTTCGGCGAGTGCAAAGGTAGCGGAAAGTCGAACTATCACTGCTCGTGCGACTTCGTTCGTCCTGACAACCCAACGCATCGATGCAGTTGCCCGAGCCGCCAATTTCCCTGTAAGCACTGCTTGGGATTAATGTACGCCTGGGCTCAAGGGAAATCATTTGCCGAAGCGGAAGTGCCCGCCGACAGCGCCGAAAGACGTGAGAAGCTGACGGCGCGACGTGAGAAGCAAAAGGAAAACGCTTCGAAACCGCGGAAGGTCAACAAAACGGCTCTGGCCAAAAAAGATCAAAGCCCAGCTCAAGGGACTCGATCTGTTAGAGACGCTGACGAATGACCTCGTCGGAATGGGAATGGGCAATACGAACGCCAAGACCGCGAAGCAAATCGAAGACTAGGCGAAACAGCTTGGCAACGCGTTCTTGCCGGGGGCTCAAGCCGCATTACACGATTACACAAAGCTGTTCGTGGACGAAGAGGGGCACGTCGAATCGGGAGCAACTCGCGAGGCCGTGTTCAGCGAAGCCCTGGATCAACTGACGCGGCTGCACTCTCTAATCAAGCAAGGCCGATCCTAATCAAGGAAGGCCGATCGTATCTCAATCAGCGACTCGAGGACCCGGAACTCAAACCGGAAACGAAAACGTCGATCGCGGCTTGGTTGGGTCATGCATGGCAATTGCGAGAGTTACGGGAAGCTAAGTTAGTCGAAAATGATGTCGACTGGATTCAGCTCGCTTCAACTCTCACGACGATATTGCTCGGCGAGAATTCGTTGATACGGGCATGTGGATGAACTTGGGCTGTGGACGCATCGTGCTGACTCAGACGTTTCGTCCGTACAAAGCAGCAACGTTTATCAAGAGCGAAGACAGCTTCTTTCAGGTCGCAACAACCAAAGAGTTGTGTGTTTATCCCGGCGACGTGAATCCGCGTGTCCGCTGGGAAGAAATGGCACCTCGACCGATCGAGAAAAAAGATTTCACGACGGTACGGAAACACGGCAATGGCGATTTCGCGGCGTTGGTCAAGGGCGTCAAAGGCCAGTTGAAGGCAGCGTTGGCTGACAAACGTCCGGTCTACGCTTTGAATTATGCCAAGATGGCCGAGTCGCAGGACGGCAGTCTGGTGATTGAAGACGCAAAGGCCGTGCGGCTTGTCCTGACCGACACTGGGATGAGTGAAGAGCCCGCCAGTTGTTACTTGTTACGTCTCGTGCCGAAAGAGATGTTTACCAATCAAACACTGATTGGCCGCTTTCATCGCGATCTGGATACTCAAACGCTTTGCGTCAAGCCGCTCGGCATTCTTACTGAATCCGCCATCGTGCGTTTGACCTTTTGAGTTGGAGACAACCGATGGGCATCGCTGTTCTAAACGAGGTCTAGAACGAAACCCGACACTTGGCGATCGCGGGAAGTGGACTTGCCAGTGGCGACTTTCGTTTGAAGGAACTGATTGCACCCTTGGAGAAGGCAGACGAGAAAGCTCCGGTTTTCGCCAACGTCGCGCAAGCGATTCAAGCCGTTGTCGATAGTGACTCGAAGTCAGGTTCGGCCCCGTTGTTTGAACTAAGCACGTTGGTTACCGCGATTCTCTACACGCAAGGGAAAACGGGCGCTGAAGGACGCTTGAAGGCCATTGAAACCAGCGACATGGGAATGCCGACGTCGGATTCGAGCGCGCGAGTCCTAAAGCCGCTTATCGAAGCGCTGACAACCACCGGATCAGGCCGAATGGAAATCATCCAAGATGCCTACAATCGCGGTGCGTTCAAAGATCTGCGGCTCGTCAAGCCAGCCGTCGCGGCGATCGACGACGTCGACGGGGAGATCGGCGATTTTGTGACCGCTAAAGTCCTACCGATTTACGGCAAGGCAATTCTGCCCGAGCTGCGTGCTTCGTACGACGTCAAAGGAAAGAGCGGCCACGTACGACGATTGCGATTAATGCATCAGCTCGATGCCGACGGCACGCAGGACTTGGTGGAAACGGCCCTTGAGTCCGGCTCGAAGGAGATGAAGGTCGCCGCAATCTCTTGCTTGAAAGATTCCAAAGGCCACCTTTCATACATGCTCGAGCAAACTCGCGCGAAAGCCAAAGATGTGCGCCGCGCAGCCTTCGGTGCGATCGCTCGGTTCACGGCTGGTGGGGTCATCGACACGCTGATCAAAGCACTTTTCAGCGGTGATGTCGGGATGGTTGCTGGAGCGGTGAGTAAAAACCGTAGTCCGGCTCTACTTAAGTATCTGTTGGAAGAAGCACAAGCGCAGCTCGATAACCTGTTGACCACCAAGAACAAAGCGAAACTCAAAACAGCACTCCCCAGGTTTTATGAGTTGTTAGGTGCTTTCTCTTCGCGGAAGGACAAGAAATCGGAACAATTCCTGATCCAGTGCTTCCAGCAACGCGAGGTACTCGGGAGGCTGAGTGGAACGAGCTACGACGGCGAAGCCATCAATTATCGAGTAGCATCGATGATGGCACAATCCGACGCCAAGTCCGTTCCAAAGACTTTGGTTGATGCCCACGAATCGCTTCCGCCAAGTTCGCTTGGCTGGGCACTCGTGGCTGTGGTGCGAACACGCAAGCCAAAAGAAGTCTTCAATCTGTTCTCTCCCTATTACACCGCGACCGCCGAAAAGAAACGCGGTCGCAATCCGGTCAAGGAACAGGGGAAGTCATCCAGGAGACTTTGTGCGAACTTGGATGTGAAGAAGTCGATCGCCATATCTATCACGGCAGCGTATATCGAGACGGCATCGAGCCCACGAAATCCAGCGGTGATGTGAAACTCGATCCAAGTTGGTTGGACGCGGCGATTGACTCAGATGATTGGAAGGTTGTCCACATCTTGGTCAAGCCGAAGCACAAAGGTTCGAAAGAATACTTAACTGCGAAGATTGACCAGATGCTGTCCAGGTCGGGAGACCCGGGCTACGAGGTTGCCGAGGTCCTCGAAACGATGAATCGGACTCAGCATGCCCAAACGATTGACTACTATCCGAAAGCACTGGAAAAGCACGGCAAGAAGAAGTCCAGATACCACTACGCATGGTGGCTCCTTCATATGATGCCCGATCTGTCTAAGTCCGCAGTGCCAAGGATCGAAGCTCTCCTGCCAAGCTTAAACGAGAGTGTTGTCGACCAGGTCATTCCCTACCTCGAACGACTAAAAGAAGAATAGCAGGTGATACATGGCGAAAAAGAAAGCCGTCAAAAAGGCAGCGTCCGCAAAATCAGCCAGTAACGGCGATGTATTGCGTCAACCGGCTGAGGTAATGTTCGCCGAGGAAATCGATGCCTTGGTCAAAGCCGAGAAACACGACGTACCTTCTGGTTGGCAAATGTCGCCGCGATCAGTCCTGACGTATATTTGCGGTGGCAAGTGCGGAAAGCTGGATATCACACCGAAATACATCGGCCACGAACACCTCGTCGAGATCGCGATTTCGACTCTCGTGACGGACCGATCATTGTTCCTAATCGGCGAACCCGGTACTGCCAAATCGTGGTTGTCCGAGCATCTCACAGCAGCCTTCAATGGAAACTCGACGCGTGTGGTTCTGGGGACAGCCGGCACAACCGAAGAGCAATCCGATATACGTGGAACTACGCGATGTTGATTGCTCACGGCCCAAGCCATGACGCTTTGGTCAAAAGTGAGATCTTCCGAGCCATGGAAGAAGACGCGATTGCGCGATTGGAGGAAATCACTCGTTGTGCTTCTGAAGTGCAGGACGCGATGATCTCGCTGATGTCGGAAAAGCGGATCTCCGTCCCTGAGTTATGCACAGAAGTCGCCGCATCGAAAGGTTTTTCGATCATTGCCACCGCGAACACTCGAGACCGGGGTGTGAACGACATGTCAGCCGCTTTGAAGCGGCGTTTCAATATGGTCGTGCTGCCTTCGCCGAAACAGCTCGAAACCGAAATTGAAATCGTTTCCAAGCGAGTGGGTGAATTGGCGTCAAACCTCGACCTCAACGCCGCAGTGCCTGCGGCCGACGCCATTGAAAAGGTCGTCGAATTGTTGAACAGATGAAGGAAAAATTGGAGACAGATTTAGCTAAAGCCGTCAGAGGATCGCTGAACCGCAACGAGCACTCGCCATTCCACAGTCTGCAAAATCTCGATTGGCCCTGCACCATCAGCCGCAACTTAAAGAATTACGATCCAACACTAAAGACGATCATTCCCGAACAGATGTCCTGATTTAGCCGTCGAGATCGACAAAACGAATGGAACGTGATTATCGCAATGGACCAGTCCGGTTCTATGCATTCGGCGTTGATTTACGGTGGCATCATGGGAGCGATCCTTGCCAGCATGCCGGCGGTTGAAACTGACGTTGTCGCATTTAACCACAAGGAAGTTGTCGACTTGACCGAGCACTGCGTCGATCCCGTCGACTTGCTCTTTGGCGTGCAATTGGGTGGTGCGGAAGACTATTGGATGGCAACCAACTATTGCGAGCGTTTCATGCATACGTCGTCGAAAACGCTCTACATCTTGATTGCCGATCTTTACGACACCAGCCCGAACGAAAAGCGGTTTGTACGCAAGATGGAACACCTGTTGGAAAGCGGCATCCGTGCGGTAACCCTTCTAGCGATCTCGGACCAAGGGCAACCATCGTACAACGAAAACTTAGCCCAAAAGCTCAGCAAACTTGGCATGCCCTGTTTCGGCTGTGTTCCAGATCGACTCCCTGAGTTGTTGGCAGCCGTGTTGAAAGGCAACGACTTGACCAAGTTCGCGTCGGAAGTGCGCTTGAGCTAGTTTTCATCGCCAAGATTACTTGAGCGGCGAAAACTCTAACGGTTTGAGGTAAATCCGTTCTGGCTTCTTCGCCAAGAACTTGCCGTCTCGCTGAGATTCCTTGGCCACCTTTTGCCACACAGGATCACTCTGAAACGACTTCCAGTTGACGTCCGCTTGCTGGCGGCTTTGATGGTGAATCAAGTAGATCAAGGTGTTGTCCGACTCGGGCTTCTCGAACGGTGTCCAATAGCCGACGTTTTTCATTCCGTGCTTGTTGAATAGGTCGGTCGTGTGATCTCGAAACCGTGAGTTGAGCGCGGGCAACTTGCCAGGGTTGCACGTGTAAGTCCGAAGTTCAAAAATTCCACCGGGTTTTTCGATCGCATTGTGTGCAGACGACGAATAGTCGTTTTCCGTCATGAAGATGCTAGTTGGCTTCTGTGAGAGGAGACCGCGAAACTCGGGTGTGTCCAGCACTCTTTGCCATTCACGATCATGCGTGAAGTGAGTCCAATTGGTGTAGGCCGCATAACGCGACGCATGTTTCAACACGTACACGAAACGCCGCTTCTGGCGTGGAGTGCCATCCGTCGGAGTCCAGTAACCCACTGCCTTCATATTATGTTTGGCGAAAATCCGATCCGTGTACTTGCGAAAACGCGTAATGAGATGTTGGAAGCGGCGTTCGTTCGCCTTATAGATACGCAGTTCATAAATTGGCCCCTGACGAAGCCGTTCCTCTGGAACTGATTGACGACGCTTCTTGGCAGCATCGAGCCCCTCTTTCAATCCCAAAGCAACTTCTACGGGCGCTTTGCAAATCCAGGCCATGTCGTCAGAAATGCGATTACTGGAATCGTGCCCTCCAACGAAAAGTTGATTGTCTCCAAACGGTGAAAGACAAAACGCTCGCGGTGAGACAAGTGTCAGCTTTCCCGGTGCGAAGGCGTTGTTGACCTCATGCACCGAATAAGTTTGATCAGCCCGTCGGATCGCATACAGGGCTCCTCCATACAAGCGGCTGCCGGGCCAGCACAAACGCTGATTCCCCTGAATGTTTCCTTGAAAACCTATCAGATGGACTAACTCCCCAGTCTTGGGATGTTTCAGAGGATACATCATGTTGTGAGCACCCAGTGTATAAGTCACCTTCGCATCCAAGTGCTTGCTCATCAAATCCATCATACTGGCTTCGTCGTGGATGGTGTAACCACCCTTACCATCAGGATCGAGCCGCTTCACTTGACTGGTCGAGCGTCCGCCTGGAGCCCACAAGAACAAGATGGACTCGCCAGGACCGTTCGGATTCTTGATCGTGGTCAGGCCGCGAATGCCGCCGATGTCGGTATCGACGTACTCGGACAATCGAAGCAACTCACTGTAACTCGGACGAGGTCCGTCGTTGCGGCGAAAGATGGCATCGTCCACGGAGAACATCAACGAGTTATTGGCTTGGACAATGCCAAGAGGCCGCGTCTTAACGCTGCCGACTTCAGGAAATGGGTACTCAAGGATCGTCTCCCAACGAATCTTTCCAGGCAATTTCGGGTCGTAGACCCCTGAGACGATCCCGGGATTGCCTAACAATAAGATCAGCCGTTCCACACCTGTAACGCTGTCACGATAAACTTCCATATCACGAGGTACCCAGCGGACGCCGCCAGCACTGGATCCATGTCGAACGATCGTGTGTTTCCAAGTGCCTTTCTCATCGTCGCGAACCCAAGCGGAGATCGCGCCGCCTCGTTCAAATGTTGCCCCCGCTGCCATCACCAGCAGATTCACTGGTTCGCGCAAGAGTTTGCCGTTGGCGTCGCGAGTGAAAGTTACCGACTTGAGGATGTTGCCTTTCATGTAGCGAAGGCCATAGCCGTTCGTCTTGCCCATCTCGAGATCGACCTGCCACGTCCCGTTGGACGAATCCAGGCGTAGCACCTGGGCCGATTGCTTTTCGGCATCTGGTGGAATCACCCAACGCGCGTCCATCCAATAGCCGTTGGCCGCAAACAGTTTTCTGTGATGAGACGCGATGTGCATGATCTCACTGCCACCAGCATACGCTCCGTGATCATCGCGATACCCGGCATCGTAGCTGAGCGTCCAGCGAGCTGATTCGTCTGCGAAAGCAGCAGTGGCCAAGAAGAAGATCAGACTTGCGATGAGGGGTCGAGTCGTCGTGTAGCCGGAAATAAGCATCATTTCAGTTCTCTTCATCCGATCTGTGGAGAGCATCAGCATCGCGAAGAACTTGTTTACGAGATCATCACTTTTCTACCTGGTAGTGCTGGCGAAGTCGGTCTAACTCCTTCTTCAGTCTGGCAATTAATGGTGCGTCGTATACGCTCTTCATTTCCATCGGGTCATTCTTTGAATCAAACAGCTCCCACGCCTCTAGTTTGTCGTCCGGAAAGCGGATCAGCTTATAGCGTCCGTCGGTCACGCCGTAGTGGATCGGCACACCATGACCGCCTGCTTCGTAATAATGGTAATAGAATGTCTTTCGCCATTTCTTGGGTGTCTTGCCTCGCATTAGAGGAACGAGCGGCCGGCCTTGCGTATCTTCGGGGATCTTCGTCCCCGCAATCTCAAGAAACGTTTCGGCGAAGTCCAAGTTGGATACCAATACTTGCTCATTAAATCATCTGTGTGCAGCTTCACTTGGACTTCCTCTTTGGCGTTCTCTTCACCCGCTTTTGATACCCAGAGTATTCTGGCCGCTTGAAGAACGTCGGCAAATGCGAACGATAAGCGGGCATCTCATACCAAAAGGCCCGGCGTGGAGGCTGTAGAACTTTTCCTTCCGGATAATCTTTACCCGCAGCGCTGGCGTCCACGGATTCGATCATTGCTTTGGCTTCGGCCTTCATTTTGTCAAAGCGTTTTGGAAGAGCTTTGGCCAGATCCTTTGTTTCGCTGGGGGCGCCCTTCAGATTATACAGCTTCCATTCGTCGTCTTTGCTATGGTTCGTCGTAAGTAGCTTGTAATCGCCATCGATGAGAGCCGCGTTCTTCAGAAAACGAAATGGGATCGAGTGCTCGCGTTTCGGTGTGTCCCCCTTGAAGAGTGCGGTCAGGCTCGTGCCATCGCGAACGGCCAACTGCGAACCCTCGGGCAGACCCAACAAGTCGACAATCGTCGGCATGATGTCCATGGTTGAAGCGGGAAACTCAGTGACGCTGGGTTCAATATGGCCAGGCCATTCGATGATACCTGGAACGCGAATCCCGCCTTCAAAAATGCTGCCCTTATGCCCCCTGAGCTTTCCGACAGAATCGGGATCAAGATTTAGTCCGCCGTTGTCGCTGCAGTACCAAAACAATGTGTCCCGTTCGATTCCCAAGTCGCGTAGCCCCTTTCTCAAGACACCAACGCTACGATCGATGCCAGCAATCTCGCCCAGATGATGACCAAGTTTATCTTCTTTGAAACCCTTCAGGTCCTGATCGACGGCCCGCATCGGATTGTGAGGCGATCCGTACCAGATGACGGCAAGAAAAGGAGAGTCGCCATCCTTTTGTCGGGCGATGAACTTGAGCGCTTCGTCAACGATGATTACCGACGAGTCCCCTTTGAACTCTTCAAACTTGCCCTTCCGACTCATGAGCGGATCGACATCGAAGAAGTTCGTCACTGACAACCATTCATTAAAGCCGTACTTGCCAGGATGATTGGCATCGTCATCCAGGATCGGTACGCCGGCGCCGCGAACACCATTCAGGTGCCACTTGCCAAAGTGGCCGGTCGTGTAACCCGCGCGCTTCAAGGCTTGAGGCAACGTCTTCTCTTGCAAACACAAGTTCGAACCGTGTGTCGGGACGCCCGTTCGATCATGAGTTCGACCGGTCAACACCGAGGCCCTCGTTGGCGAACAAACCGGCCCGGCCGCGTAAAAGCGATCGAAGCGCAAACCGGCCGACGCCATCGCATCCAAGTTGGGAGTCTTCAAGACCGGATGACCGTAATAGCTAACCTGCCCCCATCCCTGGTCGTCCGCCATGACCAGCACAATATTGGGGCGATCTGCTGCCACCGCGACGGATACGCACATCGCTGCGGTCAAAAAGAGTGACGCTGATAGTAGCTGCTTCATCATTTCTCGTTGCCTAAAATCCTTGATTGATTCACTGCTTGCTTTCTTCGTGGACGATATGAAGCTGACTCCACAGGCCAGCTTCATATGACCAATCTGTTGCTTGGTTTACCAGCTCCAGCGCGACCGTCTTTCCCGCATGTTTTGTCAGGTCGACACGAAACTGTTTCCACTTTGATTTATCAATTGACTGAGATATCACGTCGCGTCCGTTGATGCGAACGAGTAGTTTCCAGTCACCTCTCGGATGATTACTTACCGCGAACTGGAGTGTTGATTTCTTGTTCGCGGGAATCTCGATTTTTCGATAGAGCACGCAGGGCACTTTCTCGTTAAGCGGATGTGTCAGCAGTACGTTTTTGCGGCCACCCCATACGGTCCGCAATCCTGGCCTCATCGCTGGCCCGCCCCAATTGCGAACTTTCCAACCGGGAGCGAACTTTTCGACGTCGGCTGACAGATTCTTGGTCAAGCCTGCTCGTACTTTCTTCCGACTCTCGGCGGCTTTTACTTGCGGCATTTGAGCATCCACGTCTTTCCGCCACGCGTGCAACATCTTCAGCAGCTTTTCTGTAACCTCTGGCATCTTTTTGGCAAGGTCGTGACGCTCGCCGATATCTTTTTCCAGGTCGAAGAGCTGCACTGTTCCATTTTCGAAGTACTCAAGCAGCTTATAGTTGCGGAGACGAATCGCACCGCCGGGACTTTGATATCCGTGATTGCTGTAGTGCGGAAAATGCCAGTACACGGAACCTCGGTCGTACGCTTTGCCCTTCAATGCTGGCACGAAGCTTTTGCCATCCATGTGCTGTTTCGGCATTGCGGGAAGCCCAAGCATTTCCAGTAGCGTCGGGTAATAATCCGTACCGGTAACGACAGCGTGTGACGTTGAATTTGGTTCGAGTTGTCCCGGCCAATGTACAATCAGAGGGACACGAATGCCGCCCTCGTAGTTCCAACCTTTGGCCCCGCGAAGCGGCAAGTTCGATGAAGAGAATCGCGAATTCAGGACGGCACTGGAATGATTGATTCCTCGGTACTGGTTCGAGGCAGCCATGCCACCATTGTCTGATGTGAAGATGACGATGGTGTTGTCTTCCAAGCCAAGCTCTTTCAGTTTCGCTCGGATTCTTCCAAGGCTTTCATCCATCGCCTCGACCATTCCCGCAAACTCGACGTTGTCTTGTTTCTGCTTGACCCACCACACTCGCTTCTCCTGGTGAGTCACCAGCGTGTCATCCTCTATGAGGGACTCGAATTCGTCATTGGAAATCGGAGGACCATCGGGATTGGGTTCCAAGATGTAATCCGGCCCGCCTCGCTCTTTCATCGCGGCAAGCTTCTTCGCGTATTTCTTAATCAGATCCTTCCGACCATGAATCGGATCGTGAACGGCAAAGTGGGCCATGTGCAGATAGAACGGCTGGTCCTTGTGTCGTTCGATGAAGTCAACGGCCAGGTCGGTGAAACGATCCGTCAGATAATCGCCTTCTTCGCCGTCGGGGCCATTGCCGCCGCGAACGTTGAAGGGATAGTGGTACGAGCGATACCAGCCGTAGGTCGATTCATCAAATCCCCACTGTTTCGGTGGACGACCAAGATGAGCCTTTCCGTAAAAAGCCGTGCGATAACCGTTTGCTTGTAGAGTTTCCGCCAGAGTTTGCTCGGAGTCGCGGATAGCCATCAACTTCTCAGCACTATGCAGTTTTTCGAACGAGCGGTCTGGGCGTCCACCAAGCCACTCGGTCAAGTTTGTCCGACCTGGGTATTTACCAGTTTGAATACTAGCGCGGCTTGGCGAACATACATGGCAAGTGGAGTAAGCGTTATCAAACAACATGCCTTCCTTTGCCAACGCATCGATGGCGGGAGTCTCGTAAAACGAACTTCCGTAGCAACCGACATCTCGTTGTCCGAGATCGTCGACGAGGAAGAAGACAACGTTCGCCTTCTCAGCCGCCTTCGCGCTCATACAAGGAATCAGAGCTAGCGTGATTGCAGTAAGAATCTTGTTCATAGTGTTTCCTTCACTCCAACTCACCCGGGCGGCTTGCGACGATCCGCCACGCTTTTAGAGCTTGCGGATGCGTATGTTGCGAAGACTCTTGCTGCTGGATGTGAGGGGACTTGCGGAGAACTCGGACTTGTATACCTCGTCGGAAGCAACTCGGTTGTTGAGCCAGACTTGGCTGCGTTTGCCGGCGACTCGGATTCGAACAGGGGCCCACTTGGCGGAATCGACTTCGGCAACGACCGTTTCACCCAGCTTGAAAGCTGCTGCCCCCTTGACTTCCGCTAGCAGTTCAAAGGCTGCCAATTTGTCACTTGGGAACGACTTGAATTCCTTCCACGCATTACCATCGCGAAGACTGATCAGCTGCTTCCGCAATTTCGCCTTGATGTCCGCATGCTCTGGTTTGCCAGCGAGGTTCGTGAATTCATTGGGGTCGCTGGGATAACGGTACAGTTCTTCTTGACCGTCCGACGTCAAGCTGTAACGCCAGTCCTTGGCTCGGACCGAAAAGTGCGGGTACAAAGTGCCGATGTGCTGGCGATGCTGACTATGATCCTTGCCTGGCAGCGCGGTGATGGCAACTTCCGGGCCGGTCCATTTTCGATCCGGTTTCAGGACCAATGGCTTGATGCTGTGGCCATCAAGTGGATAGTTAGAGCGTCCTGCGTGCGGATCTTTGGGCAGCCCGCAGATGTCAATCAGCGTAGGATAAACATCGATCAACGAAATCGGCTGGTGGCAGACGGCTCCTTTCGGCATTCCATCCAAGCCTGCGACGATAAACGGGATGCGAGTCCCGCTATCCCAGAGCGTCTGTTTGTAAATGGCTTCCTTTCCGCCGACGTGGAAACCATGGTCGCTTGTCAAAAAGACAACCGTGTTATCCGCATGAGGACTGGCTTCGAGGGCATCCAACACCGTGCCAACTTGATCATCAATAAACGCCACACAAGCCATGTATGCCTGAAGCCACTTCTTATAGAGCTGCGGTCGGCCTTTGTGCTTGAACAGCATCTGGTACCGACGGAATGCGTAAAGGCTCGTGTTGGCCAAACTCGGCGCACAATCCTCTAAGTCGCCTTTCATGTATGCCTTCGGGACTTCGATATCATTCAGCTGGAACTTGTCAAAGTACTTCTGCGGTGCATACAGCGGTGTATGAGTCCGACTAAACCCAGTAAACATTGCGAAGGGTTTGTCGGCGTGTTTCTGCTTCAAGACGTTGGCAGCGAAGGCAGCATTCGTTTCGTCTGGCATCGCGTCGCGATCATCGTCGGACTTGTATCGCCACGGCTTTCCAGACAGACGCCAGCCGCGGTAGCCAGGAATTCCTCTCGCGGGATCGGCTTTGTATTCCGGGATCATCGTCAACGGACCGAAGGTGTGTTCCCACTTGTAGTCCATGTCCGGGTCTGCATCATCCGCGTAGAAGAACATTTGTTGCGAATGCGGAATCAGACCGCGTCGAGTCTGCTTGCGGCCATCCCAAGGCCAGGGACCAATATTGCCGTCGGGACCTCGGTCAACGTAAAAGCCTTTTGGGTCTTGGTTGCCGTGGTAGATCTTGCCGACGGAATACACACCATAGCCGTTTGTGGCGAGATGCTCGGTCAGCGTCACTGACTTGCTGAGAATTGCGTTTTGCCGGTAATCCTCGAACCAGTAAAGGCTGGACGTCTGCGGATAGAGTCCCGTCAGCATACTGGATCGTGAAGGCGCGCAAATCGGGTCGTTGCAGTGAGCATTCGTAAAACTGACGCCGCGCGCCGCAAGCCGGTCGAAGTTGGGTGTTGGTACGTGAGGCTTGCCTTCCGGATGCAAAGGCATGTCGTTCAAATCATCGACGATGATGAACAACACGTTGGGTCGTTCTTGCGCAAAGGCATTGGCGCAAAACAACATCAGAATTGTGGGAATCAAGGATTTCATGGCAGTCCCCTGAGTAGAACGAACGAGAGAAATGCTTTGCGAATCCTTGCGCGGCTCGTTACGAGCGATTCGCGATCGCGCGTTGCACGGCGGCTCCCATGTCAGCCGGGCTTTCGGCAACTTCAACGCCAGCAGCTTGCAGCGCGGCGATCTTCTCAGCAGCCGTACCCGCACCTCGAGCAATGATGGCACCAGCGTGTCCCATCCGTCTTCCAGGAGGCGCCGTCACACCGGCAATGAATGCAGCAACGGGCTTCGTCACGTTGGCTTTGATGAAATCGGCCGCTTGTTCTTCTGCGTTGCCGCCAATCTCGCCAATCATCAAGATCGACTCGGTGCCAGGATCGTTCTCGAACATCTCTAACAAATCGATGAACGTCGAGCCAATGATGGGATCGCCACCGATTCCGATCGCCGTGGATTGACCTAAACCGATATTCCCGAGCTGCCAGGCCGCTTCGTAAGTCAACGTCCCGCTCTTGCTGATCAAGCCAACATTGCCTTCTTGATGGATGTAACCGGGCATGATCCCGATCTTGGCGATTCCCGGAGTGATGATGCCTGGGCAATTCGGCCCAATCAGACGGCAATCGTGTTCTTTCAATTGCGGCATTACTTTGGCCATGTCGAGAACCGGGATGCCTTCCGTGATGGCAACAATCAACTTGATACCAGCATCAGCGGCTTCCATGATCGCATCACCACAAAATGGCGGTGGCACGAAAATCATTGAGGCGTTCGCACCAGTCTTCTCAACAGCGTCAGCCACCGAGTCGAACACGGGAAAGCCATCAATCTTGGTTCCGCCCTTACCCGGAGTTACTCCACCCACCAAAGGCGTTCCGTACTCGCGGCACTTTTGCGAGTGAAACAAGCCGGCTCGGCCGGTGATTCCTTGTGTGATGACACGTGTTTCTTCGTTAACCAGAATGCTCATGATCTGCTACTTTTTTTGTTGTTGACGCCACAAGTTGATCGGGGATGGGAATCCGAAACCTCAGGATCTCTTCTCTATATCCGAGGGCTTTCGGACAGCTAGCTAGTCAATGTCGCGACAACCTTTTGAGCCGCGTCCGTCAAATCGGTGGCTGTGATGATGTCGTCCTTGCCGCTGGTGGACAGCTTCTCGCGTGCCAGCTCGACATTCGTTCCTTCCAATCGGACAACCAGAGGAACAGTAAAGCCAACCTTTTCGTAAGCGGTCAGAAGCGCGTCGACGATGGTGTCACACTTCATGATGCCACCGAAGATATTGACCAACACAGCTTGGACGTTGTCATCGGCCAAGATAATCCGAAAGGCTTCGGTGACTTGATCGACATTGGCTCCACCACCAACGTCCAAGAAGTTCGCGGGCTCGCCGCCGTGCAACTTGATCAAGTCCATCGTGCTCATGGCCAAACCGGCACCGTTGACCAGGCAGCCGATGTTACCGTCAAGTTTGACGTAACTCAGACCAGCCTGCGCCGCTCGAACTTCCGTCTCTTCCTCTTCGGACAGATCGCGGAGTTCCTCGAACTGATGCCGGAACAACGAGTTGTCATCGAATGTGACCTTCGCGTCCAAGGCGACCAACTGACCATCGGTCGTGACAACCAGTGGATTAACCTCGGTCACGCTGCAGTCATTTTCGAGGAAGAAGTTGCAAAGCGTGGGCAAAAACTTCTCGGCACTTCGAACAGCCTCGACATCCAGTCCAAGCTTGTAGGCCAATTTGCGAGCTTGAAACTTTTGCAGCCCAAGACCGACATCGACGGGCTCGCGAAAGATTTTTTCAGGTGTGTCCTTGGCGACTTCTTCGATCTCCATGCCGCCTTCCGATGACATGATCAGCACCGGCGAGTTCGACTCGCGATCGATAATGACGCCGAGGTACAACTCGCGAGCGATGTCCAATCCGGCTTCAACGTATAGTGTGTTGACCGTCTTGCCTTCTTCGCCAGTCTGCAAAGTCACCAACGTGCTGCCGAGCATTCTCTCGGCGTTTTCGCGTGCCTCGTCTGCAGAGCGGACAAGGACGACGCCAGCTTGATCGGGGTGCTCCTTGAAGCGGCCTTTGCCGCGGCCACCAGCGTGAATTTGCGATTTGACAACCGCGATTTCTCCGCCGAGTTGATTGAAGGCATCGGCCGCCTCGTCCGCTGTCTTGGCAACGACGCCTTCAGGCACGGCGACTCCCGCGGCCGCGAAAAGTTGCTTCGCTTGGTATTCGTGAATCTTCATAAAACTTCTCGAGATGGATTCCGCACGTTGAGCGTGTTCAGGTTGTCGTGAGGGCGTGAGCAAACAGCCGCCAAGCCACGTGTTCGCGAGTGTCAGCATTGCTTGGGTGAGCGCCTCGCTGCTGACAAATGCGTGAGATCGCGACATGATAGCGGCTGGTGTCTGTGGTTTCCAGTTAGCCAAAAGCCTGAACTGGCTACCGTGGCCAGAAGCCCGGCTTTTCGAAAAAGCCGGGCTTCTTTGGGTTCGCGAACATCAGTTTTCGAGCCCTCGACACGAAGCGTCATGGTTAACCAGTATCCTGCCGCCAACTGCTTGACTCACGTCATGAGCGTGCGTACTGTAAATACGTGTGCAATACGAAATGTGCATCGCTTTCCGATAGGGCTAACTTCACTGGGAATCTAACTTTACCTCTCAGGTTACCCGCTGACCTCTAGCCCTCCCATCTCATGGATCGCGTTCGTCACCTTACCTGATTCGACATTGTGGAGTGTCAACATGGCAGGTCGACGACAGGTCGCTCGTCATCGCGAAAAGTCAAGCATCGCGAGTCAGCGTGGCCTCGCCGCGTCATGGAACGAAGATGGGAGAATCCTCAAGGCTGAACCGAGCATTACATCGAAATACAAAATTCAAACTGACCCACTACCTCGAAATAGCATGAATCAATACTCTGTCTGGTTTCGCCGAATTGTTTTGACCGGCGTTTTGGCCAATGTCTTCATCGCGATCGCTGGCTTGTTTTGTCCCAACACAGTCATCGGTGTCTTGCGAGGAGAACCGGTCATCCACACCATTTGGCCGTCGTTTGCGTGTTTGCTGCTCTTGCTGCTGAGCCTGTTTTATATCCCGCCAGCTTTGGTTCGTTCGATCACAGGTGCTCTGCGTGGTTGACCATCGTCTCGCGATTTGCAGGAGTCGTCTTCTTTCTGTTCTTTCATAGCGAGTATGGGGTCTTAGGCGTCTTTGATTTGGTGTTCGGTTTGCTTCAGGGATTCTTCCTTTTCCTGACCTTTCAAATCGGTCCGAAAGGTGAAGGCAATGTGACTTCCCACGGAGAGGAATACTAGGAATACTAGGAATGCTCAAGAAGTGCCTCATTCGACTCGGGCTCGTTGTTGGCGCGATCGTCATCTTCGTGTTCGCCGTTCTTTGGTGGAGCTGTGGCGCGAGGTGCCTCAAGAATTTGCCAGCGCCGAAGACCGCTTTAAGTACGGCTCGGTCGGTGCGGAGGAAGACCAAGGGATTCCGTATTGGATCTGGTTGGTGTTGCCACGGATATTCCCTGAGTACTTGCCTGGAGACACCGTTGACGAAGAAACAACGGTTTCCGATCGCCATTCAAAGCGACACCATCGCAGCGATGACTATCAACAAAGTCCGACGCATGATATGGGCGGCGGTTATCAATCCCTGGGTGTATCTGGGAGCAAGGCCGCGAACTGCCCGTTGGCTTTTCGAAGCGGACGATCGGATTTCCTCGAGTTGCCATCAACTGTGAGTTGTGCCAGTCGGGCACGTTCCGGAAGTCACCCGATCAGACCGAGCCGACGATTGCTTTGGGGGCTCCGAACACGACCTTCGATTCGCTGAGCTATTTGCGATTTCTTAGCGATTGTGCAAAAGACCCAAGATTCACCGCTGACAATAGTCTTTATCAGATTCAATACAACGTCTAGCTGTCGGCGATCGACAAGTTGCTTTATCGATACGCGATCATTCCCGCCACCAAGAAAGCCCTAATCGCCCAGAGCGAGCAAATCGCTTGGACGAACGCAAATCCAAATTGGGGCTGCGGTCGAATTGATCCGTTTAATCCCGTCAAGTACGAGATTTTGGAACAAGAGACCGACGGCTCGATCGGAAACTCGGACATGCAATCACTGTGGTCCCTGAGCCGTGAGGATGATCACCTATCATTGGGACGGGCTCAACACCGACCTGCGTGAGGTTGTCCTCAGCAGTGCACTGGGCGACGGCGCGACTCCGGATTCCTTGCCATTGCGAAAGCTGAAGAACTTGCAAAGCTTTATCGTGGAACTGAAGCCGCCCGAGTATCCGTGGGAAATCAACGAGCGAGAACTAGAGACTGTAAAGAAGGTCTTTACCGAGCACTGTGCGAATTGCCATGCCAATGACGGGGCCATGGTTAACCGCGTCATTGGCCACGACGAAGTCGGCACAGACCGGCATC
The DNA here is from genome assembly GCA_002722955.1 of Planctomycetaceae bacterium. Lineage (GTDB taxonomy): Bacteria > Planctomycetota > Planctomycetia > Planctomycetales > Planctomycetaceae. The sequence goes on along the minus strand of PBMZ01000049.1, from coordinate 71 downwards.
GCATCGAGATGTGGACAAAGAAGGATGCTGACGCTTACAACAAGTACGCCCACTGCTATTCCTGGGACTTC
>PBMZ01000048.1 GCA_002722955.1 Planctomycetaceae bacterium | reverse complement strand
GGCCAAGAATACCTTTTGCCCGCCTTGAACAGCGTGCCTCAAAATGACCTCGGTCGGATAAATATTGGTCTCGATGGTTCGAGCCGGATCGTCAGCAACCAACTTGACTCCCACCGCCGCCGCCAAGTGATAAATCGTGTCGATCTTGGGCACGACGTGTGAGAGCAACACCGGATCAGTAATCGACCCGCTGCGAAAATGAAAGTTCTCGTGATTCTCGACATGCGCGAGATTCTCGCGCCGACCCGTCGATAGATCGTCGAGAACTGTGACTTCGTGGCCAAGTTCGAGCAACCGGGCGGTCAGGTGACTTCCAATGAAACCTGCGCCGCCGGTGATTAAACAATGAGGCATATTGGGTGGCCTTACTCTTCAAATGACAATAACTAAGGACGGCTGAAAATCCCGTCACGCTATAAAGCACCATAACGACGCCGATTCGTCAACGATGTTCTGTGTCTGAATACGTCAATCTTTCTTCGTCTCGCTGGAATTGTGTGCGATTGCTTCAGCCTCGCTGGCCTGCATGTTCAGAATAATTGACAAAATCCGTACATTCGCGCCAATCGTTACAAACGGAATTACCAGAAAAATCGTTACAAACGGACCGCCGCTTGACGGCACCTTCTTTTTCGACAGTCCTAAGCTCTTAGCTATCAATTCGTTGCGCTGCTAGCTCGCACACCGCTCAGACTCGAACTGCGCCAATGGTACGAGTTGTGCCAATTGTATCGATTAAACCGATTACAACGGTTTTGAGTTTCTTAACGGCTTTAGGGGTTAGCTCGAGACGCCAGGCGTTTCGCAGCAGCCTCGAACATAAGTCACGGAGAGAGCGAGTGTGTGGCGACCTGAGAGACCGCCACTCATCGATTTGGTCGCTTGAGAAGCCCAGCTTCTTGGCGGCCATAGGCTTGGTGACCTGAGAGACCACCAGGCCAGTTTCGGTGACCTGAGAGACCACCGGAACGATTCCGGGTGATTTCGCCCCTGAAACCGCCCGGTTTGCAAACTGTCGCAGCTCAAAAGTCGAGCGACCCGGCCTTTCGAAGAGGGCTTGTTGTCTTCTCGAATTGGGATTTTGAGTTCCGCCCGTAGGCCGCCGCTTGGAGTTGAGTAGCTCGGTTCGCCGACTGCCAGGCTCCGCTTTTGGCTGCGTTCAGTTGCAACCTCAATTCTCGAAGTGCCTCGATTCACGAGTTCCAAAGGCGCCTTGTTCCAGGCGTTGAGGTCGCTTCACGAACCTCAAATTCCCCTTACGAAGAAGCAACAGGAGCAAGTCATGAAAAACCTGATCACCAAATTTCACAAAGCCGAATCCGGCATGGTCCTTTCGACGGAACTGATTGCCATAGCGTCGATTACTCTGTTAGCCGTCGTAGTGGGCCTGGAATCTTTGGCCAACGCCGTCGCGTTTGAGCTGAATGACATTGGAAACGCACTCACTTCGATCGTGCAGTCCTATTCCTTTACCGGATTCCAAGGTTCCAGCGGCCAGCAAACGAGCTTCTATTCCGGCAGCGTATTCCAAGACACAGCAACAACGACAACATTGACGGTCGTTGGCGGCAGCAGCACGATCGTGAATCAGTCCGCTGGTCTTCAGCAGAATGCCGACCTCCTCGAAGGAGTTGTCGAGGGCCTCTCGACCGAATCAGTCCTGTCTGAAGAACCGGTCGACGATGGCGTCAACGCTCAGAGCGTCGATGACAACTGCAATGAAGACGATCAAGTCAACTCACTCAGCACAGGCGACGACTGCGATCGACTTCGAGAACTTGTCCGACAACTTTGCAACGAGGTCTCTCGAAGCGAGCCCCGTTCAAACTCGAGCAGCTCAATCAACACGAACTCGGTCAGTCCGAACGGCAGCACAAGCAGCCTTGGAAATGACACGGTCGGCGAGTTGCTCAGCCGCGACTCGAACTAAACGAATCATGACTGCTTCGGGAATTGAGTCCCGCTGGCATGGAACACCAGCGGGCTCAACTCCTCGGTCATGGCCTTTAGAACTGGAATGTTCAGCAGGATTAGCAAAACTTGTAAAGTCGTGTAAACCGTTACAAACGTTATAACCGAACCTCAAGACGGACGCCTTCCGTCTCAACAGACTTTCAAATCGTCATAACCTGCCCATCGGAGTTCAGGTTATGACGATTTTTTGCTTTGTAGTAATGGAATTGTTGGTACGGATTCTACGGGTGGCACGTGTTGTGCAACTTCGATTAGTCATAACGACAACAATGAAACTAACAACAATTCTGATTGTTCCAACAAATACTCAAAGCAAACACAACTACTTAGAGCCTGCGATTGGATGAATTCGAGAGCATCTGTCTCCTCCGGCTGATCCCCTGAAGAGAGTCGCACATCTGAGTTCCTTTAGGGGCTGCCTCCCCGGCAGCCCCTTTTGACACAACGCTTTCCTTGGTCGTCTCACTCCCCTCAGAGGCGTTCAAGGAGAGCACGTAACAACCAATGCTGTTCGCCCGTCCGAATCTGGTTTCGGTTGGTACGACTAAAGAACAGTGTTGGCTGCGCCTTCGCCACTCTCAGCGTTGGCAAAAAAGCGACTCCGAGCTTCTGAATGTTCTCGGAGAAGGGCAAAGCCCTGACTCGACTACTTCTGGTAGCAGCAAAACTCCTCTCAGACAAAGGAACTCAACATGATTATTAGCAAACACTTATGGAATGACGAACTCGGTGCCGTGATCTCCGCGGAATTGACTGTGATTCTTTCCGTCGGTGTTCTATCGCTAGTCGTTGGACTCAGCGAATTGTCGGTCGCGGTGAATACCGAGATGAACGACCTTTCGAATGCCTTCGGAGCACTCATCCAGACTTTCGCGACACCTGGCTTCGGCGGAGCACCTCCCAATAATAAAAAGAACGCCACCTTCATCGGCACCACTTTCAACGATCAAGTGGATGACTGCGATACGAATCTGGCGACCGACTTGGTCACCGGAGCACCGACAACCCCAGCGGCTGGCTAGACGAACATGGACAAAACACACGCAAGGACTGCTGATCGTGTCAACGGTGGAGGGCAAGATGCCACTCCACCGTTCATTTTCGCTACGCTGCCCATTTGTGGACTCGTATCAGCGACTTTACATCTGTGACCAATGCCAAACACAGGGAAAATCTCGAATGGTTGCTGACATGAGAAGTCGATTCAATCCGAATAACCGTTACCATTCGGCAAACCACTACATACTCGCTACCCCCTATTTCCCATACAGTTGGGAGTATGCTGCTAGTCGGTAAACTGACTCGACCCGACTAGCCGTTCTAATCACTTGCGGAATCCCAAACGGATTTCCATGCAGGATTGTTCTGACTGACACCATCGATTTGTCAAGTAGCTCTAACAAAACCTGTCAACGCGCGCTAAACGTTAGAAACGGTACAGGGTGCTTCATTTTGCATCCCGCGCAATCGCTCCGCTCGTTGCCAACGTCATAACCTACCACCAATTCAACAGATACTGTCGATTTGAGGGATCAAATCAATTGGGGGGGAAGTTCTGCTGGCACAGAGACTGCATTCTCTCCCAGTCAAATCGATCGGTACAGCTAAAACTGCTGTAACGATCAACCAGGTTCGCTCAATTAATCCAACAATCCCAATGTTTATTGTTGAGTGAATTGTAACTTTTGTTCACATCTGGCTTCGGCCGGTGAATGAATACACGTACCAAGAGTTCGCGCAACGACTCTTGCCGTGTGAGAGAGACCCGAAGGGAAGCTCGTGGCGGCGAGCTTCCCAACGTTACCAACCCAGTTCGAGGCAGCTGTCTCGCTGGATCATGAATACACGTACCAAGAGTTCGCGCAACGACTCTTGCCGTGTGAGAGAGACCCGAAGAGAAGCTCGTGGCGGCGAGCTTCTCGCGTACACGACCCGAGCGAAGTCACATTCGCCGGTTTTTGGGTACATCCTGCAGGATTGTAAGTCGGCTCGTCGGCCAACGAGTCGCACAGGCAAGCCACTTGGTTTGCTCGATCGACTAACGCTTTTTGTCGGGAGAATCAGACCCCGCCTTAGGCGTGCTGTGATAAGGAGGATCAGTCCTTGCACAGCGAAAATCGCCATCTTCCTGGCTTGTGTGTGTCAGGGCGTGGCAAATGAACTCTAATCTCGTTTTCTCTCGAAAAGGAACTCAGAAGTTATGTTGATGAAACTTTGGAATGATGACTGTGGTGCAGTTGTTTCTGCAGAACTGCTTCTCGTTTTGACAATCGCCGTTTTGGCTTTGGTTGTTGGTCTCAGCGAACTGGCTGTTGCCGTGAACACCGAACTCAACGATTTGGCGAACGCCTTTGGAAAACTCAGCCAAGATTACAAATTCACCGGCTTCAGCTCTGACGAATGCGGAGCCAAGGTCAAGAACAGTGTAAAGGGCTCGACCTTCACCGACGCTGCTGACGACTGCGACGGCAACGTTTCTTGCGATATCGTCGACGCTGCTGACAGCAGTGCCACGACCGAGTAATCGTAGGTTGACTTCATGCCGCATGCTGGCATGAGCTGCTACAAAGATGCCTGAGCCGGGAAGCTCGCCTTCCCGGCCTTGGGCTTTTCCGGTCAACGCTAATCAGGCCGGATTCGCGAGGCTTTAAGCCTTGACTCAGCTCTCCGCTAAACAGCAATGTTTCTTCTGCTCTTTCAATCTCTCGATACCAAAAGAAAATCTCTTTACGGGAACTTGAACTATGTTGATGAAACTTTGGAATGATGACTTTGGTGCGGTTGTTTCAGCTGAACTCCTTCTCATTTTGACGATCGCCGTGCTGGCTTTGGTTGTTGGTCTCAGCGAACTGGCTGTTGCCGTGAACACCGAACTCAACGATTTGGCGAACGCTTTTGGTCGGCTCAGCCAAGATTACAAATTCACCGGTTTCAGCTCTGACGAGTGCGGAGCAAAAGTCAAGAACAGCGTGAATGGCTCGACCTTCACGGACGAGCGTGATGATTGCGACACGAACATTTCGTGCGATATCGTCGACGCTGCTGACAGCAGTGCAACAACCGAGTAATCCTAACTTGGTTTGCTTTGCGTGAACACAATTAGGTCGGAAGAGGAAACTCTTCCGACCTATTTTTGTGGATTGCCGTTCGATCGAGCAACGAGTGCGGCGAAGACCGGAAGGGGTTTCCTTTCCGGTCTTCTTTATGCGCGCACATGGAACGTCATTTCGTTGTCGGGTTGTCGAATTCCTGTGACCATGACACAATCGATAGAGCAAGTCTTGTGACACAATCTCTGGTTGTCTTTGTATGCCGTTGATCATGCGACCAACTCAATTCGTGACAATCTTCATATGCCTGTTCTCCGCTGCCGCAGCGCAGCCGGCAGATGAAGTGATCGGCGGCCGCCAACTTGGAACGCAACTTCAGAATATTGAAGATCTCGTCGCTCGCGGGAATTACCCAGTAGCCTTGTCACAATTGCAGGACTTAATTGAGCGTTCTGGAAACCAGATGGCGACAATCGGCAAGCGCCGCCAAAGTGTCAATCACTTTGCTGCCGAACTGTTCCGCAAGCTTCCGCAAAAGGCACGCGACGTTTATCAACAGCAAGTGGGAGCCACCGCGCGTCAACAGTTGACCGAAGCGCTGACTGCCAACAACTATGTTGGCGTCCGATCCGTTCTGGAAAAGTACCTCTTCACACAAGCAGGACTGGATGCCTTGCGGTCCGAGTTTGTTCGAGTCCTTGACCGTGGAGATTGGGAAACGGCCGATTTGTTGGCCGAAAGAATCTGCAACCATATCCGCAGCAATTCGACCATCAAACGGCGAACAGCAAATCGATTGATTCATTCAACTCTGCAATTCGAAATGCTGAGTCTGTCTCGAACGATGTTTGACCGATACTCGCAGCATCTTGATGAATCATCCCGCAAACAACTACTCGAGCAAGTTCCAAATCTAGCTACCCTCGCCGAGACCAAGAAAACGTTGGTCCCGGATACGATGCCGTCCTCTCTACACGAATGGGCCTACGATCAATCGACCAATCTTGATTTGATACTTCATAAAGAAGGCATGCGGGAATTGGAGAAGAACGGCATCGCGTCGCTTCCGATCGCTCGCCCGGTTTTCACACACAACCGAATCATCATCAAGTTGAAAGATGGAATCGCAGGGCTCAATCTTGTCGATGGACGTGAAGTCTGGAAACATTCCCCAACGGACTCGCCAGCAGCTTCACAGCGCGAGCCGAAACTGATGAATGTCCCCGACTTCCGGGCAAGATTCCGCGATACTCTGATTCAACGTCAACAGATCGACACGGTGTTCGGCACGCTCACCAACAATGGAAGCTTGGTGTACTCGATTGTTGGGGTGAAGGGTTCGGTAAAGCCGCAAGGCACGCCATTCGACGCTGCGCGTCATCCAGTTCTGGACGGAAGTTCGACAACGAAAAGTCAACTTCTCGCCCTCGATGCCACCACCGGAAAGGTGGCTTGGACCCAATCGGCTATGCCGACCAACAATGACTGGCCCATTTCGTATTTCTTCGGCCCGCCATGCGTCCATAATGACCGATTGTTTGCCGTTGTTGAAGCTGGGCAGTCTCAGTCAATCCTTTACCTATCTGTCTGGGATGCGGCCTCTGGTAGATTCTTGTGGAACACGCGGATCGCGCGCATGGCACGTGATTTAACACAAGACCGCGTTCGTCGATTGGCGGCTTGTCCAGTCGTTGTTGATCGATCTGTTGCGTTTTGTCCGACGGGCGCTGGCTCTATTGTCGCTGTCGATCTATTCGATCGAACTCCCATTTGGAGCTACCATTACAGCCGCGATGATACTTCATCCAACGGGCGACAATTTCTGAAGTCCAATCGACTCCCAAGACATCAATGGTGGAAGTCGTGGCGACAGATCGATTTGTTTTGCCAGTCAAACGTCGTCGCTTTCGTGAGCCCAGAGTCCCAATTGATTCACGCGCTCAATAGAGAAACGGGCGAATTGCTGTGGAGCAAACCGCGCGAGTCACGACTTTACTTGGCGGGAATCCTACAAAACCGGCTGATTGTTGTTGGAAAGAATCGCGTCGAGGCCATCGATCCTAAAACTGGTGCGATTGCGTGGACTTGCCCGATCTCGACACCAACAGGTCGAGGCTTCGCGACAGACAGCCACTACGTCGTTTCAACCGTCAATCGACAACACGTGGCCATCAATCTTCAAGACGGCACTCGCTTTCACACGGACACACGCTTCAACGCGAACATCGAGCCAATCTCCGGCGGGTTTGTCATCCAAGGCAATACTCGTGTCGCGCGTCTTCCAACGATTGCAGACGCATTGAAATCCCTTCGGGCACGTCCCAAGAGTCGAGAGAGATTTTTGCTTGAAGCCTACACGCTGAAACAACGTCGAGATTTGGATGGGGCCGTAGCCGCCTATTTCGCCGCCCTCCGAGAGCCAGCGAACGGCTCTTCAACCGACGATGCGCAAATTCGCCAATCCATCATCGAGTCCATGCTCAGAATCCTTGAAGAACGACCGCAGACTTGGCGCGATATTCGTCAAGAATTGCTGACTCCGGACCTTTCCGTTCAGCAGCGAATCAATGTCATGCATCAAGTAGCGCTGGCGGCTGGGCGAGTCAGCCGTTATGCGCATGCTGTCGAAATGTTGTTAGAGCTAAGGCAACTCGACCCGATTGGGATGAAGAAACCATCAACGTGGGCCGCCCAACATCGAATCCGCTTCGACCGACTACTACAAGGCGAGCTGCAAGACTTTGTCGATGCATCTACGGACGGCGAAAGTGCTCGCCGCATCGATCAATTCCTTGCCAAGCATGCAAAAGCCCAAGACCCCTTTGCGCTGCAGCGACTAGCGGATCGCTTCAGTCAACTATCATGGGGCCAACGGCTACGGCTCGACAATCCCAGAGAAACGAGCATTGGCATCCCATTCCATCAGCAACAATTGCGATTGCTCGAAATTGCCGGTTCGCATGATCCCGCAGTAAGTTCGCGAGCAATTCACCAACTCGGTGATCTCTACTTGGGGCACAGTTACAACGACGATGCCGCTGCAATGTTTCGGCAACTAGCAGCGACCGACAAACAAACTTCACGGCGACTTGCTTCGCTGCCAAGCCATGTTTCCGTCACACGATCCGTTGAACATGGGCCTCAATCACCTTGGCCGCAGCAAACTCCAAAGGTTGTCGAGCGCGAGCAGCAAAACAACAACATCTATTACCTTCCCATACCCATCCGCCATCAACTCGGCACTCAAATGAGCCAAATCAACGCGTTCATCGAGCGAGGTGGTCGCCGCAAGCTACGATTCATGGGAGCTGGCCAAACCGGATTTTGGTCGCCTCCGGACTTGCCCCAATCGAGGTCGCCGTTCCGCTATCTGTTCAATCTTTATGATGGCTGGAGCTTCGGGCATCTCTTGATTTTGAAAATCGGTACTGAGTTATTCGCTTACACACCCATAAACGAGAACGGCGAGCCTCGGGCGACGATGCTTTGGACACGTCAGATGGCGAGCGACTCGGCGTGGGAATCTTACCAGACGATACCTTCACCAATGAAGTTCGGTCCGCCAGAGACGATCTTCTTGAACAAAGCCGGACACGCCATCGGTCGAATTGTGGCAGTGACGGCAAGCTACATCTGCTACCAATCTGATGGGATGCTCACCGCTATCGAGACGGCAACGGGCGCACGTTTGTGGGAAGTTTGGGAACCGAGTGTTGACTTACAATTCGGTGGCGATGAACAGTTCGTGTTCTTCAAAGGCACAAAGAAGAAGTCGATTCGATTGGTTGTGCGCCGCGCTTTGGATGGCAAGCTGCAAAAGGTTCATCAGCTCCCCGAGCCGCCGGACATTGAATGGCTCATTCGAAATGGCAGTCGATGGGTTGGTTTTGACCCCGTGGCGAGCCGCTTAATTGGCGTTGATGTCATCAACGAGCAAATCCTGTGGCGTCAAGAGTTCGAATTAAAGGCCATGCCATTTGCCGTCAATCAGGGATCGATTGGGGTCTTGGAGCCTTCGGGATTTCTGCAGTTGTTGTCGATTCAAACTGGAGATGTTCTTTGCAGATACCCGGTCAAGTTGCCAAAGCCTGTCAAAAAAATCTATGGACTTAGCGACGCGAGACGCGCTTATGTGATGGTTTCCGGGCAAATCAGCGATCCCAAACATCTTGCCGTTCGGCAAGTTCGTGACGGTTTTCGCAACTCGTGGGTTAGCGGAACTCTGTGTGCCATCGAGTTGTTCCCGACGCCTGATCTCGACTCTGGCTTAATAAGGCCTGTGGGAACAATGACTTGGCAGCGAGAGCTGATTGATGTCGCCTTTGCTCAAGACCAATTGGCAACGGCTCCGTTCTTGGTGTTGCACTATCGTAAGCGTCGTCCAGGCGCGGACGATGGTAAGTTGGTCGACGGAGTCGTGGAACTGATCGACAAAGCAACCGGCCAAACACTCTTCGAGTCCGCGGGATCGGTCAACAACGTCAACTACGATGTGTACTCGAATCCTGCGCAATCGTGGTTGGATTTTCGCAATCCACGCCGCTCAGTTCGCATCGATTACTCGAAAGAAGATTCTGCAACAAAAGATGACGAATAGCGATTGAACGCGCTAAGCAGAATCTCCTTCCTTCCATGTTTCCATCGCTTACGTCTCGCTACCCCATTGCCAATTCTCGGCATTTTTCAGGTTGATGATGCATTCGCTGGGCCAACCGCCGTTGTAAAGTTGCAAGACGGTGTTTGCTACCATCGTGAACGTGTCGTGATGCGACGTCTGGTCAAGGCCACCAACATGACAGCTGAGCAAAACGTTGTCCATCTTTAGCAAGGGGTTATCAATCGAAGGTGGCTCGACTTCGAAGACATCCAATCCCGCTCCACGCAGGTGTCCTGATTGCAGTGCTTGCATCAGCGAAGTTTCGTCAATCAACGACCCTCGAGCCGTGTTGATCAGAATCGAGCCCGGTTTCATCTTCGCGATGGACTCGGTATTCATCAACTGATGAGTTTCCGGCGTTGATGGCGAGTGCAACGTTACGAAGTCGGATTGCCGAAGCAAATCGTCCAATTCGGTCAGCTCGACGTCCCACTGTTCAACGAATTCACGATTCGGGTAAGGCTCGAAGGCGAGCACATTCATACCCAATCCGATGGCGCGCGTGCAGACTGCGCGGCCAATCCGGCCAAGGCCAACAATACCAAGCGTACTGCCCATCACGCGCGGCAACGGCGAGCGGCGCCAGTCGTTCACTCGAGTTCTACGATCCAGCCCCGGAAATCCTCGAGCCAGCGACATCAACATCGTGATCGCCAATTCGGCCACTGCATGATGATTCACGCCGGGTGTCGTTGTGACAACAATTTCATGAGCGTCACACGCGGCCAAGTCGACCGCGTCAAAACCTACGCCACTGCGCGCGATATGACGCAATTCAGGCAATGCCTCGATGACTCGCGCCGTGTAAGGCTCCGAGCCGGCGATGACTGCTTCGCAATCGCTGAGCATCTCGATTAAATCGTCTTCAACAAACGGGTTTTTGCCCTCAGGTTTCAAAACGACCTCGAACCCGCCTTTGGCGAGAAGTTCGAAGTGCGGACCTTGATTGCCCATGAGGGATAAAGAGCGGATCTTTGGCATGGTGTTGACTCAGCTGTTTGCGCTAGCGACTTGGCTGCGTTTTTGGAGGTTAGCCTAACTGCGGAATCGGCTGGCTTTCTGTGACCGACTTCAGAATATCGGTGGGGAAGTTAGATTGCACGCGCAATTCAGCAACATCTAGCAGCGTGTGCATGATCGTGGCATAGACATTGTCACTCGAGATTGGCTCACTAGCCGGCACAGAAGCGCGGCTGTCCGAGTTTCCAATGACTTGCCCCATCGGCAGTCCACCACCAGAAAAAGCCAACGTGCACAGGTTGCCCCAGTGATCGCGGCCACCCTTCTTGTTGATGCGCGGCGTTCTACCAAACTCGCCCGTGATCACGAGCAAGACTTTATCGGTCAGCCCGCGTTCGGCCAGATCTTCAATGAAGGCACTCGCTGCCTTGTCCACGGCCGTTCCTAGAATCGGCATGCCATCATCGATACCGAAAGCGTTGCCGTGCATATCCCAGCCGGCACTGCCGACCGTCACAAATCCACAGCCAGCTTCGACCAAGCGACGCGCCATCAACATCTGCTTGCCCAATGTAACGGGCGACTGACGCAGCAAGTTCTTGTTCTTTTTCTTGTAGAGCCGTTTGGGAATGTCGATATGGCTGGTGTCATAACGAGCGATCGTTTCGGGCGATTCCAATTTCCAATCGAAAGCGTCGCTGACACCGCCAACGATTACATCGAACGCTTGCTGTTGGAATGACGCCGCACTCTCTAATGATCCCGATGTATCCACACGCCGCTTCAGGTCGTCGAGCTGATTCAACAAATGCTTACGATCATCGAGTCGCCCTTGCGCGATCTTCAGTTTCATGTTGTCGACGATCTCGCCGCCAGCACTGGGATCGAAGGGAGCGTAGCTCTTTGGCAAGGTGCCCGAAGATGTGATTCGGCCAATCTGAGCACCTAACTTACGATAGTCATCGCCGATACATCCCGGCGTGATGACCGAGTTCAATGGGATTCCTGTTTCTGGGTGAGTCATCCCAGCAACTCGAGCGTAGACCGAACCCATCATCGCTTTGGTCGGATTTCCACCGCTGATCACATGAGCTGCGGCGGTGCCGTGACTGCCAATACCATGCCGATAAGACCGGACGATGGCCATCTTGTCAGCCAGCCCAGCCAAGCCCGGAAAATGCGAACCGAATGTGACTCCAGGCAAGTTCGTTTTGACCTCGCCAAACATCGCGCGATATTCAGCCGGAGCCGTCATTTTGGGGTCAAATGTTTCGATATGAGTTGCACCGCCTTGAAGATTCAAGACGACAACTGCCTTGTCGTTGACGATTGGCTTGCCCGATGCCGCGTTAGCCTTGAGGGCGAACAACTGGGATAACGACAGAGCACCAAACCCCAAACTTCCGACTGACAAGAAGTTACGTCGCGAGACTCGCTCGCAATCGCGATCGAATGCATCGGTATGAATCGTCAACATGACTCTGCCCTTTCTTACAAATCAGCAACTGTTGATTTTATCGGGATTTTCTGCCGAAGGCCACACAGAAGCTGTTTGGATCGCTAGATGATTCATGCTGTTGACCTTGTTTGACCCGTAGCTATAGGCGAGGCGTATGCGAGCAAGCCTCGCCCACGGCTACGGGTTAAACGATGGACTCGTAGATCGGCGAACCATCTTTCATCAATTCTGAAGAACCGCTATATTCCCCGACCCTCTCTCACTCCCTCCTTCGTTATCCATATCTCCCAAGGACGGGGTCATGGCACGCATCGTCTTCTTCGAGGATGCGCAGGCTACCGGTTTAGCACCAATCGCATTGATGCGCCCGGTGTTCGAGCTGTTGTGCGGAAGTTACTCTTTGCGCGACCGAATTCTTCGGACGCTTGAGGTCGCCGAGTGGGGTGCGTTCCTTCGCAACTACTTGCAGGACACTTACCGTGAGGAACAGATCGATGCCCACATCAATGACTACGTATGGCTTGGCCAAGAGCCGACGCTGCTGATCAATGGACGTTGGCTGCCAGACATCTCAAGTTTGGCCCGCCTAAAGTCAGTCGGTGAAAATGAAGTGGGAATCATCGATGGAACGGTCGTTTATTTGACGCTTGATCCCATCGAAGTGGCACTCTTGTCTGACGGTGACTGGTCCGAGCCGCTGCTGACAATTGCCGACGGACGAGCGGTCGTCGAAGCTGGCGGCACGGTGGTTAGTCATCCCTGGGACTTCGTCAATCAAAACGGACGTCAGATCGAGACCGACTTTCAGTTGCTCGATCGTAGTTACGAGGGCTCTTCAGGCTATAGCCTTGCCAATCGCCTTGGTCCACAAGTCGCCATTCAAGGCAACCCGGACCATGTGTTTGTTTCGCCGGATGCGGAATTGGATCCATTCGTTGTCTTGGACGCCCGACATGGTCCGATATCCATCGCTGCGGGTGCAAAGTTGCAACCGTATACTCGGCTTGAGGGTCCCTGCCACATCGGTGAGGAATCGCAGTTGTTCCGCACGAACTTGCGAGAAGGGACAACGATCGGTCCCGTTTGCCGAGTCGGCGGGGAGATCGAAGAGTCCATCATGCATGGTTACTCGAACAAGTATCACGATGGCTTTCTTGGCCACAGTTACGTTTGTCCATGGGTCAATTTGGGAGCCCTCACCACCAACAGCGACTTAAAGAACGATTACTCGAACGTGAAAGTTCCATTACTTGGAAAATCGACCGATACCGGTTCGACGAAGGCCGGCTGTTTCATTGGCGATCACACCAAAACAGCATTGGCCAGCCTCTTCAACACTGGCTCATCCATTGGTGTGATGTGCATGGTCTTACCCGGCGGAGAATTGTTGCCCAAGCACATTCCTTCGTTCAGTCGGATTTGGCACGGAGAGCTCGACACGGAATTGGACTGGGATTCGTCCATCGAAACAGCTCGCACGGCTCTTTCTCGACGCAACCACGAACTGACATCAGCGCAGGAGAGACTGCTGCGGTATCTGTACGAGAACTCGGAAGACGAACGCGGCGCAGCGTTGCAGCGACAGCAACAAAAGAAAGCTGACAGTAAAGCCGTTCAGATCACCACGCAAGCCGATTAAACTGGAACGACGCGACTACGAGAACGCGGCCAATGAGGCTTCTTCGGAATCGTCAATCTTGAAAATCTGCGTCACCTGAGTGACCGCAAAGACGTCGTAGATAACCGGACGCATATTGCAAAGCCGCAATCGAGCATTCATGCGCTCGCAATGTTGATTGAGCGAAATCAGGATCCCCAGCGCAGGGCTCGCCACAAACGTAATCTTCGAAAAGTCCAGAAGCAACTTCTTTGAAGCGGATTCTTCAATGATTTGCTTGAACTGACGAAATGTTTCGTCGATCACATCACGGTCAAGAACTTCGTCATCCAGCCGGATGATATCAATATCCTTCGCTTGCTCAATTTGCATAGTTTCTTCCGATCAGCCCGTCCCCCGGTTTGTTCAATTATACCTTCCGAGCAACACTGGTCCCATCTTTTTCCGATACGCTGTAAGTGATTCTTCTGAACGCTGTCTGGTCGCTAAATTGCTGGCTTGTAACAAGATTTGCCAGCAATAGTCGTTCGAATGCTTAGCAGATATGTGCCACAAGTGACATACAACGTCTTCAGATCCGGCCCGCCAAACGTGCAATTGGTGATGGTGTCCTCGGGAGTCTCGGCAAATGCCAACAGCTCACCTTTGGGTGAGACGACATGGATCCCGGGCCGAGTATCTAGTGTCTCGCTGGTCTTACGTGTCTTATGCAAGCCTGCGGCCACGTAGAGATTTCCCTCCGAGTCGATGCACATTCCGTCTCCACTTCGTCCCGGATAGTAGTTGATCAACGTTCGTTGGTTGGTCACGAAGCCGTCGGATTTTAGATCGAAGGCCTGAATGTTTCGCGGTCGATTGGCAAGCGGGTGGGCTTCGATCAAATACAGTGTCTTGTTGTCGGGTGAAATCACGATGCCATTGGGCTTCTTACATTGAGGATCTTGGATCACACGGTGTACGCTGCCATCCGGATCGATGCGATAAATCGAATCAACGTTTCCACTCCGCGGTGTTTCGTTTCCAAACCGTGAAGTGAAGTAAATCCGTCCTTCGTCATCTTGCGTCAAATCGTTCGGCTTACCGATCGGTCCGTTGTAGCCATCCGCCAAGACGGTAATCTTGCCCGACTTCATATCCGTCCGAGTCACTCGACCGGCACCACCTTCACAGGCAAGCAGATTGCCGTTAGGTTCGAACCAAAGTCCATTGGCTTGATTGCTCTTCTCGCGAAAGACGCTCAACTTCTTGGCCTTCGGGTCCCATTTCAAGATCTTCTCGGCAGGCACGTTCGTCAAATAAAGATTGCCTGCGCCGTCAGCAGCCGGGCCCTCGGTGAAGACAACCTTATCGTGAATGCGCGCTTCCGTGACGACCTTGCCCAAGTATTTGCTGGAATCGAGCGAAGCATATTTCTCGGCAACACCGGCAGCTTGCGACGTCTTGCCCCAATAGGCAATCGCGGCGGAAGCAGAAACGGCTGAGGCAACAAATTGGCGTCGGTTCATGGTGAGGTCTCGCATAAGAGAAGCGCAATGACGCAAGTCAGAACTACGTCTTATTGAGGAATCATTTCTTCTGACGTTCAAATTCGTATAAGGCTGTGATTTCGCCAGGGATTAACTCGCGATCATAGATTCGGACATCATCAATTAGCCCTTTTAACCAACCTCCCTTTTCCGCTTGTCCAATCGTTAGCGGTGCCCGATTGTTTACCTGTGATGCTGAACGGCCGGCACTTCGCGATACCAATGCACCATCGATGTAAACTGACGTTTCAGTTGCACCCCTTGTTACGAGATACTGATGCCATTGGGGCTGTGGCAATTTGAGTGTATGTCGCGCACTGAAGTGAGGGCCTTCTTTGGAATTCATTGTATGAAACGAGAAATCAGTGCCAGCTACATGTCTGGTATAGATGAGAATCCACTTTATTCTAGACGGTAAGTCATCTTTCCCAATAAAGTGAATTGCCGGGCCAGTATTCAAGACTTTTGCCCAAAGACTCACTGTGTACGTTTGCAAAGTAAAGTTTAGATATTCTTGGTGCGGGGCGGAAATGTAATCATCCATTCCATCAAACTGATACGCGCAATTCGAAGAACCATGTCTATCCCGTGCAAGTTTTGCCCCATGTACTGTTCCGTCATTCTTATGACGACTCACATCTTTCGCGTTGCCGTCAAATGGGTAGTAGGCAATGAGTCCCTTATGTAAATTCTCCGGTAGATCGCTCGTTTTGGGCGTGTTTACAATTGGTATCCGTACGGCGACAACATGATGGCGAACAACACTTTCTAAACGTGTTTCAACTTGCTTTCGTTCGAAGCCCTTGAGCTCTGACACGATAGCCGCATACCGAGTTGCCGCAAGCTCTTTGGCTTGAAGTTTGACCGCTCCGGATTCTGTTTCGCCAAACTTCCACCAGTCGTTGGCCAATTGTAGGATGCTCTCAGTATCTTTGGCTGCTGTGAGCTCACGAACAAAAAGGCTTCGTATCTCTTTATCGTCAACGCGCGCTGCAAAAATCTCAGCGGACTCCCATTCTCCCCTTCGCAAGCCCAGGAATTTGGCAACATTTAGATTCGCTGTCGGATCGTTTGGTGTGACCTTGAGAGTTCTTGTGGCAGTGTTAGCAGCAGCTTCTTGGCGCTTCAAACTCGTCAAGAGCTCTTTTGCTTCTGCAAGTTTCCTTTGAAGATTCTTGTCAAGAATCCGATCCGCAATATTCTCGCCTACTTCGACAATCTCCATCGCGGTATTCAGCTGCTGCGCGTCTGATGCCTCTTGAACCGCTGGCAAAACGAAGCCTCCAGATTCACCGACTATGCTAATTCGGATGCTTTTGCTTGAGAAATGTTGAAACAAGTCCAGTTGCTTCCTTGATTTGTCTATCGCATGTGTGCGACTGAGGTGTTCGATGGCCTCAAGTGCAGACTTGGGCTTATCGGCCATGGTTGCGAGACGAATGGACTCAGAGAGCAATGCGAAGTAGCTCGCGTGATCGGGAGATGTTTCTTGCGCTGTTCGGAACAGTTTTCGAGCGAGAGATGACTGGCTGAGTTTAGCCTTCAGCACGTTTTTGTTTTCACTTCGTCTGTATTCTTCAGGATAGGTCTTTCGGAGTCGTGCGATCCACGTTGCAAGTTCCGCATTTGTTGGAAGGGCTCGTAAATCCACGCGTGTTTCCACCATTGGTTCTTGTGCTTTTCCACAACTTGTAAAGAACAATGCACATGACATCATGATGAATTTGAAGATGTTTGACATCCTATGTTCCTTTCAGGTACATGTGGACGGAATCACATATTCTGACTTAGATCGTTGAAAAAACAAAGCAATACTCATGCATCACGTGTTCTTTGTGCCGATGCTTGACACAAGCGGTGTGGTATTGCCCAGAAAAGGTGGACAGTGGAACTGTTGAAGTGGTTGGGTAATTTTTGTTGTCGAATTTCTGTGAACTCACCAACAAAGGCAGTAGTTTG
>PBMZ01000047.1 GCA_002722955.1 Planctomycetaceae bacterium | reverse complement strand
TGCTGGTCAAAAAGGGCCTGAACGTTGCCTTGATATCCTTGTGCAGAGGCCATGGTACTAATGGCTGTCAATGGTGTTCCCATACTGATCATCTCAATCAATTGAGCCTCGATATCCACTGTGTTATCTGCAGGATCAGATCCGCTGGAATGGAAGGTTTGAAAAGTGACAATATCAGCTTCTATCGCTGACACAACATCGTCTTCCAGTCTCACCATAGCATTTTTGGGGATACCTTGATGTTTCCCCATGATCTCCAATTCCAACCGCTCGCTATCGTCGATCTGGTTTTCGTTTAGGTATTTTTCTTTAATCTGATCAGCAAATCCCAAAATAACACTAATGTCGTCAGCTTCACTTCTCAAATAACTATTGAATTCTTTTAATAAACTGGTATACGGACGAATAGCGCGGAAGGTGAATGTGGAACCTGAATCACCCATTATACGTTCCATATGCCGCTCCAAATCTCCTTCCACCCGATCAAAAAAATCAATTTTTTTGAGAACAGAGGCACCAGACTGAAGTTCGAGTTCCATTGTTCCATCAGCCACATACTGGTCAACGACAACCTCTTTTTGCTCCAATGTCAGTAAGGCATACTCTCTTTCTAAACACAGATTAACCAAAGAAGGTATTAATTTTCGACTATCTCCAATGATTTGACGAAAATCTCCCTCACTTTCAGCTGACTCGGACTTTTGCAAAATTGAACTAAGGATTAGATAGGTAGAAATCGGAATACCAATTTTGTCGTGAGTATCATCTTCAATTCCCATTTTTCTAATAATATTCTCTGTATTTTCCAATACATCATCAGCATCGTCTTCTGAAGGCGGCTCAGAACCGGCATGTGCTACTTTATTTCGCCATTCATTTACTTCTCCTAGTGGTTTCACCACATCTCCATTCATTCTGGGATGATCTTTAAACAACCCCTTGGATAATGGAGCATAAAAACGGATAGAAACACCCATAGTTGGTCGTTGAATAAAACGAGAATAGTGCTCCCATTGCTTCTGCTCGAAATCGAAAAACTTTTTACGATCAGATGGCGTTTCTAGATGTGTATGAAACTCTCGGAAAGTGTCGCTGATTACATGTTCAATCAATGTTCCACACTCACTGATAGTTCTAATGAAGTCTCTGGCATTGTAGTAATCTTCAATGGCGCTTAGCCTTTCACGATAGGTTTCTAACATGTGTCATATCCTCATTAATTGAAATTTATGGCTTATATTCTGTCTGATTTGTTAATGTCCCTTTGAATTGTTGACACCATTTAAATTGGCATTCTTATTTCAAACTTCCGAACCAGTTGAAACAAGAGCACTAAAAGACTCAACAACTGATTGAACTTTCTCTTTAGTTAAACAGGAAGCGTAAAGCTTCTGTTGATCGATGGTAACCCCCGGACAATCAACGATGGTAAAATTATGTCCTCTGCCATCATACCAAGGCGAGACAACGTTATATCCGTGTCTCCCTTTTCCATCCTCAACACGTTCGCGGCCAGGTATAGGGGCCAATTTCAGCTGTTCCTCTTGCTCTTGCTCTTTTAGCTCCAACATACGGCCTAAACCTTGGAGATGGAAATTAGTCGTAGGATTTGTACTCAAAACATACCGATTTAAAGGTTGATTCTGATAGCTGTGTTTGAGTTCGTACTGAACCAACATAAATGAGAAGCCTTCCCCGAGAGAACTTCGTTGTCGATCACCTCTGGCTAGTTCCCTGAATAGGCTACTATTCGGATTCTTCAAATAGATGCCATCTGCTAGACGGGCTTGAGCATTTTCTGCCAATGGACAACCAATTGGCTTATCCATTGGTAGAGCTTCGGACTTTCTGGTTGGCAAATAAACCTGAAATTGCTCAGCTGTTTCTAGATCCTGGAGATAGGTCCTCTTTGACTCAAGTAAACTTGATTTTACTTGGGGAGTAATAAGTTGACTTGAGATAGTTGCTAGATCTCGCCCATTTGACAGCTCATTAAAAGTCCAATCCAATATTTGAAAACCCAATTCGACCCTGTCTTCATCACTAGCAGACAGCGGCAGCTCGTATCTCATTCGCTCTCGAAAAACAACAGTCCAGCAGGTTTCCGGATGTTGAGTTTGAATCCTACCCTGATCATTAGCACTGACCATCTCAATCAAAGGGTATAAAAATTGGCGATTTTCGATAAATAATGGCTGCTCTAAGGCTTGATTTACCAACCATGCAGCACAGATAGCATCAAGGTCCGGTCTGATATGCAAAGTCAATTTGATCTTACATTCCCCAGAAATATGAGACTTGACTAACTGATTAAAGTGTAAAAAAACTAATTCAGTGGCACTAGGAACGTCCGTATCCCCACCGTGATGATCCAAGACTCCAAGATCAGCCCGGTTTCCCACATCTAACCAGATTTCGTTATTAGGCAGAATAGTAGGAGCTGTTGTTCCGGCCGTAACAAACTGATAGCTAAAATGGTAAGACTTACCTTTTGTACTATTAGAATTAGCCATCTGTTTCTGGGACCATAGACAGTAATTCGGTTAACCAATCAGCTGAACTATATTCTTGACACTGGTTCAAAGCGGCTGTCACAGCTGAGATCGTTGGAGTAGGTAGTTCTCCATCAGCGTGGACCTGCGCGAGGAAACGAAGACCAAATTCATTCATTCCTTCTAAATCTTGTATCTTACAGAGTGATTCCAGTAAGCCCGCTGCCGCAAAACCACGATCGAATGAACCTTGTGCATAGTCGTACGAGCGTTGGTAATATCCAACAGCATCTTCGTATTTTTCTTCTGTTTTGGCACACATCCCTAAAAAGCTGGAACTCTTACAGACACCGATAGCACTACCTATTCGTTCAGCGAACTCTAGACTTATCTCAAAGTGATGGCGAGCCTGAGCAGGATTTTGAGGTTGACCAAAGATGTGAATTCTTCCTAATCCATTATGTGAAATAGCTAAGCCGTTAATATCTCGTAATTCTGGCCTGTTTTTTATATCAACGCTTTGCTGATAGAGTCGGCTGGCCTCAGTTGGATCTTCTCGTTCCAATTGCAGTGCAAAAGAGTTAGCTATCCGAGCTAATAATGATTGGGCAGGAATATCCTCTGGGTCAAAATTGCTTAGTAACTCAAATGCTTGACTGAGATTTTGTTTACGTAGGTCTCCTTCAGTTGGGGGAAGACTCAGACCGATAAAGTGAAACCCTTCAGCCTGATCGGTAGGTTCAGCTGATGGATGATTAGCTAAACGCTCCCCTAATTCTGCAGCTTTAGCAAATAACTCTTGATCTCTTTGGTCCATTGCTCCGTCATAACATGATCTAGCTGCAATCATCAAAAACTCGGATGAAGGTTCAGTATCGATTTCCAAGTAATCGATACACTTTTGTGCCATCTCAGCTCGGTTTTCGCCAGAAATGTGAGCCAAATGACATTCCAAGCTGATAAAGTCCTGACTATCTTCATCTAAGCCTGCTACGTTGGCACATTCCTTAGCCATCTTAATGTATTCTCGGGCTTCATTGACTGCAGGTTGCTGGATAGCTGCTTGAGCAGCTTTTAAGCAATATTTCATGCCATCAGCAGCATTGCCGCTACCAGCAGCATAAAAGTGCTTTGCCACCGCAAAAATATCAATGTTAGGTCTGTCAATTAGTGCTTCACCCACCCGAGTATGATACTCTCTCACAATTTGTGGTACATCACTAGACTTTGGTCCGCGCCCCATAATCTGAATCCGTTCTCGTATTACCTCTAACATAATTGACGAACGGAAAGAGTAGATATCATCTTCTTCTCTGACGTCATAGATGAAATTGGTTGTTTGTTCAATTTGGGCTAACTGTTTAAGCAAATCCAAACGCGGAGTATTTAGGCTTGTTGCCAAAACATCGGCCGGAAACTGAAGACCTAAACAGGCAGCACACTCGAGAACAGGTAAATACTCGCTGTATTTCTCTAGTTGTTCCACGATGGAATCTCTCAACTCAGAAGGTACTGGTAGGGCTGTCTGCGGATCCTGATATTCTTCAAAATCTGGGGCCCAGTCAAATCCACTTTCTGTAAACTGGAAAGCCTTCATATCAGTCAAATCAGCCACAATTTGGCATAACCAGTAAAGAGCGCCCTGGTGATTATTAATGTCTCCGACCTTATCAACAATACTTTCAGCAACCGGCAAGACAAGGTTGAGAGAATCTGATAAAATGCTGATGTGATCGCGCCTAGATTCTTCACCAACCTCGTGGCTAACCTGATATATTTCTTCTTGTGATAATCCAATATCTAGAGCAACCTGTTCTTCACGGCTAGTTAACAGAAAAGCAATGGAGTTTTCTGAATCGTCCCGGAAAGCCTCAACTAAGTGCTGAAGAAGTTCTTTAGACGACTCGTCGATCCACTGAATATCGTCAATAAATACTAAGATAACTTTTTTTGACTGTCGTCCTGTTTCTACCAATTTTTTTAGTGTTCTCTCAATAGAAACAAATAACTCCTTGTTAGAACCTGCGGTGTTAAAACTTTCTTCAGAAGAAGGAAAGAGCAAGCCTGCAAATGGAACAGCAGAATCGAAAATCCCATCCAAAGCTGCATCTAATTGCTCTAACTGGGCGTCAGCTGGAGCCAATAAATTGATATTAAATACTTTTGACAATGCCTCCTGAAATGGAGCGTAAGGGGCATTTTGTTCAGCATCTTCACCAGCAAAAGGTTGGGGGCATTTACCAGAAAGAAGAACAAATTGCCGTCCTGATTGCCTCGTCTCGAATTCAATGGTTTCGATTAGAGCATTGGTAGTTGCTGTTTTGCCCATACCACTTGACCCTTCCATAGTTAAAAAGGTGCTCTGGCTGAGTAGGACAGGCTTTAGGAGTTGAAGCGCTTGATGGTAATTCTTGGAATAGACGTAGCTCGGTTGAGCACAACATCTCTTCAGGCTTTCAACATTCTTAGGAATGACACGAGTTGCTGAGTCTTTTAACTCTGATCTAAATGATTCTAAGAGCAATTGGCGATTTCTGAGTTCAACTGATGAAGATTTTTGGATTAAGTTTGTTGCATAACTAGAGAGCTGAATTTCTTTAAACCGTTCTTTAGCATAGAGGTCTGGGTTTTTCAGTTGTGCGTTCAATAGATCAACTAATACAATCTGTACTGACAGCGGTGGAGCTTCAAAGGCAGTTTCTTCGTTTTGTGATCGCTGGTATTCAACTAAAGAAAGTTGGTCATCATCGTCTAAAGCGTTAAAGAGGTATGTTGATAAGGGGGTTTCAGTAGCAACCAACCTTTCAATTAGTTGGATAATATCTCTTAAATCTCCGCGACAAAAACCTTGTGATAGATCAATTTCCCGCGAAACGCTCTCTTCTAAATCGACATCTGAATCAAGAGTTGGATCTGAACCATATCTCCATAGCAAGTATATTCCAGCTAAACTTGAAAATATAGCTATGGACCATATAAAAGTAATGTTCGCCGAGCAGATGGCTGTACCATAAGCCAAAGATACAACAGCAGGCAAAACACCAACTACAATAGGTAAGTTAGTCTTATCAATGGCACGCCCTAGAATATATCCCATAAGTCCACCAACGATAATAATTGGTAGAATGACCTGGTAAGCATCTGACCTAAAGTATAAGAACAATGCACTTGACAGGTAAGCACAACATCCTAAAGATATTGTGGCACAAACTCCACCTCCACGACCGTCTAGATTAAAATCACCCAAAACGCCGCTAATCATCTCATTTGCCATCAAACGTGCATTGGCAACCCGATAGATTAAGATAGGTATCAACAACAGTAAAATACCAACTAAACTAGGCCACCAAAAGGTATATAGAATTGGTATTTCTGCTTCTGGCTGGATGGCATTGATGGTAGGAACAAGAAACCACGGCATGATACGCCCTGTAATAAAACCAATAATTACAACAGCTCCATCTCTTAAGATATCAATTGTACGGGGATCGTCTTCTAACCTTGGTACAACAATGTAAATAACTATTGCTAGTACCAACAAAATCAGATGCGTTAGTAGGATTCGTGGGATCTCCATACGTCGATCCTGAACCACACTATCGCTCCCGACAGTATAGATGGGTCTTGGATTCCTTATCTCGTAGACTTCTCCCGTTGCTCCATAAAAGTAGTTATCGTCGACTACATCTAGCCGCTCAATTGTGATTACCAACAGCTGCTCAATTCCTAAATTTTCACAAAGTGCATCTATTATCTCTAGGCTGATATCATTTTGACGAAACTCAGTGTATTGATCAGCGTTCAGTGCCGACAATACATCTCTAGTTGGATGAGTACTAAACCTAGACACATTGTTCAAAACATAAAAAGCTTCGTTATCGAGAGTTAAACTATCCGGAATACTTCTAACTACCACATCAAGCTGCGGTTTAGACATAAAGTCAGTTGATACTGATTCGATGACATCTGTTAGAGCCGCCGTCATTGAAGAAACAGATGGATCATAAACAATTTCGTAACTACCAGTAGTTCCAATATCCGTAAAAACTGATACACCTATTAGTTTAACTAGTGGAAATTGGCCTAAGAATGTACCTTTAGCCATTCCCATTTGTATTTCCAGATCATTTCTCAAGCTTTCGATTTTTTTCTGATCTTCAGATACACCCAAAGACTCAGCTTCAGATAAGTAACTGAGCCCTTTTTCGAAGGCCTTTACATTTCCTTGTTCAGACAAACCAATCCAATAATACGTTTCCGCATGCTGAACCAATCTTCCTGATTCATCAATCTCAGCGGCTACAACAGTTGACAGAAAAGTACAGACTAATGAAAAGACGTAACATAATTGAACAAGTAAAAGCCGATTTTCTGAATATAGAGTCAGAATCATAAAGTCGATCTGATTACCCAAATGAAACGAATGCTAAAAATGGAAATATATGAGACAAATCTTATGTTTTTGCTACTTATACTTCATGTTTTGCAACGTCTTTCAATTTAAGACCATTCGGTGCAAAGGTTTCACCGTCAGGTAACATTATCTGAATACCGATACCAAGTTGTTCTTTAAACTGGTCTTCTATATCATCAACCGTATTGTTTTTCTTGATTTCGATTTTACCTAATTTTTTACTATTAGCGAGGCTCGCGAAAGTAGCAGCACTCTCAGCTTTTTTCGCTCCTCGGCCAGTATTGAGCGTTTTATAAACACGTATTTCTGTACCAAAAGATTTTCGAAATCTCTCTTGGAGCGTTCTTACGTGCATATTACCTGTCACGTCAACATCTTCTAAGCCAAGAACCAATTTTTTGAGGAATTTCATTACAGACACATTCTCCTGAAATTTTGATTTTTAGGTAAGTATGCCAAGTGCATACTTACCTAAAAATAGAAACTAAGATTTTCCGCTTTGTGTTAGGGACACACTATCTGACACCAGTTCTGAATCATCAGGATTAGCAACCTGAACTTTTATGCCAAACTTATCCATCATTTGCTTCTCAAAACTGCCGCATTTTGTTCTGCCATGAAAGCCTACCTCAGTTCCACTGGGTATTTTCTCCTTGGCAATTGACGCAACGCTTGCATCATCACTTGCAAACCTAACCCCATTATAGACCCGTAAGGTGCTACCGAATGCCTTTTTAAAACTGTTACGTAGCGTTTTAACTTTCATTCTGCCGCTCACATTAAAGTCTGCCATCACGATCTCCTTCTTAAATTAATGATTTCTAGTCCCTTTCAAGTACTTGGACGTAGCTCCTGATTGAATTTACCAATAAAGGGACACAGGTAGATTTTCCGTTATTATGAAACACAGAAAGCAAACGGATAAAACATAACATACCTCAAATGACTCATTATCAATATAGAAATTGATAGGAAATTTGATGGAAATTTGAAAGCATAATCTAGAAGGGTGGTGTCTTTGCTCAAGGCGTAAATATTGATCTGGAGAACTAAAAAGCCGGGAATTTGATGTAAGGAAGAGAGAAAAGATAAGGCCTGACAAGACGTTAAGTGGAAGTCAAGTGGAAGTTAAGTGGAAGTTAAGTGGAAATTGAGTGGAAATCAGGTAGAAACTTACTGGAAACTTACTGGAAACTTAACTATTATCTCTATCTAGCTGTGGACTTTAGCAGATGATAATGAGAGAATAGGTGTTGTAAAAAAAAAAAATCCGCCAATTTAGGCGTTATATACGAAGCTAGAGAGTGGAAATGGTTACCGAAATACAAGCCGAATTAGCAGAAGTACACCCAACATTAATCGAAGCTCCACCAAATCTAGGGACACATGTAGTTAAATTACGGAAACAATTTGGATGGTCACAAAGTCAGCTTCATCTAGAGACAAAATCAGTAGACCAAGATAGCATTGGTGTTAGTACTCGCCGAATTGGTTCCATAGAAAGGGGTGAAACCACTCGCTTCCGCTACCGAACGTTGGAATTGATTGCGGATGCTTTCAAATTACCATTAAGGGATCTTCTGGTTACTAGTGAAGATAATAATAATCTGACTAATCACTGGAACAGACCACCCTATCGGCCAACCAAATTATTTAGTCGCTCTTTGTCGATTTTAGAGTACTGGATAAAGCAGGATACAAAAACCATTGTCATTGAAGGGCGAAGTGGAATGGGAAAATCTTCACTGTTATCAACTTTGGTTCAGAAAACAGATTCGATTGATCTTATATGGTTCGATGGTAATAGAATATCGCAAATTAACCAGATCTTTTCCCACTTGAATCAACAACCAAATAAAAGTTACCTGATCTTGGATGAAGATTATCAACCTCCAGTCCGAGATCTAAATTTTTTTGTTCAGTTCTTACAAGACCCACTATATCTGTCGTCAGGCAGACCCAACTTGATAATAGCCCTACGTAATCACAGCTATCAGCAATTAACTGAAAATCGACTTTTGATCGGCAGTTCTACTCTTTCTTTAGAATTAGCGCCTGAGGACCTAGACAGAGAAGATGTATGGAACATTACTCCTTCTTTCTCAGAACCTGAAAAGAATTGGATTTTAGATCAATTTGGAGAGCAACCGTTGAACACACTACTGATCGATACAGTTTACTTGCCTTACTTGTCGTCGGCACGTGATACGGATGAAATGGTCGCACCATTACCCGTCGATAGCCGGACCTTGTTGCCTAATATTTATCAAAATTTCGTCTTACGTCAACCGGACCAAGATCAGCAAATATACAAATCAATATTACAAACTAAACGTCTGGCAGAATTTCCGACCCTTTTTCTAGTTGCAGCCTTATTAAAAGATAATTACTTTCAGACCGAAACAGTGTCATGTCTGTTGGATCAATTCAAAAAGCTAGAATTGATTGAAGTAAAAAGTACCTCATTCTTTGAACGACCACCAGACTGGCAATCGCCAGATATTTATCGTTTTCGCTTCAGCCACGACTTAATTCATGAATCCATCGACTATCATAGTCAGGCTTTGAATACGATAAATTCAGAATTGCTGGCTAAGTTATGTTACCTGGTCAAGTGCAACGTGAATGATATGCAGACATTAGCTGAATCTTTGGCCACTTTTCTAACACTTAGCAAAAAGCAGCCATCATGCTTATTAGTCTTGTCTGAATCAATTGCTAATCGAATAGAGCAATTACTGAATGATGGTAAAATTGATCTTATTAAAACCAGCTATTTACTATTCACCATGACTTGGTTTGGCTGCTCTGATATGAAATGCATCGACAAAAATGTTGATCTATATCACGCTTTACAGAATTTAGCGAAACCATTGATCAAAAAGTTGAAGCCTCAAAATCTATTACAATTACTCGAGCAAAACGAAAATGGTAGAGACGTTTTTCCCCTTTTTGGTTGGGCGCATACTCTATACAAAGTTGGAATTGCCTCCGGCGAAGTTGAACCAAATGAAAATTGGGTTCTGAGTGAGCATCAAATCCCTATTCTAAATACACTTGGCCAGCTTCTAAAAAATGAGCCTATCAAGTCGTTTCCTGCTAGAAATCGAATTCAATCTTCTATTTTGTTAATGTGGGCTAAAGAGTGGTTGGCTGCTGGTAATTTCCTAACCCAACAAATAGCTAATTGGGATCCCCAATCAGACGACGCCATAAACCTTCGAATTTATCTAACTTTGGGCTGCTATCGAAAAAGCCAAGATAAAAAAAGGCTTATTCAATTCCTGAAGCTTGGAATTTATCAGACTAAACAAAGATTAGAACTGAATCCATTAGCGGAATGTTTGGAATGGGAACTAAAGAGTATAAAAATCGGACAAAGACAATTGCTAGCTGATCGAATTGCTCCAAGAGTTACAGAAGGGAAAAAATCAATAATTGTAATGGGAGATAAGGTCCCATCTAGTCAGTTATGTCAAGCTGTCAGGGAGTTAGGACATTTGAGTTGGCAATTGATGGAACCCACAATTGAAGAAGTAAATAGATTAGAAAAAATGCGAGTTCAGTTCTTAATTGTAGGAAATATTAGCCATGACGACTTTCTCTTGAGAAAATACATGTCCAAAGAAAAGCAAAGACAGTTTACTCATCAGTGGAATAACGCCCCTTATGCGGCACAAACTAGTTTTCAACTTGGTAAGTGTAATGCACATTGGATAAAGGGAGGATGGGATCAGAAAACAGCCAAACTAGTGGAAAGTTTCATCGGCAGCCAAACCTTAGTTGACTTTTGCTCCGATAGTTGATACCAGTAACTTATCATCTGAGAAGATATTTGAGAAAAACGTCTTGTGTATAATCGCAACAAAGCTCTGGTTATTTAAGTCAAAAGAGAAGAATGAATAGAAAGTTAAGAGGAAATCTACCCTATTACGAACCTGGCAATCTAGTAGTCAGCCTCTCTCTGACTACCTCTTCAAGAGGCTTTTGCCAAACCTTCGACTTACCCCTTTCTACTGGTAACAGCATCAAATTGCCACCGTTCATCCTAACACTCTTCAGCCCAGTCAAAGCCTGATTTTGCCAAACCTAATTCGACGCCCCCCCATTTTTAGCTTTTTTGACCACTAACTCTACTACTTAAACCAGAAACTAACCTCTTTGTAACCCAGTATTGAAAAGGGTTTGGGCCAAATTCGACGCTGAAGGGGGTTTTTGGCCATTTTAGTCAGCGTAGCTTTTGACGGTTACAGCACTATTTTGAGCCAATCGGCAAATCTCTCAACATCGCACCTTTTAATTCGAACTTTACTGTATAAGCTTCCATACAAAAGCAATCCCAACAACAAACAAAGTCACAATGACTACGATCAAAGTTCGTTTTAGCCTTACCCGTTTTTCTATTTTCCCTCCGATATTCTTGATATTAGCATGAGATTTTTTCAAATTACCAATAGGCAAGTCTTTTCCATTTAATTTGGCGTCATTATTTCTTTCCTATTTCCATTGATCCCAAATCTCTGACAAAGTATCGAGCGGCAAGACATCAGCTTGCCAAAGTACAAGAGAAACAGTTCCAATCAGAATAACACTTCCGATGATTCCCTGTGTCATTTTCGAAGGATGTTCCTGGAAATCATCGTCAATAATCATTCGACTTAGTGGCACTATAATGGGACCTGAAATGGAAGATTTATTTGATTGTTTAGTTCGAAGTGAGATTAATTCAGCGCTAACAACTAATGCCCGATCTTTTTCTACGTCAACTGATTGTGTGAAGTTTTGATAACCACTACGTTTCAGAGTAACTGTGTGTAGTCCAGCTGAACACCTTAGAGTCGTTGGTGTTCGTCTTGCCTGATAAATCCCGTCAAGATAGATACTCGCACCCACAGGTTTGCTACTAACCACTATCTCTCCCTGCCTAGGAACTAGATCAATGGTGATTTCGACAGTTATTTTCTCTTTTATTCTAACTGTCCGAGTAAAACTTTCATAATCGTCTAACTCGAGTGTGATTTTATGGGACCCAATATCTAGACCTCTTAACGTAGTTGGTGTACGTTTTGACTGGTAAATTCCATTCAGGTATATATTTGCACCTGCAGGATTACTACTAACTATTAAGTTCCCCTTTCTTGAAACTGGGATCAAATCGACCTCAATCTCAGCGGTTTTTCCTCCTTCCACTGTAACTGTTTTTGCTGAATTTTTATAACCGTCTGATTGAAAAATTATTCTATAAACGCCAGTACTTAAATTCCTGACCGTAGTTGGGGTTCTAGTAGATTGATCAATACCATCTAAATTTTTCGCTAAATTACTCTGAAACGAGATTTTTGCACCTGCAGGATTACTCTTGACTAAAAGATTTCCCTTCTGAGGTTTATCTGGGATTTTAAATAAGTGAGCATCGTAATTAATGGATCGAATAGTTGGATAATTACGAAAATTATGGCTCGAAACGCTGGGTATTTGCTTATACCAGTCTTTATGATCTGTTAAAGATAACCTCAATCGGTGCGAATTTAAATCAATGTCAGTTTGAAAAGGTGTTTGCCCAACCAAAACGTGGTCCAAATAGATACCGGCCTTAGTTGGATATGAGTTAATCTGTAATTTTCTCTTTTGAGCTAAATTGATTTTTGACAGTTTTACATTTTCGAGTTTAATGTATTCTCCAGCGTCTAATTTGACTTTCATGATCAAAGTTTCATAACCATCTAACTTCAGCCCAACTTCTATCCTTTTTTGGCGAGTAATTCCAGTATCAATACTCAATACGATCGGTGTTTTACCTACTACTTTCTGTTGGTCAATATATACAGTGGCTCCTGATGGGTTCGAGCCAAGAGACAAGGTTGATTTGGTTTCTACAATTTCAACTTGAATTTGTTCTGAAAGGACATCTTCAGCTAGTACCAAACTATCTGAACCACTTTTTTCGAGCCAAGGAGTCTGCTTTTTGGCTTTATTTTCTTTCACCCACCTTGATACCTTTTTGTTAGTGTATAGAGCCAGATCAGACACCACCACCTCACCAGTGGTGTTTGCCGCTTTACCGTTCAAACCTTCTAGTAAGTAGTAACTAAAGACCCCATGCTGTTTCTCTGGCCATTCGTAAGCCCGTTCGCCAACCGCACAAGCATAGAGAGTGGCACTAACACCTGGTGTTTCTGCCTGACCCTGATCTCTTTTGATCTTGAAGCCTCGACTAAAATCATTGGTCAACAGGTTGTCCTCTTCTCCTCGACCGGAGTCAGGGTCATTACGACAGGCATCGATGACTGTTAATAGTTGTTGGGCCTGGATACGAGACAATATCTCTTTGGCTTGGTTAAGATCGACCGCTGTAATAGTCAAGGTGTCTTTAGTAGTAGTGTCGCTATTGGTAGTTAATAGGAAGGATTGACCAGATTTGGTAATCCCATGACCCGAGAAATAGAAGATAAAAGTATCCTCAGGTTTGACTCGTTCAGATAACAAACTCAACTGTCGAATGACATTGACATGGGTGGGTTGCCGACGCCCCGTCATCTGGCAAGTCATCAGGTAAACGTTATCAGACTTGAACCCAGCTGTTTCAACTAAAGCTTGACCGAAAGCTTCGACATCAGCCACACAATACCGCAGTGGACTGATATCGCCTTGGTAATCGTTGATCCCCACCAGAAGTGCATACTTCTCACCTCTTGACCAAGAGCAAATCATAGTCAGAAAAAGAAAAAAAAACAGACCAATTTTTCTCACATTATGACCCTACTAAACACAATAGCCAGGTTATCTTATCAGCGATAGTTAGTTATTAGTATCATTAGCTGCTTGTGGCGGCTCAGTAACCAATTGTGACTTGGCCTGTTCCCACAGGGGAAGCATTTCTCCCATAATTTGTATAATTTGATGGATTTGTTCCTCACTCCAGGGCCAAGTGGGTAGTTGCTCTTGTTTCTCGATGCTGAAAACCTTCCGTCCTGAGTGTAAATGAAGTCGATAACTCCCATCGGGGTTAACACTGACCCAATCAGGGTGCTGATTGACCCAGTCCAAGAAAGCGTCAGCCTGACGGAAATGGTTGTAGTGCCCTTCAAATTGAAGAATAGCATAAACCTGACTAGTATTAGTCCAACGAAAACCAATCAAGGTAGAGATGTCATTCCCTTTTACGCAGATTGAATAATGTTTTGATTTTTGCAAAAAACCCTGTCGTCGTTTGTTGCTATCAGAGCGACCTATCAATTTATCTTCGTATTGACTAACAAAACAATCTAAAACCAAATTCATTGATTCAATTTTTTCTGGACTTAGTTGATTAACATAGGCCCCATCTAAAAATACGATTCCTTGCTCCTCAAATTCTTGACGAACTTTCAGGAAGTCCATGTATTTAAGATTATTCTGGTGGATAAATTTGAGTAATTGGTTATATTCGTTGATGCAAACAGTGTTATTTACTATCAAACGTAGGGTTTCACTTCGAACTTGATCAACTAAAGACGGTTTAGCCAATTCATACTTTTTATTTTTTAGTCCTTCATTTTGAGCTAGATAAATTCCTTTCTCAATTGCATAATCATTGATTTTAGAGATAATCCCCGAAAACAGCCTAATACCAATTCGATTCCCACGATCAATACCTTCTGGATTTTGAGAAAGTTCGAAAGGCAATCCCTTGGCTCCCCACTCACTACTATAATCGCCCTGAAGACTATTAGTAATCAAGTCTTGGTATCTGGCAGATGATTTATCAATTCCACCTTTGACACTTAATTCGTAAATGATAAATTTGCCTTCGAGTGCTAAAGGATGAACTGAGTCATAGTATTCATTCAACGTATAGTGGCGTTTCCACACATCACCATTAGGTGAGCCCTGTGTAGGAAAAAGCTCGTGCAGAAAATAATCATATTCTGGTCGAAAATCAGGAACTAGGTTTTTATTCCAACCCGTCACCCATACTTCAAATTCACTTAATGCTTCTCGGTTTTCTTCTAGAAAGTCAGCACATATTTGGGTTGAAGCTTCAATTAAGCCCAGACTTTTTTGTTCGTCTAAAATTCTCTGTATTCTTTGGTATTGTCTTACAATATTAATACTGTCTGTAAATATAGATACAGAATAAGTTTGACCTAAAGTCGATTCTTCAGGGTATATACGACCCCAGTAATAACCGGTTAACCGACCCTGCTGCCATTGATTGGATGACAAAATCCAAGTCTCACTTTCGTCATCCAAATATTTTTCCTTCAAAGCTGTTGCATAAGCATTTAACTCATCCCAAACCATACGATGGAAGTATTCGGTTGTTCCCTCTTCTTCAACTTTCCCCCTTCGTACGGTACTAATTTTGCTATCCTCATAAAGGTTAGAAACGCCTTGTCTCAAAAGAAAGTATTTCAGCCACCAATCTTTAAAGTGTGGACCTGTATCTTTGACTTGATGACTATCTATAATCTCAAATTCCGCTGACAATCCCCCCTCTTCCCTGGTCTGACTGATGATTTGTCTCAATTCCTCTTCGTCCACATCGGCCGATTGGGCCGTTAAGCACAAGGTTAGATACTCGTCTTGGTCTATCTCGCCGTCTCCACTCAAATATTCTTTGATCATCCCTTTCAAGACTGGTTCCAACATCTTGGCTTTCTCTTGTGAGATGATCTTTTTAGCCACTGATGGCGATAATTGCGGTAACTCGTTATAGTACAAACGGCTGAACGGACGACCTTCTCGATCCAGTAGAAATCTTAAATCCGGATCCAGAAAGTCTATTTCTTCTTCTTGCAAAGACAGATTTTCACCCTTCCCTTTCCTGCCTACTTCAATTAACACTTGTCCCTGATGCTGACTGGGGTCTACTTCTTCGACTAAAATCGGCTGATACTCAGTAATGACGACTAAATTAGCAATCAGCTCTTCTAAGCCGGCTTGTACATAGGGATTAATCAAATTATAGTAGTCTTGACCCAAGGGCCATTTGCGTTCCGGGTTCTTAGCCTTATCCTCTGGATGAGCATAGCTGTTTCTCATCGAAATAAAACTATCATAGAAATTGATCAGGTTGCGTTTGGCTACTGTTCGTCCCTGCTTCAACTCTTCAACAGCTGGCTGGAAGTTATCATCCTGTCCCTGATTGATAACCTGACTTAACAGATCATAGACCAGCACATATTCGGAGACAGCCTCAAATTGGGCTTGTTTGTGGAAGAGGTGATCCAGAATTGATTGACCTTCGGCTTTGACTAGACGACGCAGGAAACCGAGGAAGACGCCAAAACTGGGTTTGCGTTTGGCGTTTTTATAAAACTCAGCTTCGATCTGTTCATCAATGGGCCAGGACTTACGATATTCGCCGAACTGAATCCCGGTGAGGTAAACCAGTAAAGCTTCGCCCAGATCGAGTAGAGCTTTGTGGGTGGAGGCTGGATCCTTAGACTTATCCAACTCCACCATGGGTTGGACTAAGGCTTGGGGATAGTCTTCCACTGGTTTCATCTCTGCAGCTGGCAGAGACTGATCAGTAGTGGCAGATTGATCAGGCGGATAAAGTTGGATAAATTGAGCGATGATGGTTCCGGGATTGGGAGGTTGATCCAGACGTTTAAGCACAGTAATGGCTAAACGAGCCAAGCGACCGCGAATGTTTTTACTATCAGCCCCATTTTGGTATTCTCGGACTAAAGCCTGGTAATCAAACGACTCCTGATCCTCCAACCGCTCAACAAATTGTTCCAAATTCATTTGACTCTTCCTTGACCCCCCAAAACTATATAGGCCAGAAGAGACAAATGAATAGGAAGTTTACAGGAAATTAGTAGGAAATCAGATAGACTAATCTATTGAGGTGGAAAAATTCCAAGTGGGGGTACGTATCTCCAGCAACTTAATTGAGGTTATTGATTATACGGGAAACAGCAAGGCCACAATACTGAACTAATTTACCCCAAAATAAAAAAAGATCGATAGAATAATTCCTTTCAACCCAATTTTTTATACTAGTTTCAAAAATAAGATTGAGTTAATTTTATTAATTAAGGATTCTTTGGCTGATAATACCAGGTATGAACATATATAATCGGCTCATGGGCCCGTGGTAAAACTGGGTACGGGGTATGTCGACAGGTGGGGGGCAAGTTTTTATCCCCCACCTGTCCCTTCAGTTTTCTCCCCAATTCTAAACTTAACTTCCACCCTTCGATCAGGATATACTTCCCGATGCTTGATGACCAAACTGTAGTTTGTATTTTATTTTAGTAGTCGATCCAGGTTGCCCATCACCTTCTGGAATGCTTCCACGTACATACCCATTAATTCCAAATCGTTGGGAGGGTTCACGTCGAAAATGTAACTGTGTGAATCAATGAACTCAACAGTTTTTGGGTAATCATCTTTTTTATATTCTATTATGGAATCATGGCATTTCCAAGGACACCCTTTGCCATACCCAATCCTATTTTGGAATACCTCTTGTTTCGGGACAGGAAGTCGTTGCCATAATCCCATTGAGACACCTTCTGCCTTCATAGCTTTTTGTACCTTATCACGCAGGGTTCTCGGAGAGACATTCAAGTCGATTTCCTCAGGCTTAAAACCCACTACATAGTTGTAGTAAACTGGCTCACACTCATTCGGAACATAAGGCGTTTTTAGACCTCTTATCTGACTCAAGTGCTCGGTAAGAAAGTTACAGTTTCTGATACGAAGGCTGTTATTTTTGTCGAGCCTTTTGAGTTGGCTGCGGATAAACGCCTGACTGAACATATCCCCTCTATACATCCAGCCTAGTCCATAAGCATTATATTTTTGATCTTCTCGTTCTTGGCCAGGCACGATGATCTCCCCAAAGTATTGTAATAACGAGGCTCTTTCGTATACGATTTCATCATTAGTTGTAAATAATCCGCCCTGGCAACCACTGCTCAGAGTTTTTGAGGCTTGGGTACTATAACCGGCTGCATCCCCCATAGAGCCGCATAAACGCTCTTTGTACCTTGCTCCATGTGCTTGGGCTACGTCTTCTATTACCTTCAAGTTATGCTTTTTGGCTATCTCAAGCACTGCATCCATGTCCGCCGGCATTCCGTGAATATGCACCGGCATAATCGCTTTTGTTCTTTCTGATATTTTTGCTTCAATCAGATCTGAGTCTATGCAATAAGTTTCAGGGTCGATGTCCAAAAAAACAGGTATAGCGTTATGATGTAACACTGCTGCTGCACTGGCCCAGAAGGTAAACGCTGGTACGATCACCTCATCGCCAGGCTCTATTCCCACTCCTGTTAGAGACATGTGTAACGCTGCTGTCCCACTATTTACAGGAATGCAATATTTTACCCCCATGTATTCAGCCCACTCTTTCGCCAGACCTTCCGATTGAATTCGTTGCTGTTCGATGATTCCATCAGACTTAAATACTTCCATCACAGCTTGTTGATCGGCCGTCGTAACATAGGGCCATGGTTTAACGAAGCTTTCTGGCACTGATCGTTTCCCACCATGTATGGCTAATTGTTCTGACATTTGAAACTTCCCTCTATGATTTCTTAGTGGCACTCAGAGTATTTAAGTGTTGCTATTTCTGTTAGAGGACTCAGGTCGATCACTCAGTGGAGTATGTATGATGTCATCAATCCTCTACAATCAATATGATAGCATAGTTCGATCAAGTTGATGGCTTCGTTTGAAACTGAAAAGATAGACAGGCTATCATGAGGTTATCACAATTTCTTCGGAATGGGTCCTAGCAGGACCAAAGCCGAAGAAATCAGTCTCATTGGGTTATAGAGGTGGTTCGTGACGAAAGTTCGTAGATCGGCGACGCTGTGGGAGGAACTGAAGACACAGGGTTAACCTTTCTCGCCAATTCGGGATTTGCCTACTTTTAGCCTATCCGTTAAAATTGAACCACCATTGTTTATGAATATACTGATCGACTAGGAAAAAAGATGAATATTCAAACTAGGCGCTTTCTGTTCGGG